>JAPLOD010000701.1 GCA_026692735.1 Planctomycetota bacterium | reverse complement strand
GCCTTGAGAATGTTCTTGAGCGCCGCGGCGTCTTTCACGGCCAGCGACAGCAGCGGCTGAGGGAATCCGACCGGGATCTTCGGGTGGCGCGTGGCGATGCTGACCGAGAAGGTCGCCTGCCCGGTCAGCGCGTTGAAGACTTCTTTCTTCAGGTCCAGGTTACCCAACTGCTGGCCCGCCACCAACAGCCACGAGTTGATCTCTTCCTTGGCGTTGGGGTTGTCGAGCATCGCCAGCTCGGTCAGCTTGTCCAGTATCCGCTCCGGCGGGATCTTCAACGCCACTGCCGCTATGGCGGTGCGCGGCGCGGCGCCCAACGCGTCAATCCCCAGCCCCTCGCCCTCCACCAGCCCCAGCAGGCCATGCCGTTTCGCCGCAGGCACGTGGATGAACGCGACCTCCCGGATGCCTCTCTTCCGGATGCCGACGCTGTAGGAGATGGCGCTGACGCCGTCCAGCCCAACAGCCTCCCACTCCCGGCGCTGGCGGTCCGTCTTGGGCTTGACGTCAACGGCCTTGCTCTTGAGCACCTGCTCCACATTGAGGTAGGCGATCAGACTGGCGTCCGGACCGCCCTTCTCCAATGCCTTCTGGTACGCGGGGACCTGGGCGAGCACTTCGGGAGCTTCGCCCTCGCCCGGCTTTGGCACCCCGCCCTTGTACTTCTCGCGCATGGCCAGCAGTTTCTCCAGACGGCCTTCCCCGAACGCGGCGATGATAGTCCCGTCGCACAGCGCGTAGCTGATGCTGATCTTCCCGATGGCCTGGTCCGGGACAGGCACCACGACGGTGTTGATGATCGTGTTGCCGACGGGCGTCTGGGTCACGACCAACTGGCCGCCTGCCGCGGCCTTCAACTGGTCAAGCCGCTTGGTGATCTCATCCATGACCGCCGCCGCCGCGCCTCGAGCTTGCATGCTCACCAGCAGTTCCGGCAAGGGCTGGCCTTGCGGGGTCTTCTTATCCAGCGCCAGCAGCGCGAGAGTTATCTCCCCCTGGGAGAGGAACGACAGGATGTTGTCCAGCTTGAACTCGCCCTGGACCTCCGCCGCCGCGATGGCGGCCTTCGCCATCAACAGCGGAGCGCGGAAGGCGCGCTGCATGTCCGGATCGGAGTAGATCCGCCACAGCCCGGTCTGTTTCAGCTTCTCAATGGCCTGCTGCGCATCGCACACGGTCACGGCCGCGATCGTCTCGGCCGGCAGCAGCGGCGTCACCGACCACTCGCCCGGTCTCGCAGGCTTGGCGGGGACCTGGACCACGTCATCCTCTTCCGCCGGCAACTTCTGCTCGTCAACGGCTTTGAGCTGCTGGCCCAGATACGACTCCAGCTTCGCTCTGGCAGCCGTGAGGCTGGCCTTCTGTTCCCCAAGTTCTTTCACCTCACGGGCAGCCTGCTCATGCTCCGCTCTGAGGTTAAACAGGTCGGCATCAACCTGGCTCTTTGCCGCGGCGGACCGCTTGGCCGCGGCTTCCGCTTCGGCCTTCGCGCTCGCCGCAGCCTCCATTTCCGCCTCGGCAGCCTTCCGCGCGCTGACAGCGGCGCCCCAGCCGACAAGGGTGGCCAGCAGCCCGAGAGCCAGCACTCCCGCGATGATCCAGGGCAGTTTACTGGATGGCATATTCGCATCTCCTTTGGTTACGGCCTGCAATGTATCAGATTCCCGTGAGGCGTCTGGCTTCACGGAAATTATGTCATAGCATCGCCAGCGGGTCAACGTCCACGGCCGCGGATGCCCCTTTGAGCTTCGCCAGCACGTCCCCCGCCGGACCCGCAAGCAGCGCTGCCAGAGCATCGCCATCCCCCGCCTTCAGCAGGATGTGCTGCCGGTGGAATCCCTCCAGCTTCGCAATGGGCGGCTCAGCCGGCCCGAGAATAGTGACGCCGGTCGTGGGGCAGGCTGCCCGCAGCGCGTCGGCCACCTCGTGCGCCGCACGCCGCGTGGCGCCCTGGTCCTTCCCACGGATAAGGACCCGGGCCAGCCGCGTGTAGGGCGGGTATCCGTACGCGCGCCGCTCCTGCAGCTCCTGCAGGGAGAACGCCTCGTAATCGTGCTGCACGGCGGCGCGGATGGCGGGGTCCTGCGGCAGGTGCGTCTGGATCACCACGCGCCCGCCCTTGGCGCTGCGGCCCGCGCGTCCGGCCACCTGGGCCAGGAGCTGGAAGGTGCGCTCACGACTGCGGAAATCCGGCATGTGCAGGGCGGTATCCGCCAGGACCACGCCGACCAGCGTCACGTTCGGGAAATCCAGCCCCTTGGCGATCATCTGCGTGCCGACCAGGATGTCCGTCTTCCCCGCCCGGAAGCTGCCCAGGGTTTCCAGGTATGCGGTGCGGCGCGTCATGGTATCGGAATCCATGCGCGCCACACGCGCTCCGGGGAACACCTTCCGCACCTCGTTCTCAACGCGCTCGGTGCCCACGCCCCAGTGCTTGACGCCGGGCGCGCCGCAGCCGCCGCAGAACTCAGGCACGGGTTTGGCGATACCGCAGTAGTGGCAGGTCAGGATTTCCCGATGCCCGTGCGGCGCGGCGCCGAGCCGGTGGCTTGTCAGCGTGATATCGCACTGGCCGCATTTCTCCGTGTACCCGCAGCGCAGGCAGGTGATGACCGTGGCGAAGCCGCGCCGGTTCATGAAGAGGATGGTCTGCTCGCCTCGTGCCAGCGTCTCTGCCATGGCGCGCAGAAGGCTTCGCGAAAGGTAGCTGTAGCGCTCGACCTCGCGGTTCTCACGCGTCATGTCCACGATCTCGACGGGTGGCAGCGGACGCCCGGCCACACGCTGCGAAAGCACCAGATGCCGCAGCCGCCCCGTCTTCGCCGCGTACAGCGCCTCGAAACTCGGCGTGGCCGACCCCAGGATGAGCACCGCGCCGGACAGACGTGCCAACTCCAGCGCCACGTCGCGTGCGTGGTAGCGCGGCGTGCTCTCCTGCTTGAACGCCGTCTCGTGCTCCTCGTCAATGACGATCACGCCCAGGCGGGGCAACGGCGCGAAGAGGGCTGAGCGCGCGCCGACAACCACGTCTATCCTGCCCTCGCGGACGGCATGCCAGGCTTCAGCGCGCTCGCCCTCCGTCACATGGCTGTGCAGGACCGCGACCCGCTCCCGCCCCAGCCGCCGTTCGAACCGCTGCGCCGTCTGCGGCGTCAGGGCGATCTCGGGCACCAGCACGATGCCTTGTCTGCCCTGTGCCAGCACCGTCTGCAGCCCCCGCAGGTAGATCTCTGTCTTGCCGCTTCCCGTGACGCCCTGGAGCAGGAAGCCGCGCAGCTCTCCCTCGTTACTCTCACGCGCCTGCAGCGCGTCCTGGACCTGTGCGAGCGCGGCCGCCTGTTCGTCGGTCAACGTGACACCCGCGGCGTCCTCGCCGGCCATGTCAACATCACTGCACGGCGCCTCGGGCCGTTCCGCGGTGACGCGCACCAGACCCGCCTTTTCGAGGGCGCGCAGGGCGGAGTCCGGCGCGGCGGCTTCCTGCAGCAACGCGGCGGCGTGCTGCGGCCCCGGCGTGGCCGCCAGCGCCAGGAGCACCGCGGCCTGCCTGGGCTTCCGCGCCGCAAGCTCGTCTGCCTTGCGCAGCAGTTCCTCGGGCGCCACAGCGGGAAGCACCACCCGTACGCGAGCGCCGGCCGCGCCTTTTTTCACACCGGACGGGAGCATGGCCGACAGCACGCTGCCGAGGGGGGCGGCGTAGTGGCGTGCAATCCAGCGGGCCAGCGCCAACAGCGTCGGCGTCACCAGCGCCTGTGTGGCGGCGGCGGCTCCGCCTACCGGCGCCGCCGCATCCAGCACCCGCAGGATGGGCCGCAGCCTGGCGGGGTTGACCCCTTCGCGCGCCAGTTCGTCGGGGCTTTTCCCGGCAACGAAGAAACCCGTGGCGGTGCGGCGGCCGAAGGGCACCTGCACGCGCGCGCCGGGCACAAGCTGGTCCCAGACCGCGTCCGCGACGTACGTGAACAGACTGCGCACGGGGCCGACGACTGCGACTTCAGCCAGGTGCTGGAACGCCCTCGCGTCCGCCGCTTCCGGGGCAGGAGGCGGCGGCGCGGGCCGCGGTGGCACGCCGCTCGGGTCGCCCGGCGCGTCGAGCGCACTGAAGAGGTCGGGCTGCGGGGTTTCGCGGTTGGTCTTGCGCGCCATGGCGGCACTGTAGCATCCGCCGCTCCGACAGGAAACATTTTTCGCGCGGGATACGTGTCTGGGCTGACGGTCAGGCGGATTCGCGGCCGTCTTCGAGGATGGGCCAGAGTGTCTCTAGCTGATCCAGCACGACGCCGGTTCCGCGCGCCACGGCGGTCAGGGGATCTTCGGCGCGACGCACGGGCAAGCCCGTCTCGCGCGCCAGCATGCGGTCAATACCCCGCAACAGGGCGCCGCCGCCAGCCAGCGTGATGCCGGTCTCAATAAGGTCGGCGGCCAGTTCCGGCGGCGTATGCTCCAGTGTGCTCTTGATGCTGCGCACGAGCATCTCGAGGGGGTCGCGCAGGGCTTCGCGGATTTCCTCGCTGCGCACGGTCACGGTGCGCGGCAGCCCCGCCAGGGTATCCATGCCGCGGACTTCTTTCTGCAGCTCCTCCTCGAGCGGGTAGGCGCTGCCGATCTCGATCTTGACCTTCTCCGCCGTCGGCTCGCCGATCTGCAGGTTGTAGACGTCCTTCATATGTTTGACGATCGCCTCGTTCATCTGATCGCCGGCGCCGCGCAGGCTCGAGCTCTGCACGATGTCCGACAGCGAGATAACCGCGACCTCGGCGGTCCCCCCGCCGATGTCCACTACCATCGAACCGCGGGGCTCGGTCACGGGCAGGCCGACGCCGATAGCGGCCGCCATCGGCTCGCGGATCAGGCGCACCTCGCGCGCCCCGGCTCGTTCGGCCGAATTTATGACGGCGCGCTTCTCGACGGTGGTGATGCCGGAAGGCACGGCTACGATGACCCGGGGATGGATGAACCGGCTGCGTCCGTGCGCCTTGCGGATGAAGTAACTGAGCATCGCCTCGGTGATCTCGAAGTCGGCGATGACGCCGTTCTTCATGGGGCGAATGGCCTCGATGGATCCCGGACAGCGGCCCAGCATCTGCCGGGCTTTCTCGCCCACGGCTTCGCCGTTCATCAGCACCTTATTGGTGCCTTTTCTCACCGCCACGACGGACGGCTCGGAGAGGATGATGCCCTCGCCGCGAGCGCACACCAGGGTGTTCGCGGTGCCCAGATCAATGCCGAGGTCTTTGGATATCAGGCCGAGAAGACTGTCGAGAAACATGCCCGGAGCCTTTTGGGGTTTCAGTCCTTCTGGTTCTGCGTTCCGGGTCCGGCCCCGGAGACCCCGGGTGCTCTCAACCCGCAACTGGAGACCCAAGCCTTGAAACCTGAAACTGCGACGTATGATGTATCGGCGATGTTTCGGGGAAACTTTACGTGGAACGCCGGAAACAAAAAACGTAACGCCAAACGCAAGCGTTACGTTTCATAGAGTGCGTTCCGGATTTCGGGAGCTACTTTTTCTCTTCGGCCGGCGCGGCATCCTTCTTCTCTTCGGCCGGAGCCGCCTTCTTCTCCTCCGCCGGGGCGGCCTTCTTTTCTTCGGCCGGCGCGCCTTCCTTCTTCTCAGGAGGGGCCGGCTGAGTTTCCGTTGGCGCAGCCGCCGGTTTCTCCGCGGCGCCCCCTTCCGTAGGCGTCCAGTCCTTCATCAACGCGTCGCGCTGAGCCTGCGGGACGGCCTGCAAGTTGTCCGTGTTGGCCTTCACGGGGTTCTGCAGAGGGTTGTAGCCCTGGGGCCAGAGGTCTTTGTACGGGAATGCCGCGCCCTCGCCCTTTATGAGCTTCCAGTCGTCCAGGTCGGTGGTGGTGACGCTGGCGATGTCCGGGTACTTATCCGGCTCTTCGTTCAACTGGGTGATGTGGACAGCCCGCTTGTTGCGGCTCGGGTCCTCTTTCGGAACCCAGAAGCCCCAGTGCTTGTCCAGGTCGTCGTTCAGCAACAGAGTGGCGCCAAGCAGTATCAGGAAGCTGAGGATCAGCATCGTTCCGTAGACGTTGAAGACCGGCTTCTCTGCGATGTTCTCAGTAGTTGGCGGCATGCGTTACCTCAATCTTCAAGCGTTGCAGCACGATCCAGCGGGTCGCGCCGCTCGTCCAAGCCGAAACGCCTACCGTGACCGGGCGTCGTCGTTGATCTGGATCTCCGTTCCCTGCTTCTGCATTCCCGGCACCACCTTGGCCGAGCACATATCGGGGTACACGCGGTCTACCTGCACCTTGGCGATGTACTGATCGCCGCGGCTGATGGTGAGCTGGTATCCGGGCTTGACGTTCTGCTGGGAGCCGGCGGAGATCATCACCAGCCCGGCCTCAGGCTTCACCGCCAACACCTGCGCGGCAATGACGGGCTGGAACGCGGCGGCTTCTTCGCCCAGTATCTGAGCGACAGGGATGTTGCGGCGCAGCAGGCCCTCGATACGGCCGGTCTGGAGCGCCAAGTCCTGCTCGATCTGATGCTTGTCGCGCTGGATGGCCGCGTAGGCGAGCTTGGTGACGTTGAGCTCGTTCTCCATCTCGCTCTTCTCGTTGCGCGCGCGGACGGCATTCTCGCGCTCGACCACCACGGCCTGCTGCTGCTTGATGACGATGCCCTTGATCTTCTGCAGCTCGTCAGCGTAGCGGCGCACTTCGCGCTGCAACTCCTGGTTCTCGGCATCCTTCATGTCCCGCGCGTTCTTGACCGTGGCCAGCTCTGTCGCGATCTGCAGTGTCTTGTCGCGCTCGGCATTGAACTTCAGCCGAAGGTCCACGATCTCGCCCTGCGCCTTGGACACCAGGCCTTGCTGGTACACCACCTCCCGGGATAACTGGAGTTGGCGCTCCTCAACCTTGCCCACCCACTCCACGTTCTTGGTCTTCTCCTGCTCGTACATCTTCTGCCATTTGGTCTGAGCGGTCCAGACATTGGCAGCGAAGATCAGGAAGGCCACAGAGACCAGGAGGTTTAGAACGACGAAGACCCTGGCAACGATGCTCACGGAACCCGTCCTCCGTTATAGGTTTCCATCCCCGCGTCCGCCGTTACGAACGGCAAACGCACTGCCACGTGCAAGTCGAGAAAGTTAAACTGATTATCCTGACCGAGGCGCCCGTGTCAAGATGTTTTCGCGACCTGCCGAAGAACACTCGTTTTTCCCCTCCTCTGCCCCTAAAATGCCTTTTTTGGGCGAAATCCAGGCATGCAGAGGCGTCTGTATGGTATCACAGTGAAGAGACGCGCAACAGAGGATTTCCATACGTGATCGGCTTGGCCCTGCGTATTATCCTTCACCAGCCCTTGCGTTACGCGGTCGCGTTGCTGGGCATATCCGTGGCGGCGGGCCTCGCTTTCATCCAGTGGGGCCTGTACACGGGCTTCAAAGAGAACGCCTCCATCGTCGTGGACCACACCGTCGGCGACATTTGGGTGTGCGCCCAGTTTCACGAAAATTTTGACTTTCCCAAGACCCTCAACCCCCGGGTGCTGGATATCGTGCGGTCCACGCGGGGCGTCAAGTCGGCGCACCCGATGCTCATAACTTTCACCAAGTGGAGGATGCAGAGCGGAGCGGAGAAGACGGTCGAGATCGTCGGTTACGATGTGGAGCAGGGCGTGGGCCGTCCCTGGCAGGTGCTGCATGGCTTCCCGAAGGAGCTGAATAACCCCGGCGCCATAACCGTTGACACCACAGCCATGCGTAAACTGGACGATGCCGACGTGGGTTCCGTGACGGAGATTGGCGAGGTGAAGGCCACGGTCGTCGGGATCACCGACGGGATCCGCTCCTTCCAGGGCAACCCGATGGTCTTCACCGGCCTCGACAACGCCCGCTCCTTCGAGCATCTCAACCGCGATGCGATCCACTACATCATTGTGCAGAAGGAACCCGGCGCCGACCTCAGCGCGGTGCTGAGCAGCCTGCGGGAAGTCGGGAAAGATGAGTACTTCGAGGCGTACACCAAGGCCGAATTCTCCAGGAAATCCCAGGATTACTGGCTGACCTCCACCGGCGCCGGTCCTGCTCTGGCCATGGCCGCCATGATGGGCCTGATCGTCGGCGTGGTCGTGGCCGGGCAGGTGCTCTACACCTCGACTCTGGAGAACCTCAAGGAATACGGTACACTCAAGGCCATGGGAGCATCCAACCTGCAGGTTGCCAGAGCCATTGTGGCTCAGGCCGTCGTGGGCGCGCTC
>JAPLOD010000700.1 GCA_026692735.1 Planctomycetota bacterium | reverse complement strand
GAAGTCCAGCAGCGGATTGGAGAGCAGCGCTTCCTCGCGGAGGGCCTTGTACTTCTCGGCGACGCTGACGAACTGGGCATTGCCGGCCCCCTGGGAGCCCTTCCCGGACAATTCCATGACGCCCTTCTCGATCTCGTCCAGGCGCTTGAGGAACTCAGGCCCCTTCGGGTACTTGGGCCCGAAGGTCGCAACCAGGTCGGTAATCGCCAGGCGCAACGCGACAACGTTGAAGTCCTTGACCTGCGACAGCACCTCCTCCACGACCTTTGAACGGTGATATACCTGGCGCAGGGGAACCACGTCCGCCACGGTCTTGACCTTGCCAGCCAGTTCCTTGGCCTGCGCCGCAAGGCTGCCCTTCGTGGCCTGAGCATACCGGTCGGCCAGAGCGTTCACGTTGCCGGCGGGCCAGTCCTGGGCCCAGATGCCGTCCGCCTTTTCCCAGTTCATCTGGCGGCGCGATTCGCCGTCGGAAAAATCCTTCTGCACGAGGTCCCAGAGGGCCTCGCGTGCCTGGGCCTGCGGGCTCTGCTCAGCACCTCCCGGAGCCGGCGCCGTGGAGAAGTAGAAGCCGCAGCCGCCGCTCTGGTTGTGGATCTTGAACAGCAGCTTGTTCTCGCCGGCCACCAACTCCAGCTTCGCCTGGTCCTGATTGGCTTCGGCGCCGCGCGGCACGTCCTTGGAGATGAGCTTCTTGCCGTTGAGCCAGAAGACCATGCCGTCGTCGCTGCCAAAGTAGCCGGTAGTGGTCTTCGGTGCTTTCACCGTGACGGTGCGGTACAGGTAGGTGGCGGTGTTGCCGCCCGTCTGCAGATCGTGGACCACGCCGTCAACCCATTCCGGGTGCGGGGTCCAGCGCAGATTGCCCACAGGCTTCTTGAGGTCAACTTCCACTTCGGGCGGGAACACTTCAGTGAAGGAGCTCTTGCCCGGCTTCTGGAAGGTGCCGATGTGATACCACGGCGTCCACTGGTCAGGAGCCGCGGCGACGGGCTTGGCCACGGAGGCGGGCTGATCCGCCTCTTTCTTCGCCAGCGCCTCGCGCGCGGCGGCCAGCGATTCCTGCCACGTGGCCTTCTTACTGTAGCACTCACCGACGTTGTCCGCGGCACTCAGTCGAAAGGGAAAAGCCGCAATCGCCAGCAAGCAGCAGAGAACCCGCATGAGTTACCTCCTCCATGCACTGCACATGAGCAGCGTTCACATCAATGCGTACACCGCTCCACGTGATATATGGGCGATGCACGCGGGCGCTTCCGGACCCACGCTGGGGGCCGGATGCCGCCAAGCGGCGCGTCACGGCAGGTTGCGCCACGTACGTCGCTGGAAATATAAGCGGGATCGTAAACTAGTCCACGAAAATCCCGACCTAAAATCAGCAGAAACTGCCGTGGGAAACGGCACTCAGCGTTGCTTGCCGGCCGCGGCCACAAGCGCCTCGAAAATTGCGCGGTGGGCCGGCTCGTCGGTCTGCCGTTCCGGGTGCCACTGCACGCCGAGCAGAAAGCGCGTGCCGCGCACGGGTTCGATGGCCTCGACCACGCCGTCCGGCGCCCATGCCGTGGCGACCAGGCCCTTGCCGAGACGCTCCGGCCGCACAGCCTGGTGGTGGAACGAGTTGGCCGCGACCGTCGCGCTGCCGATTATCCTCGCGATGTGGCTGCCGGGCGCCAGCGTCACCTCGTGCCGGAAGGCGTTCCCTTCCTGCGGCGTGCCCTGGCGCTCATCGCCGGCGTGCGGCAGCGTTGGCGCCTGCCCACGTGGGCGCCCACATGCGGGCGCCCCTACGCCGGCGTGCCACTCCGACTTCAGATCCTGGACAAGCGCCCCGCCAAGGGCGAGGGCAACCAACTGGTGGCCGCCGCAGACGCCGAGGACGGGCTTGCGCGTCCTCTTGAGAAGCGCCTCCGCGAGCCACAGGTCGAAGCGGTGGCGCCGCGGGTCCATGAGGTCGCTGCTGGGCTGCGCATGGCCGCCGTAATGGGAAGGGTCGTAATCGGGGCCGCCGATGAAACAGAAGCCCTGCATGCAGGACAGCGCCTGCTCAAGCATCGAACGCTTGCTGTAGGGCGGCACAAGCAGCGGGATGCCCCCCGCGCCGGCAATGGCGTCAATGTACTTCAGCAGGCAGGACGCCTTGGCCCGGAACGGGTCGTCCATCTCCTGCAGGGACATATTCAGGCCGATCACGGGACGCATCATGTGGGTTCCATTCACGAGAGCCGCTGCAGCCGCCCTTCCAGATACCTGCGCCGCAGCTCGCCGCGCTGCACTTTCCCGCTGGTCGTCTTCGGGATGTGGCCGCGCTTCACGAAGACCAGATCGGCCAGGGGCATGCCCAGCGCCTTGCCGACGCGCACGCGGATCTCATGGCCCAAGGCGGCCAACTGCGCGCCGTCCGTCCCGCTTACTTCCAGCACCAGCACGGCCCGCTCGCCTTCGGCACCGCCCGGGACGCTGAACGCGCCGCAGCGTTCCATGCCGCCGCCGCCGCTGGCGCCTTCGGCGATCCACTCCAATTCGTGCGGCATCAAGTTATGGCCGTGAACGATGAGCAGGTCCTTCAGGCGTCCAGTGATGTAGAGTTCGCCGTTCTTCAGGAAGCCGAGATCGCCGGTGCGCAGCCAGTGGTGGGCGGGACTCTCGGAGGGAATCATGGGCGGGACGCCCATGCCACGAACGCCCACCAGCGTGTCAGCGGTGGCCGCCTCGTCGTTGTAGTAGCCCGCGAAAATGCTCGGCCCCCGCACCCATATCTCCCCGACCTGTTCATCGCCCAGGAATTCGCCCGGCTTGCCCGCGTTGCTGATGCGGATTTCCATGTCGCTCGTGGGCGCGCCGACGCAGACGACTTCGTTCAGGGCTGGATCGCTCGTCTGGCTCAGCGGCACCGGCGCCGTGCGGACGCCCGTGCGCTTCAGGTCGGCGGCGAGCGCCAGCGTGCCTTCGGCCATGCCGTAGCACGGCAGGAAGAACGGCTCCCTGAAGCCGCACGCCGCAAACTTGTCGCGGAAGGCGGAGCAGGTCTGGGGCTGGATCATCTCGGCGCCCGTGAGCGCGGCTTTCCAGTGCGACAGACTAAGCTCCGCCACCTCCGCCGGTTCAACGCGCTCGACGCAGAGCTGATAGGCGAAGTTGGGCGCGGGTGACAGGCCGTTCGCGTGCGCGCTCAGCGTCCGCAGCCACAACTTGGGGCGAGCCAGGAAGGCGTCCGGGCGCAGCAGCCAGAGGTCCAGCCCATGGGTGATGGCGAAGAAGAAGCATCCGACCAGCCCCATGTCGTGGTTCAAAGGCAGCCAGCAGACAACGCAGTCCTGCCCGATGAACGGAACCGTGTCCGCGAACAGCCCGCTGGCCGCGGTGTTGTGGAGGACGGATGAATGTCTGATCATCACGGCCCGCTGGCGCCCCGTTGAGCCGCTCGTCAGTTGCATGAACGCAATGTCGTCGGGCCGGGCGGAGTGCTCGATCCGGCCCGAAGCCGGCGCGTGCGCCGTGAATTCGTCGGGCGTCATCGAGAGCGCGGCGGCGGCCGGGGCGCCGAAATCGAGGAGTTCCTTGCGCGTGGCGGCGTCGCACAGCAACCGCTTGGGGCCCAGCAGTTCGACGAGGCCGGCGACCTTGTGAGCGTGAGCTTCGGAACCGCCGAGAGCGCCGGTGGGCGCCACCAGCACCGGATACGCCCCGCGGATGATCGCGCCCAGATGGGCCGCCAGCAGGTCCCAGGACGTCGGCAGACACATAAGCAGGCGGTCGCCGGGTCCGATGCCGGCCGTAGCCAGACGCGCGGCGGCGAGTTGCGCGAGTTCCAGGATCTCGGGGTACGTGTGGCGCTCGACGCTCTGGCCGCGGCGGTCGAAGACGGCAATGCCGCGCTCGGGCGCAAGGCGCGCGGTGTGGGCCAGAGCGGCCGGCACGGTGCCGGTCAGGTAGTCAAGGGGTCTGCAGTCGCTGGCCAACGTCTTCGGTCCTCTCCACCGCAGCATGGGCTTCCAGGCCGTGCCCATGGGCGAGACGCACATGCTTCGGAAGGATGAATACCAGCGGAACGGCCCACCGCAAGCCGCCGAGTGGGCCGTCTCACGCCTCCGCTCGCTGAATGTGGTTGCAGGCGCGCAGGCGCCCGGTTCTAATCGTCACGGCATGACGGAGAGTCCGAAGGTAAACTCGAAGAGAAGCGACGGCACCCATGAACCCGGCCGACAGCCGACCACGGGCGTGCCGCCCGAGCAATCGAAAATCGAAAATCGAGAATCGAGAATGGGCGAAGCTCATTCCCCCTGGCCGTGGATCATTCTCGCAGTGTGGCTGGCCTGGTTGCTGGCCATGGCGTATATGGGCCGCACGGAATGGGGACGGCCACGAGCGGTCGCAGGCCAGAGGCCCGCACCACAAGCGCCCGATGAGCACGACGCAAAGGAGTGAACGGCATTCATGGCGGCGCTGTGCTCACGCGACTGCACTTTGAACAGGCAATGGGGATCGAGTCTGTGCCCCCCGTCGCGCCCCCTCCGCCCGCCTCCGGCGGGACTGAAGAGCCCCGCCGCCCGGTATCGGGCCGGGGCGATGCGGCGCCATCGGCTGCTCCGGCGCCGGCGGGAGTTGACCTGTTCACGCCGGCGATCACACCGGGAGCGGGAGAGCCGGACAAGGCAGCGCGGTGGAAGGCGCTCGAGGCAGAGGTCCAGTCGTGCAAGAAGTGCCGGCTGCATGCGGGGCGCACGAACGCTGTCTTCGGCTGCGGGAACAAGCAGGCCCGTCTGCTGTTCGTGGGCGAAGGGCCGGGGTTCGACGAAGACCAGCAGGGCGTCCCGTTCGTGGGCCGCGCCGGCCAGCTCCTCAACAAGATCATCGCCGCCATGGGGCTGAAGCGGGAAGAGGTCTACATTTGCAACGTGGTGAAGTGCCGTCCTCCGGAGAATCGCACGCCGGCCGATGACGAGGTCCTGGCCTGTTCGCGGTATCTGTACGAACAGATTGAGCTGGTCGCACCCTCGGTCATCGTGACGCTGGGCGCGCCGGCCACCAAGACGCTGCTGCAGACCAGGCAGGGGATCATGAGCATGCGGGGGAAGTGGCACAACTTCCGCGGGATCCCGCTCATGCCGACCTATCACCCGGCGTTCGTGCTGCGCCAGTACACGCAGGAAGTGCGCAGTGCCGTGTGGGAGGACATGAAGCAGGTGATGGAGAAGCTGAAGCAGAGCTAGGAAGGCGGGATGCTGGATTCAGGATACAGAATGCAGGCTGCGGGGGCGCGCGATGCTCATTAGGTTCGCGTTGCGCGGCCTCACCGAACTCTCCCCGCGTCTGGCGCTCAAGGCCGCGTGGCTGTACGCGTTCAAGGGCCTGATGGCCGTGAGGGCGTACAAGAAGCGCCTGGCGAAGGGGGAACTGTACCCGCCCTTCATGTTCATCTCCCTGACGAACGCCTGCAACCTCCGCTGCCACGGGTGCTGGGTCGAGAAAGGCGGCACGGCCTATAACCTCACCGCCGCCGACGTGGACCGGCTCATCGCCACCGGGAAAGAGCACAAGGCGTATTTCTACACGCTGCTGGGCGGCGAGCCGTTCATGTACGAGGGCTTCTGGGACATCCTGACGCGCCACAGCGACTGCTACTTCCAGGCCATCACCAACGGCATGTTCCTTACTGAGGAGAACGTCGGGCGCATCAAGAAGGCTGGCAACCTCACGCCGCTGGTCAGCCTCGACGGCTGGAAGGCACAGAACGACCTGCGGCGCGGCGAGGGCGTCTTCGACGCCGCCGCCGAGGGCATGAAGCGGCTCAAGAAGGCCGGCATCTTCTATGGCGTCGCGTCCACGGCCACGGCCACGAACGTGCAGGAGTTGATGAGCGACGAGTACGTGCGCTGGTTGATCGGCAGCGGTGCGATGTACGTCTGGTATTACGTCTACCGGCCGATGGGCGCGCCGCCGCACCCTGAGTACTGCCTGAGCAAAGAGCAGCTCATCGGGATGCGCAAGCGTCTGCTGGAATTGAGGCGCAAGCAGCCCATCCTGATCATTGATTCGTATTGGACGGCAAACGGCGTTGCCTTCTGCCCGGCGGCGCTGGGACTCGGCTACCACATCGGGCCGCAAGGCAGCATCGAGATCTGCCCTGCGCTTTCCTTCGCCAGGGAACGCATCGGCGACAACGGCGGCGACCTGTTCAAGACGATCAACGAAAGCCGGTACCTGCGCGGCTTCACAAAGTTCGTCACGGAGCGCACGAAAGGCTGCGTGATACTCGAACGCCCCCAGGAACTCCACGCCTATCTCCAGGACTCCGGCGCTCAGGATTACAGCGGCCGCGGCACGGCCTTCGCGGAACTCAATGCGCTCACACCGCGCAGCAGTCAGCATCTGCCGGGAGAAGAGATACCGGAAGACTATTGGTTCTACCGCTTCCTGAAGAACCAGGTGTTCTTCGGGATGGGCGCCTACGGCTGATTTTCGATTTCTGATTTTCGATTTTCGATTGCGGCGTGGGGCGCGAGCGCGCTGACGTAGATCTCCTCCAGCCTTTGAGCCATCAGATTCTCGTCGTACAACTCCTCGATGCGCTTGCGCGCGGATTGGCCCATTCGTACGGCGAGCTCGCGGTCTTGAAGGATCCTGGCAAGGCCGGCGGCAAGGGCATCGGGATCGCCGGACGGGACGATGATCCCCGTCGTGCCGTCCTGGATCACTTCCGGCAGACAGCCGACGGCACTGGCCACAATCGGCACGCCTGAAGCGCCGGCTTCGAGCGCCACGCGGCTGGAACCCTCCGAACCGAGCGATGGCAAGGCGATGACCGTGGCCGCCGCGATCACTTTCTCGACGTCGGGTCGCAGGCCGGTGAAAGCCAGGCTGGCTTCGGGGCAGCCGAGTTCCCGAGCTCCACGCACCGCTTGCTCGTATTCGCCGGGCGTGCGCTCATCGCAGGCACACAGCGCCCGCAGGCCGGGGATGGTCTGCGCCTTGAGCAGCCTGGCCAGGGCCTTGAAGAACACCTCGTGACCCTTGACGCGCTGCAGCCGCGCGACCATCACGACCAGAGGCGCGTCCGGCCCGATGTTGAACTCCCGGCGCACGGCGGCGCCGTCCGCCTGCGGCGAGAAGCGGGTGATGTCTACGCCGTCCGGGAGCAGGACCGTTTTGTCCGGGTCGAAACCCGGGAGCGCGCGGAGATGCTCGTAGATCACGCGGGAGGGTGCCACGACACGCGTGGTGAGGCGGTTGTGCAGCAGCCGGTTGAACCAGTGCGGCTGGACCGGCACCACAACGCCGCGGCTGCGGATGAACGCCGGCTTGCGCGCGCAGAGCCGGAGGCCGGCGCAGGCGACCCAGGATTCCTGCGAGAGGTGCGCGTGCACGACGTCAACGTTCTCGGAAGCACAGCGCGCGGCCAGGAGGCGGCAGTCGTGCCAGAACGAGAGGAGCCGGAAGCCGCGGCGGAAGCGGAAACCGTCCAGGACCTCCACGCCGAACTCGCGGCCGCGCTCCGCGGCCAGAGAGCCCGCGATGCACCCGAGGAGCACGCGGTGGCCTCGCGCGGCCAGCAGCCGGGCCTGGCGCAGGGCAGTCGCGCCGCGGCCGCCTCTGCCCACGAGGGACACGAGATGGAGAATGGTGAGGCGCTCTGGCATGGCGGCAGAGCGTATGACGCGGCACGCGAAACGTAAAGCTCAGGGCGGAAAAAAGGCCCGCCGCCTGGCGGGCCTTCTCCGTTCCGCGCTTCCGTGCTCTTACTTGGCTTCCGTGCCCTTCTTGTGGAAGAGGACCTTCTCGGAGATCACTTCCTTGGCCCCACCGGCCGGCTCCCAGGAAGCGATACAGCCCGCGCCGCCACCGTTCTCGTAGAACTCAATCTTGATGTCGTGGTTGCCGGCCTTGAGTTCGACCTCGCCTTCCTTCTCTTCCATCCCATGATCGCCATCGTTGTCCACGACGACCTTGCCGTCAATGGAGAGCTTGGAGCCGTCATCGGAATTAGTGAAGAACTTGTACTTCCCGTCCTTCTCGATCTTAATCACTCCCGTCCAGCGGATGAAGAACTGATCCACCAGGTCCGTCCCATTGAAGCCTTCATCGGTGCTGTCGAAGTTGACCGTTTTGTCAACCTTCTTCACCTTTGGCTTCTTGTCCTTGACCTTATCCGCGACCCCCTGGACGTTCTCGATCTGCTCGCCAATATCGAAGTACTCCCCCACCAGACCCGGTTCGATCTCGTCCGCGGCAAACGACTTCCCGACCGTCACGAGCCCGAACAACAGCAGTGCCACTAACACGCGCTTCATCGTCCCACTCCTTCCTCACCTGCGCTTCGGCCGGATGCACGGAGCCCTCGAGGGCTCGCCTGCGAGCAGTACCGGGCCTGACTTTCCAGCGCCCTCCCCCATCGCCTTCCCTATATACCGGGAAACGCCGTGGCTGTTGACTGCCACGGCGTTTTTCACGGCGTGCCTGTCTGTGCGGGTAACCAGGCGCCGCGCGACACCTGTGCGCTGCTCCTACTTCGCAGCCTTCTTGTGGAACAGCACCTTGGCGGGGACGATCTCCTTGGCGCCGCCCGCAGGTTCCCAGGATACCTTGCAGCTTGCCTGGCCACCATTCTCGAAGAACTCCACCTTGATCTCATGGTCGCCGGCCTTCAGTTCAACCTCGCCATCCTTCTCCTCAGCCGCGTGCAAGCCGCCGTTGTCCACGACCTGCTTCCCGTCAATGAAGAGGCGCGAGCCGTCATCCGACTCGGTGTAGAACTTGTACTTGCCATCCTTCTCCATCTTGATGACACCCGTCCAGCGGATGTAGAAATTGTCGGCCGCGTCCGTGTTGGGCCAGGCGCCGTCGCCGGCGTCCACATCAATGGTCTTGTCCACCCACGTCTTGGTGGCTTTCTTGTCCTTCACATCGGGGAAATCACCGACCTCTTCGCCAATGTTGAAGAACTCACAGTTCAACCCAGGCTCCAGCTCGTCAGCGGCGAATGCCTTGCCAACGACCAGCAAGCTAAACGCGAGCAGTACCACCAATAGCCGCTTCATGCTCCCTCTCCTCCAATCCAATGCTTCGACCGCCTGCCTGGAGCCCCCACGAGCTCACCCGCACGCATGGTCGGTCCCATGCCATCTGATCGAGTCCTCACGCTACCACAGACTCTAGACGTACGCAACACGCCGGCATTCAGATTTTTTCACATGTGCAATCTCAGCCTGACAGACGCCCCGTGCACGCGGGCTGCGGCCCTACCTGAGGTTCTTGATCGCCTCGGACGCCTGAACAGCCCAGCGTGAGCTGCGGTAGCGCGCGTCATTGGTGAGCTTGTTGTACATGTACATGGCGCGGTGGCGGTCGCCGCCGCGGCTCGTGGGATTGCTCTTGTACAGCCGCTCCAGACAGTTGCCCGCCTTGAAGATGGACTCAGGTTCGGTGCGTGGGTCGCCGCGGTACTGTTCCTGCACCCGCATGTATTCCAGCAGGGCATCCATCAGCTTATTCTGCAGCGCTTCGCCGGCGGCCTTCTCCTTGTCCGCCTCCGCAACAAGAGCGTTGCCAATGATGAGGTGCGCGGCACCCGCCACGCTCGCGGGTGGCTCAGCCTGCAGGGCGCGCTTCGCCAGGTCGCGAGCCCTGGCCAGATCGCCTGCGGCGATGGCGCATTGCGCCTGCCCCATCAGCGCCATTCCCCTGGTGGCGGGAACGCTGGTGCCGGCACCGGCAGCGGCGAACTTCTCCTCCGCCTGCTTGACTTTGTCCTGAGCAAGGAACACCTGGCCTTCATAATAGTTCGCCAGCACCCTCTGCTCGCCCCCCATCTGCGTCAACTGACCCAACAGGGCCGGGACCTCGTCCATTTTGCTGGTCTGAATGGCGGCGTCCACGAGGCTGCCCACGGCTTTCGGGACGTAGAAGGACGACTTGTAGTCACTGACGAGCTTCTTGAACATGGGGACCGCGTCGCCGAGTTTGTTGGAGCGGTACAGGCTTTCGGCGCAGTAGTAGTAGGCGGCCGGCTTGGCCGCGGCCCGGAACTTGTCGAAATCTTCCCCCGCGACAACCGACTGGAAACGCTGGGCTGCCTGGCCGTATTGGCCGCCTTCGAAGGCCGCCATGCCGGAACGCCAGTCCGGGTCCTGGATGTCCCACTCAATGCTTGCGATCTCGGCGGCACCAAAACCGATCGGCGAGGCATTGCCGGTCTTCTGGTCGCGGTACAGGATCTCCACCTGATCCAGATCGGCTTTCTTGATCTCACCAGGTACCACTTCCTTGTTCTTGTACTTGATGATGTGATCTTCAACAGCCCCAAGCAGCGCCGCTGTGCCAAAGAACCCGAGCACCGCCAGTAGCGGCACAGTTCCACTCTTCCGCCAGAACCCGATCATGGATCAAACCCCTGTGCTCAGAGACGCCTGCTTTTCGGAAGACATCGGCTGCTCCGGCCTCGCCGGCCGCATCGCCGCGTATTCCAAGAAGCGGATTCTACAGACTGTCACTTCCGACCGCAAGGCCCTCTCGGCGAACGCACGCCACGGGCAGCCTCTGCCGCCCGTGCCGCCCCTCACAGGTAACGTACAGGCCCGCCCTAACCTGCCATATTCTCCCCTTCCGGCGGTCCATCGTCGGCCGGCGCGCCGCGAGTCACGCCCGCGACCAGCAGCGTGCATTCGCCGCGTGGCGGCTCTTGCGCCACGAGGGCTGCCAGTTCGCCCAACGGCAGGCGCCAGAAGGTCTCGTGCACTTTGGTCAGTTCCCGCGCCAGGCAGGCCGGACGGTCCGGCCCGAAGACTTCAACGAATTCCGGCAGCACCTTCGCCACGCGCTGCGGCGACTCGTAGAAGATGAGTGTCTCCTCGCGGTCTTTGAGCGATTCTAGAATCCGGCGGCGCGCACCCGGCTTCTTGGGCAGAAAACCGCGAAAAATGAAACCGTGCACCGGCAGGCCGCTGGCCGCCAGCGCGGCGAGCGCGGCGCTCGGCCCCGGAATCGGCACCACCGGCGCGCCGCAGGCCAGAGCGGCCTGCACCAGGCGGTAGCCGGGGTCGCTGATGAGCGGCGTGCCGCCTTCGCTGATGAGCGCGATGTTGGTCCCGGCCCGGAGGTCCTCGGCGAGGCGCGGCGCCATGGCCGCCTCGTTGTGATCGCCATACGCCACCAGTCGCTTGCCCTCGGCCGAAATGCTAAGTGCCGCCAGCAGCCGCCGCGCGGAGCGGGTGTCCTCGGCGGCGATGATCGTGGCCGTCCGCAGAGTCTCGATGGCGCGCTGCGAGACGTCGCCGAGGTTGCCGATGGGTGTCGCTACCAGGTAGAGGCTCATGCGCTTGGCGGTTCCTGGAGCCTGTCTAGAACGTACGTCACCTGTGCGGCAACAAAGCCGAACACCGCGCCCAGAAGCATTGCAGCGTTGACAACCGCATCGTACGCCACCAACTTGGCCGTATCAATCCCGCCGCCATGCAACTTGAACTGGAATGCCTCGGAGTTTTGGAACATGTTTAGGAAATGCCCTATCAAAGCGCCGATGATGACCCCGACCAGGACTGCCAGCGCTGAACGCAGAAGATTCTTCACCATGTCATCCCCTCCTCCGAAAAGCTGCCCTCAACTCCATGCCCCCGTTCCCTTCCGTGTCCCAAAACGCACGTCGTGCCCCTTGTACCGCCGGCGTCTCGCCGGCCCGTAACCGTTCCCCCTCTCCCCCGTGAGGGAGAGGGTGGCGCGCTGCAAGCGCGCCGGGTGAGGGGGTGTCCCAAGGCACCGCCACCCCCAAAGAACAATCACGCTGTCCAAGACTGCACATTGTGTCGTTGAAGCCGCCGTGCCGTTACCCTCGACCCCGAACCCGGAACCCTGAACCCGGCTCAGTTCCGTGTCCAGAACTGCACATTGTGCATCATCACGCCACAAAACCAATATTTAACCTAACATATTGACGAACGAAAGCCCAAAATCCTTCCTAATTTCCGTTGGAAAACACCTGTCGTCGCAGACTACTGGCCGCTCTCGTCACTTCGCGTGCTTCACCGCATTCCTGA
This sequence comes from Planctomycetota bacterium, assembly GCA_026692735.1. Classification (GTDB taxonomy): domain Bacteria; phylum Planctomycetota; class SZUA-567; order H5-PLA8; family H5-PLA8; genus JAPLOD01. The sequence goes on along the minus strand of JAPLOD010000700.1, from coordinate 1,573 downwards.
ACACGAACGCGCCGTCGCCCTCCTCCTTGAGCCCCTCGCGCGCCCACCGCGGATGCTGCCAGGGCAGGCAGTGGCGTTCGGGGTGCGGCATCAGGCCCAGGATCTGGCCGGTTTCGTCGGTGATGCCGGCGACGTCGTTCTGCGCGCCGTTGGGGTTGTCCGGATACGAGGGCTGGCTGCCGTCGCCTCTGACATAACGAAACGCCACCTGCCGGGCCTCTTCCAGGCGCTGCAAGGTGGCGGGGTCGCGAGCCACGAACTTGCCTTCGCCGTGAGCCACCGGGAACGTCACGATGCGCCCGCGCTCGCCGTTCAGGAATGGCGACGTGCTTTCCTCGACGCGCAGAAAAACCCAGCGGTCTTCGAAGCGTTGCGAATCGTTGAAGGTCAGCGTGGCGCCGGGCGGTTCGGCGGGGTTCGCGGGCGCGTAGGACTTTCCAGGGAGCAACCCGGTCTTGACGAGAATCTGGAAACCGTTGCAGATGCCCAGCACCAGGCCGCCGCGCTCGACGAAGCGGTGGAGCGGTTCGGCCAGCGTCTGCGTCAGCTCGTTGGCCAGCACGGTGCCCGACCCGAGATCGTCGCCGTAGCTGAAGCCCCCGGGCAACGCCAGGATGGCGTGTTCCTGCAGCAGGCCGGGCTTTTCGCACAGAGCGCGCACGTGGCACGACGTGACCTCCGCGCCGGCGCGTTCAAACGCGTAGCCGGTCTCCACATCGCAGTTGGTGCCGGGAGCACGCAGGATCAGGACGCGAGCGGCGGCCATGGTTCTCCTCTACGGGGCCAAGACGTTCCTTATGAGCATAGTACATAAACCGTTGCCGGGTGTCCACGACACGAAGACGCGTCATCATCCTTGTTCTGTGAGCAGCGGCTCAAACCCCGCCTGCGGATAATGGTGATCGGACGTGAGGGCTTGCCTTATGCCCTCGTCCTGCATGACAACGAAGCTGGCACAGTCAACCAACCCCCAAGTCTTGTCTCCGGTTTGCGCGTACAGCGCCAGCGCCCGGGCAAAGGTGTCAGCGTCAATCCGAATCGTACGGCAATGGTGGGACCGCAGTATCGCGCGCACAGCGTCCACGAACCTGAGCCGCGATCTCACGCATGCGGGCCGCCGCCACCTCATGCAGCCGATCGTCCGCGTTGATCCCGGCAATCCAGCCGCTCGTGTCAATGAATACGGCATCAGCGGCCATCGCGCTTCACTTTCGGGTGGCCGTAGAGGTAGTGGTCAATGTTCTCCGCCAGGTCCGGGATGCCCGTGGGCACGGCCAGTTCAGCGATCCTGTAGACCGGGTCGTCCGCTTCCGCGCCCTCCGCGGATTGGATCGGCTCGACGCTGACCGCAGTCCCCTCCGGCAGCGCAGCCCCTTCATCCAGCACCACCACCCCGCTCTTGACTCGCCCACGATAAGTCATGCTGTCGCTCCCTGTGGGCACTATACCCTTCCCTTGGTTTCAAGCAAGGCGCCGTTGGCCAACCCCGTCCTCCCGGGAGTGTTTCATTTTGGTTCCCAGAATGCCGATTCATTCAAGCGTGAGGGGGCGTTTGGAGGCGAGATGCCATGCC
>JAPLOD010000699.1 GCA_026692735.1 Planctomycetota bacterium | reverse complement strand
CAGTATTACTCGCTGGGCCGGCCCCGGCCCCGGGCGCCCACGTCGGGCCGCCCCTACGTGGGCGCCCCGCGCCCGGCGCACTGCCAGCCCCCGCGCGCGTGAGCCTCCCTTCCACCGTGGCCGAGCCGCCCCCCGTGCCCGTAAGCAACCGCCATGCTGCCGCGCCCGAGACGGCCCCGCCGTCACCGAAACCCGCCGGCAAGGCTGCCTTCCCGGGATCCCCTGGCGGGACTGAGAGCCCCGCCCACCGCGCGCCACCGGCTGCCACCGCGCCGGTTCCGCCCGCCTCCGCACGCGGCAAACACGGCAAGGCTGCCGGCGCGCGCCTGGCGCCGGCAGCTCCCCATGCAGCGGAAGCACTCCCTGCCCAGCCGCCCGCCGTCCCCAAAGACCCGCAGCGCCTTTCGGCGCGGGATGCAAGCCACGCCACGCCGCCCGTCCTGGACGCGCGGACAAAAGCCATGGCCGCTGCGCTGCGCGAGAAGTTCGAGAGGCTTCCCGACGGACGCTGGTCCTACAGGGCCGCGCTCGGTGGCTGCAGCCTCGCGGAGGGGCTGGCCGCGACGCTCAAGGCCCCGCAAGGTTCGCAGACGCGCGGTCTCGGCGACTGCCTGCTCTGCAGCAACTGGAACAAGCGCCTGGGCTGCGCCATCGCCTGCAGCTACGATCTGGAGGCGCGCCAAGGGCATCAGGGGCTGCAGTTGCTGCAGGAGGAAGTCGTGGCCTGGACGGGCGCCCGCCGCTTCGATATCGCTATTGCCCGCCTCGACGACTACGTGAAGAGCAATCCTGAGGATGCCGCCGGCTTCCGCGAACTGGCGCGCGTCTATGATCGCCCCGACTATAACGGCCGCGACAGGCGGCGCGCCATCGTGCTCTACGGGCGCTTCGTGGAACTGGCCCGGCGCCCGGGCGCGTCGTTCCCGAACGTGGAGATCACGCGCGCCGAGAATCGCGCCACCGCCCTCCTGACGTCGCCCGCCGAGACGGGAAGCGGCCTCCTGGGACCCGGCATGGGCGTGGCCTTCCAGTGTTTCTACCGTGGCTCCGTCACCTGCTTTGCCTGCGGGATGCTGACAGCCGAGCGGCTGGTGGTTGCCCGCGCCGGGGACGTTGACCCTGACAGCGGCGTGTCCGCTCAGGACGTGGGCGGCAGCCTCGTGCGCGCCACCGCGATTTTCCGGCACTTCAAATCCGAACGGACGCTGAAAGACGAGCAGGCGCGGACCAAGACGGAGCTGGCCCGGCTTTCCCGCCTGGGGATGGATGCGTTGGTGAAGGACGCGGCCTGCGTTGCCACCGTGGACTGCTCAGACGTGACAAACGTCGCCCTCAGCAGCGCAACCTGCCAGGTTGCGCTGCGGTCCGTGACCATGCAGGCCCAGCAGGCCCACCAGCTTCTCTTCACTGAGGCTGCGGCCTTCAAGGCGGAGCAATGTCACGAACTGTTGCGCAGGAAACTGGCCAAGACGTAGCTCCGGCCTTTCGCTTGTGCCCGTACCGTCACCTGAAATCATGGGTCAGAATCCCGCTCCCGCGCCGGGAGATCTCTCGCGCGTAGTCCGTCCACATGCCCTGTCCCCAGTAACGGAAGCAGCTCGTCTGCGAGACCAGCAGGTGGAACAGCGCATTGCGGTAGGCGTGGCTGGTGGTGTCAACGTTCCGGTTGTCCAGTGCCGCATGGAACTCGGCGCTGAGCCTGTTCATGGGCGTCAGCACGTTCTCGTAGCCGCGCACCCAACTGAGGTTATTGGTCCACGACCCGCCGTCCATGGTGAAGCCGGGGTTCTCGTGCCTGAGCTGCGCGATGGCCTCGTCCGCCGCTCCCGGCCCCCATTTCGTGATGCGCTTGAAGACCAGCCCCTGGTGGATGGGCCGGATGGCGGGCAACATGCTGTCCGTCGCGCCGGCCGCCTCGATCATTTCCAGATATTCGGTCCCCGTCACGTTGACCACGCCTTCGGTGCCGAAGCGCGCGATGGTCTGCCGGAAGCAGGGCGGAAATTCGTTCATCATCACGCCGCCGTTCTCGCCGTCGCCGATCTGCGTCACGATGGGCGGAATGGAAAGGCCCCCGAGCGTGCGGCGCTTCAGCGTCAGCGCCTCGTAGAACGGCTGCATCTGCGCCACCAGCTTCGTGTCGGACCCCTGTGTCTTGATGAGCGCGATGATGGAGACTTCCGCCGCGCATGAGTTCCGCGCCACCAGGCGGCAGGGCAGGTGCTTCTCCTGCAGGCCGCGCCCGTCCAGCGACTCCACCGTGTGCTCCTGCACCAGCAGCCAGCGGTAGCCGCAGTCCTTCAGCGCCTTCACGAACTCATACGCCGCGTCGGGGTGGTTGGGCAGGTGCATCTCCGGCGGCGAGAAGCCGCGCACGCGGGCCAGTGCATCCCAGCCGTAGATGGCGGCGAAGTGCTGCTGCCAGGCGCGCATGTGGAGCTTCAGGTCCGGGAGCGGCGAGGAGGACGCCACCGCATGCCCCCACATGGTCCCGAGCCATTCCACGTGCTTGCGCAGGCCCGCGTCGCAGGTGATCGTGCGCAGCCGCTCGAGGACGTCGCCGCGGCCCATTTTGCGCAGGCCGAAGAGCAGTTCGCCGGAGTAATCGAGCATGACGCGCGGATTGCGGCCCTCTGCGACCGACTCCGGGATGATGTCTCCCATTCGCGCGTAGCATTCCGCGAAGACGGGCGCGTTGTGGTTGTCGCCGATGTTCGGGTTGCGCGTCATGTAGTCCAGGTTGCTGATCATCTCGGCGCTCTGGATGTCCGCCCCTCCCGCCACGAACGGGACGTTCGTGGTACCACGGGCGTCCCCGCCCGTGGCGCCTGCGGGGATCAGCGGCTGGTGCATGTGCAACGCGATGGCAAAAACGGCCTCCAGCTTGTCCAGGCGCAGGTTGGTCTCGGGCAGGTACACCGGCTTGCGCCAGGACATGACCTCCGCCACCTGCGCCTCGGCGCCGCAGATGTTCGGCAAGCCGTTCACTATCTCCGGGATGGAATCCATCATTCAGTCTCCACTGTACTCACGCGCTGACGCGGTGCGCGATGCTGTAGGGCAGGCGTTCCAGCTTACACGCGGGGCCGTATGGAGGAAAGCGCCGTCATGTTACCGCTCAATATCGTCCAGGGACATATACTTGCGGGCGGTTCCTTGGCCTGAAAGGCCAATCTGAAATAGCCAGGGCCGAAGGCCCTGGGACTCGACGCCATGGAGACCACAAAGCCCCAACGGGGCGCGCTGAGATGGCGCCTCATGGCAGCTCGCCCCGTTGGGGCTTCTGCGCGTGGTGGGCCGCCTACCAGGGGCTTCGCCCCTGGCTATTCCAGCGCGGCCCTTTGGGCCGCAAAGCAACTGCACACCCGGTGATGCACAGCATCCTCGCCAGCCTCTTCTAAACCGCCGCCGCGTTGCCGCCGTTCTTTGTGCTTGCCCGCGTGAGGTTCAGTTCCAGCAGCCGCTTCAATATCTCTTCATCGGACATATCCGAGGGCCAGCCGTAGGCGGCGCATACCGCTGCGTCGAGTTTCTTGTGGGCCAGATCGAGCCACGTGGGGCGTTCGTTATAGAGGTTCGTGAGCGTGCGCTTGGCGAGCTTGGCGGCGCAGTCGGCGTCCAGGGGCACGGTGCGCGGATAGCGAACGGTGCCGATTTCGGATTGCGGATTTCGGATTGCGGATTGTGTGCCACGGGCAGCCTCCGTTCGATGTTGGCTGCCCGTGCCGGTGGGCACGATGTAGCGCGCCCAGGGGCCGTCCACCGAGCCGGGGAATTCGAGCACTTCTTCCTTGGTCCATTCCGGCGGGTTGAGCCAGTTGGTGCGCAGCGTGTCCAGTTCTTTCGCCGCTGCCGCTATCGCCTGTTCCTGCTCCGCCGTCGCCTTTGGCAGCGGGAACGTCTCGAAGCAGGTCATAACATTGTAGTTCTGGCCGCTCTCGCGCTCGCGCAACTGCGTCCCTTGTGCGCGTGCCCACACCTCATGGAATCGCGAATGCAGGACGCCGAAGAAGTAGTCGTCATCTCGCGCGAAAACTACCAGCTTGTGGTCGGGTAAGACCGGGTGCCTCAGCCACAGAAAGACGCGGTGCTTCGACGTCGTCGGCGTGACCAGAAACCTGCCAAGCGGAGCAATTGCCGCGCGCATCACCGGTCGCATCCGCTGTGGTCGCCACCAGTTTGACCGCAGCCAGTTGTCCCTGTTCGTGTCACGGACTGGTTTCACGCGCTCCAGGACAACCCTGTGCGGCTCTTCATACAGACAAGCACTCGCGAGATCCCTGTCGGCATTGTCGATGATCCATCGCCGCGAATCGTTGCCCATAACTTCCATGCTGTTCGCAACCGGCCTCAGCACGTCGCTGTTCGGCCTGCCGTGCGGGTTGCCGCCATGCCGCAGCATAGGAAGGGCCTCATCTTCGCCGATGTCGAAACTCCCACCTTTACAGCTACCGATGAAACCAACGTTCCGGTTCGCAGGGAGCGCACGCGCGGACGTGGTGTCCGCCGAACAGGTCAGGTTCGCGTGGATCGTCTCAACGACTCGTCCATCAAGAAGCCGCTCCTTCTCCCCGCCGTCATCGAACCCCACCATCGAGATGTGCACGTTCGCGCCGTCGAGCACCCAGTCCCGATCTGTTATCGCAAAGAAGATGTCGCCCGTCCCCTTGATTCGCTCCAAGGCTTTCCTGCTTGCGCCGCCCCGGACGTTCTGCGTCGCCAGCAGTCCCGCGCGCTTGCACTTTCCGTCTTTGATGTGCTGCCGCGCCTTCTCAAACCAGTAGCAGCAAAGGTCAGACTGGTTGGGGATGCGATCACCGTATAGTCTGAATAATTGCTCGACGTACTTGTGCCCCAGACCAGCACGCAGTTTCTTGTCTCCCAGGAACGGCGGATTGCCCACAATCACGTCGCACTCGGGCCAGCGGGGTTCCTTCGCCGCCGGTGTGCCACTGCTGGCTTGCCCAGCAGTGCGCCGCTTCGTTCGCCCCTTCGCCAATCCGCAATCCGCAATCCCCAATCCGCAATCGAGAATCGCGTCCATCTCCTTGATGTTTTCCAGCGGCTTGAGGATCGGCACTTCCGGGCGGTAGAGGCCGTTGTCCTTGTCCCACTGGATGTGCCCGATCCACACCACCAGCCGCGCCAGTTCCGCCGCGTAGGGGTTGATCTCGATGCCGTAGAGTTGCTCCGGCCCGACGAAGCGGAACAGGTTGTGGCCACACTTTGCCGCCAGCGTGACGACTTCCTTTTCGAGGTCCTTGAGCATCCGCAGCGACACATACAGGAAGTTGCCGCTGCCGCACGCGGGGTCGAGCACGCGCACCTGCGAAATCCGGTCCGAGAAGTCCACCAGCAGCTTCAGCAGTTCCTTGTCGCGCTTCGCGTGCTCCTTGCCTTTCGATTCGTCGCGGCGCTGCAGCTTCGCCAGCGCCTTCTTCTTTACCTCTTCCCACTCGCGGCGCAGCGGCGCCATCAGCACCGGCTGCACCAGCAGTTCGATGTCCTCACGCCCTGTGTAATGCGCGCCGATCTGGCTGCGCTTGTCCGGGTCCAGCGACCGCTCGAACAGCGTGCCGAAGATGGAAGGCTCGACCGACGACCAGTCCTCGCGGCAGCAGTCGTAGAGCGTCTCCAGGTCGGCGTCCGTAAGCTCCTGCGCCTCGTCATCCTCGAACAGCCCGCCGTCGAAGTGATCTATCGTCTTGCCCCAGAACTCCCCGCCCCGGCGCATGGCCCGAAAGAGCGCCTTCATCTGCCGCGCGAAATACTCGCCGCCGCTCTCGTCCTTCTGTTGCTGCTGGCCCTGCCGCAGTCCGCCCGCGGCCCCCGCGCCTTTCAGCCGCCCGACGGCCATTTTCGTCGCGTCGGTGAGCGTGTTCTGCGGCAGCAGCCCGGTGTCCTCGGCAAACAGGCAGAACAGCAGCTTCATCAGGAAGTGCGCCGCCGCGTGCGCCTCCACGCCGCGCGAGCGCAGGCTGTCGGAGAGCGTGGCGAAGTGCTTCGCCACCTCCTCGGTGACCGCCTGCACCGTCTTGCTCGGCTTGAAGAAGGCCGGGTTCTCAAAGAGTGCGTGCAGCTTCTGCAGCGTCTCGGGCTTGGGGATGTCGTCGTTCGTGAAGCGGTGCACCGTCCGCGGGCAGTTGTTGAAGCGCGTGTGGATTTCGTACCGCACAAAATCGCACACGACGAGCAGCTCCGGGTTATCCAGATCGTCGAGGTACTGCAGGAGTTGCTCGCGCGCCTTCTCCAGACTCTTGTGCTTGCCCTTGTACTCCCAGCCGAAGTGATCCTTGAACCAGACGTCGGCGAAGCCGTGCGCCGCGCCCGTGGTTATCGCGCGCGGCCCGAAGAGCGTGCTTTCCTTGGGCGCTGTCGCCAGGTCTTTGGTGACGCCCTTCTGGTACGTGAAGCTTGCGCCGGTGGGATCGAGTTCGGCCGGCGTCGGGTGCCCCAGCATGCGACACAGGTCGTCAAAATGGGATTGGTAGGCCGCGCTTTCCTTCAGCGTGGACGCACGCCATTTTTCGGCGAATGCCTGGGGCGTCAGCGTGCCGTTCATAGGATGGCGGAAGCATAGCCCGCTCTGCGAGAAGGCGCAAGCGGCTATGGCGGAAACAAGGGCACGGACTGCTCGTTGAACCACTGTTCCCGGCGCTGCGAGGGCAGGAAGCCGTGAGCGGGGGCGGCTAATCTAAGCGGCGCATCACGGTGTAGTACGGTCCGTTACCGCTGACGGTCAAGAGGCCTCTGCCGCAGATATCGAGATGGCGCCGAACGCCGCCCTGCCCCCAGTCAACCTCATAGTAATCCGCCGCAGTCAAAGGTCCGCTGGCGTACAGGTAGCCCTGCAGATCGTTGCCGTGGCCATACCATGTGGGGAAGAGCACGAAGAGACGGCCGTCCGGTTTCCTCTCGACATAGACCTCGCCGCGCGGCGCGACGGAGGCAAGACGACGCGGCAGCTTCAGGACTCCCTTGGCGTCCGCGGCCAGAGAGCCTTCGTCAATGCCGCTGACAATAGACGTGTACTCACCCGCCCGAACAATGAGCGGCGGCATGAGGCCCAGCAGGCCGCCAGCTTCCGAGGCAGCCAGAGACAGATACCCGCACACGCAGGCCCCAGGAAAAACAACGGCCCCGACGACGGACCACAGGATGATCCGCCATCGGGGCCTGCCGTTCTGCTGCTCCGCGCCGGACGGGAGCGTCGCGGTCTGTGCCGCGGTCATCGTCAGTCTTCTTCGTCCACCTTTATCTTCAAGAGACGCCAGCCTTCGTCGAGCTTCTTAAGCGTCATGCGATAGCGCTTGTCTTCCTTGATCTTGGCGAGGACTTCCTTGCTCTCGTCGTTCAGGTCCTCCTTGTCAACCTTGATCTCGAACTTGTCGTCGCTGTCGCCCTTGCGATGCGCTTTGATCTCCTTGACGACCTTCTTGTCCTCATCGTACTTGAGCTTGTCCACCACGATGCGCAGCGTGGTTTCTTCGCCGATCTTCACCTTCGTGCCGTGAACGTGCACGGGCCCGATGTCCACGCCCAGCGCGAACACTCGCCCCGAGGTGAACGCCACACCCGCCAGCAACAAGAGCATGCTTGCGAACTTCATTGGCCCCTCCTTTCGCAAAACGGTCGCCTCCCAAGAGACGCGCCATGAGTATAGCATATTCAGGCCAAGTCGCCACCACCTGAGCGGCGCTGGTCACACGTTGGGATACCGGATGCCGGATGCCGGATACCGGATACCGGATACCGGATACCGGATGCCGGATGCCGGATGCCGGATGCCGGATACCGGATGCCGGATGCCGGATACCGGATGCCAGATGCCGGATACCAGATGCCGGATGCCAGATGCCGGATACCGGATGCCGGATGCCGGATACCGGATACCGGATGCCGGATGCCGGATACCAGATGCCAGATGCCAGATGCCGGATTCCGGATGCCGGATGCCAGCCGGATGCCGGATACCGGATGCCGGATACCGGATGCCGGATGCCGGATACCGGATATCGGATGCCAGAGTGCGGGGGCGCGGAGGACGAGACGACTGAACGGCTACGGCAGACCGATTGCACATGTGCAGAGGCCTGGTTGTGCACATTGTGCAGTCTTGGACACGCGACCGCGGCAGCGAGGTCACCGGGACGGGCGCGTGCGCAGCCGGGCCAGCATCGCCGGCGGCATGCCCAGGCCCTGGAGCCTCTCCAGGAACCGCTCCGGCTTCGGATCTGCCTCCGCAAGGTAGTACAGCGCCATGCCTTGGAGCGACCGCAGTTCAGGCACAGTCTCGTCCGGGGCACGCTCGGCGGCTTCGAGGTCGCGGCGCGCGCTGGCGGACAACGGCCCGGCTTGGGAGCGCCTCACCGCCCGCACCCCGCGCATGGCTTGCGGCCACCACTGGTCGGGCCATTCCCTCAGGCCCTCCGCGAGGGCGTCGGCGAGCTGCGCCTGCAGGTTGCCCTCAACGCACGAACCGGCCCAGCCGACCCACGTTGAAGCCGACGGCAGCAGAGCCCAGCTCCGCCGGAAGTTCCGCTCGGCCTCGGCCATGTCGCGGCGCTGGTAGTGGATGAGGCCCACCAGGCGGAAGGCCACGGCGCGGCGAATGGCCCTCGGACGTTCCGTATGGAACTTCATGGTGGCGGAGTCTTCGGCGGCCAGCGCGGCCAGCGCCTCCTGCTCGGCGCGCTCTTCGGCCTTGGCCGCTGTCGGCGACCCGCTTTTCAGGATGGCCCACGCGAGGTTGAACCGCACAGCGGCATGGTCCGGAGCGACGGCGGCGCTCCGTTCCCAGACGCGCACGGGATCAACGAAGGCACTGGCCCACGACTGAGCAGTGGTGGCCCAATAGAGCCACAGCGCGAGCGGCACGACGCCAACAGTCCACCCCCTGCCGGCGGGAAGGCCCTTCGGCCCGGCGGCTTTCACCAGCCGCGACCTCAGCCAGACCACGAGCCCTATCATCGCGGCGGCGAAGAGCGTTGCCGTCCCCGCGGCAGGCAGGTACACGTTGCGCGCGGCGAGGAAATCAGGCCGCGGCAGGAACGAATTGGCCGGCGCCAAGTGCAGGTAGAACCAGCCCAGGCCCAGCAACAGCGGCCAGCGCTTGCCGCCGAGCGTGCCCAGCAGCACCAGAACGGCGTTCGCCGCCAACGCCACGCCGCAGGCCCAGAGCGGCCAGTTGGGGTGGTTCGCTTCCAGCGCCAGACGGCGCGCGGGCAGTTGGTCGCCGAGCGTCTTCAGGACCAGTGGGTTCTGAATATCGAGGAAGTACTCCCAACCCCGCGCGCCGACCTGCGCCCACAGGCCGCTCGCGCGCTCGCTCCCATGAATGCCAAGCCACGCCACGGCGCAGAGCGCGATCACGGCACCGGCTGCCAGTCCCAACGCCGCCGCGCGTTTCCATCGAGCCACTCGCGACCACAGGACCGGCCACGTGACCAGCAGGTATCCTGCCGGCGCGGTGATGAAGCTCTCCTTGCAGCTCACGGCCGCCAGCACGCACAGCAGCGCGCCGACGGCCTCCGGAACCCGTTTGGCCCACGAACGCGGCGTCTGCAACATGCCGGCCCAAAGGCCTGTGCCGATCAGAACGAAGAGCGCCCCCATGCTGGCGTTGCGCGCGCTCACATAGCACACCGGCTCCGCGGCCCAGGGATGCACAGCGAACACGCACGCCGACACACCCGGCAGAAGCGACCACATGGCGCGCGGCGGGCGGCCCTGGTTACCGTACAAGGCCAGCAGGCGAGACAGCGCGAAGAACAGCGCCGCGATGCAGGCCAGATGCAGGAACAGGTTCACGGCATGAGCCACGGCGGGCGAATGGGATTCGCCGAAGGCGCGCCGTTCCAGCGCGAAACTCAGCCGCCACAGATAGCGGTCGGCGATCAACGGCTTGCCGTAGCCGGGCAGGTATGGCGTCTCGCCGCGGCGGTTCTCGAGGGCCGGAGGCGGATCGGACCAGTGCGAAGGGAGGAACAGTTCCAGGCGGCCCAGGCGCGGATCGTTCAGCACGTAGTCCGCATCGTCGTAGAACCAGGGCGCTCGCAGCGCCGGGCTGTACACCGCCCACGCGGCCAGCCACGCGAACGCCAGCAGGAACCAGTTGAACGCTGCTGCGCGCTGCACCGCGGCGCCGGGCGGGACGTTCGCCTGCGACGCTGTCTTCACGGCCGCGCGATCTCCGCATCCGTGAGATAGCAGGCCGGATCGGACGCCCACGGATCGCCCGTCTGCGCCGCGCGCACCCGGAAACCGCCGCCGCACAGGTTGAAGTAGCGGCACGCGGCGCAGCGGCCGGTGATGCGGGCGGCGCGTTCGCGCAGGCCCTTGAGGATCGGGTCGCTGGAGTCGCGCCAGATCTCGCTGAACGGCCGCTGGCGCACGTTGCCGACGGTGTAGGTCTGCCAGAACTGGTCGGGGTGCACGTTGCCTTGCGCGTCAATGTTGCCGATGCCGATGCCCGTCCCGTACAGCCCGCCGCCGTTCCATTCGAGGAACTTGAGCGTCTGCGCCGCGTGCGGGCTCTTCTCCCGCTGGAGACGCAGGTGCATGTAGACGCCGTCAGCCGGCTGGCCCACGGTCAGCACTTCACGCGAAAGCCCCGCCTTCGCCCACAGCAGCGCGCGGTCCATGATGCGATCCAGCACCTCGCGCGTCTTCTCGGGCGGCAGGATCTGCATGCTGCCGCCGCGCCCGCTGGAGACCAGATGGTAGAAGCACACGCGCTCGATGTTCTCGGTCTCGATGAACTCGAAGACGCGCTCCAGGTCGGCGACGTTGTGCCGGGAGAGCGTCAGCCGCAGGCCGACCTTCTGTCCGACAGCCTTGCAGTTGCGGAAGGCCGCGACGGTCCGCTCGAACGCGCCAACCCGTCCGCGGAAGCGGTCGTGCGTTTCGCCGATGCCGTCCAGCGAGATGCCGACATAGGCGCAGTGCAGCGCCTTCAGGCGCTCGGCGGTCGCGCGATCAATGCACATGCCGTTGGTGGACAGCGTGAGGCGCAGGCCCTTCTCGACGGCGTACGAAGCCAGGTCGAAGAAGCGCGGATGGACCAGCGGTTCGCCACCGGAGAGCAGGACCGCCGGCACGCCGTAGCGCGCCAGGTCGTCCACCACGGCCCGGCATTCATCGAACGTCAGCTCGCCCGGGTATTCCTTCGCTTCGGAGTCGGAGTAGCAATGCACGCACTGCAGGTTGCAGCGCCGCGTGATGTTCCACACGACAACGGGCTTGCGTTCGGCCGCAGCGCGCGGCGCGCCTTCACCGCGCCCGTAGCGCAGGCCATCCGCCGGCTGCCCGACACCGCAATAGAGAGTCGTCAGGTTGAGCACAGATTACGCCTTCCCATTCTGAGGCTGATACACGCAGAACGGTTCTTCCGCAAGGTGATCGCCGGTCATGGCGTACGCCCGCGCGCGCGAGCCGCCGCAGATCTCCTTGTACTCGCAGCGCCCGCATTTGCCCTTCAGCAGGCTGCTGTTGCGCAGCTCCACGAAGATGGGGCTGTGGCGGTAGACTTCGATCAGCTCATCCGTGCGCACGTTGCCCGCCACGTACGGCAGGAAACCGCTGGGACAGATGTCGCCCACATGCGACACGAACACGAAGCCCTTGCCGTCGTTCACGCCCATCGTCTCCGCCGGCCGCTGGGCCCCTTCAGCCGCCATGTGCTGCAGGACCACGCGGCGGTAGTGCTGCCCTTCCGTGGTCTTGATGGGGAACGGCACGCTCCGCGACAGAGCGTACAGCCGCTCAAAGAGGTCCTCTATCTCCTGGCCGCTCAGCAGGTCCGCCACCTTGCCCCGCCCCGTCGGCACCAGCAGGAAGACGCTCCAGGTCGAGGGCTTGAGCTCCTCCAGCAGCGGCTTGAACTTGTCGAGCTCGCCGATGTTGTGCCGCGTGAACGTCGTGTTGATCTGGATCGGCAGGTCCGCTTCGCGCGCGTTCTTGAGCGCCTGCATGGTCCAGTCCCACGAGCCGGCGACGCCGCGGAAGGCGTTGTGCGTCTCGCGGCACGCGCCATCAACGCTGATGGACATGCGCGCGACGCCCAAGTCCTTCAGCTCCTTGAGATTCACGCCGAGCAGTTTGGGCGTGGCGCTGGGACTGAAGGCCACGCGCAGTCCCTGCTTCGCGGCGTAGCCCACGAGTTCCCTGAAGTCCGGCCGCTGCGTGGGATCGCCGCCGGTGATGATGAAGATGCCCGGCTTGGCCCGCACCACCTGGTCAATGAACCGCTGGCCTTCTTCCGTGGTCAGTTCCTGCGGATGGCGCCGTGGCTGAGAGGCCGCGCGGCAGTGGCGACACGCCAGGACGCACGCGCGGGTGGTTTCCCATACGACAAGATACGGTTGAAGGTCGAAATCTACCTGCTGTATCGTTTGCATCTCATGTGTGCCGTGTCGTCGCGCCCTGAAGTCGAATTGCGTGAGGACTACTTTGCGGGACCGATCGGGCCTCTCTTCTCCGGCTGTGGTGTACCACCAGCATCAGGCTCAGTCCAGCGGCGGACCAGCAGCGCCGCCGCGCTGCGGACCTCCGGGTCGGGATCCTTCTCCGCGAGTTCCCGAACGCGCGCGCCAACCAGGCCGGCCCGTTCGTCGCCGCGAAGCTCAAGCGTTTTCGTCACGGCCAGCCGTACCGCCGCGTCGGTGTCCGAGAGCCCTTTCAGATACAGCGTGGCGCGGTCCGACGCCGCAGTGACCGCGCGCGGCAGCCGGGCCTCAAACACAGCCGCCCGCACAGCCGCTACAGGATCGCTTAGCAAATGGACGACCAGCTTCGATTGCAGAACGCCTTTCGCGTCGCCTGCACCAAGTGCACGAACCGCGCCTGCCCGTGCCGCGGCGCTCTTGAACGACCCGGCCAGGCGCACCTTGGCCTCGGCGTCCAGATCGGGCTGGTGCATCCGCAGCCAGCCCGCGCGACCTGCGGCAACGTCGTTCCCAGAACTCATGACCCGCTCGCACAAATCCGCGATGCCAGGCGTGAGGTATTCGGCTTGCCCGCCCAGCGCCGACCAGCGTTGCGCCAGCGCCGTGAACAGCCGTTCGAGCGCTTCGGGGGCCCGCGCCGCCAGGTCCACTTGGGCGAGCGCGGCGATGTCGGCGGAGTTGCCCAGCTTCGCCAGAATGCCGGCCGCACTCGTCTGGACGCTGCGGTCCTTGTCTTCCAGAAATGCCTTCAAGGCAAGGTCCGCCTCCCAACGTAAGCGCCATGTCTCGATCGCGCCGTTGGGGTCCTTCCGGCGGCGTTCCCTGTAGAGCGCATCCAACGCCAGACACCGCAGTTGCGGCGCGCGCGCGTCCTGCATGGCCGATTCGAGCTCCCGCGCCACAGCAGCCGCTACCGCTGCCTCATCGGCCTGCCCCGGTTGTCCCGGACGCAACTGAGGCCGGACCAGGCGCCAAGCCGCCGCCTGTCTGGCGCGGCGATCGTCCGCCTGCAGAAGGACCAGGGCCTCCCGCATGGGGAAATCGCGGCACTGCCACAGCGGACCGGCAACAACGGCAAGGTACGTCCGGGAAGCCGGCGTCACCGCTGCGGCCACTGTGCCTGTCGTGTCGCAGCCAAGTGCGATGAGTTCCCCCCGCGGGTCTGCGCTCTGCCGCAGCCGCTCCCCAAGGGCACCGGTGTACTCGCCCATGCCTTCGGGGCGGAAGACTTCGGCAGCGTGCAGCCACGCCGCGGCATACGCGGTGTCGGCCGTCGAGGCCGGGTAAACGCCGGCGAAAACGACCAGCCACTTCCGCACCGTCGCGAGCAGCGCGCGGCGCCGCTCCCAGCTCTCGGCGCCCAAGGCCCCTTGATCGAGCCGTGTCGGGGTCTCTCAGCAGCGCGCCGAGTGCCCCGACGACGGGGTCATCCAGCGGCAATTGAGCGTGTTTCCTCAAGAAGAGCATCTCGCCCAGACCGCTTGCCGCGGCAGCGCGCAGACGAGGACTCGCGCCCGGTGCGTTGCTGCCTGCCAGCCCTGTGAGGAACTCCCGTGCCGCCTGGATCTCGTCCGCACTCGCAGGCTCCGTCACCTGCGGCGCGATACGGCCGTCATTGCCAACGGTCACGGCGCGCCGTGTGCCGGCGAGCGCCCACGCCAGAGCGTGCAGCGCGTCCGGCGATGGCGCCGCTCTGCAATCGGCGAGCAGCGCGGCGACATTCCGTTCGCCGGTCACCTGCACGCTCCGCCACGGCCTCAACGCTCCCCAGTCCGGGCCGTCGGGGTCAACGTCCGCCGCGAGCAGGCGCCACAGGCGGTCAGTGCTGCGCACGGGACGCAGTGTGATGCCCCTGGTCCCCGGAGGCTGTTCGGCTGCAATCCCCGCGAACTGCAGCAGCGCCAGCCCGTCCGTCACCTGGAGCGGCGACTCGCCATCGTAGCCGGACAGCCGCAGGCTCAGGAGCCCGGGACCGGCGTTGCTCAGTTCACATGTCAGCGGCAGGGGGCAGGCATCCTTGAGCAGCGCGATGAACTCCGCCACCGTCACGCCTTTTCTGGCGAGCACGTCCATGGAGATGCTCGAGTTCGCTTTTCTCGCTCCGGGCTGGATCGGCGACGACCTGGCACGCGGCGTTGTCGTGGCGGCGACTCCGGGTGTCGGAGTTGAAGAGGAAGGCGGGGTGCCCCTTGCCCAGATAAGCACCGCCGCGCCGGCCAGCAGACCCGTGAGCAACCACAGCAGCAACCGTGCTATGCGCCTGCCGCGCCTGGGCCGCCCGACGAAATACTGTCCGTCCTGGCCGAGGGGATCCGGCGGGACCGGCGGATGGGAACCAGCACGCTGTTCGCCTGCACGCATACGTCCGCTCTCTGGCTGCATTAAACCACGTTCGGCGGAACTATACACCGCGGTATCGAGCTTATGCCACGCGCAGCCCGGCGCCGTCGTCAGCCCTGTCATTCCGTGGCCGGCGCGCCCCCTCCCTGGTTCGCCTTCTCGGCCGCGGGCTGCTGCGCGGCAGGAGCAGCCGCAGCAACGCTGTTCGTAGGCGGGCGGGGATCGCCGATGAGCCAGGTCAGGTTGAGCGGATAGTGCTCCGGGTCGAGCACAACCCAGTACCCGTGCCAGACAAGAATGGCCAGCGCTGCGAGCACTGCCTCCCAATAGTGAATTGTGCGCGCCAGGTCCACTGCCCACAGCGGCAAGTTGGACAGGCTGAGGTTGACGAACAGCAGCACGAGGCCCGTCACCGTCATCACAGTCCCACCCCACACCAGGGCCCAGTATTCGGCCTTCTCCGTGTAGGCGAACGCAGGCAACTGCAGCTCAGCGTTGGAGCGACGCAGGTATCTCAGCAGAACGCTTTTGACGTCTCTCACGTCCTGCAGGCTGGGCCACAGCGCCTTGCGCTGCGCGCGCCCGCGCGCGCTCGCGAGCAGGTACAGGAGATGGTACGCCGCCAGGAGGACGAACACCCCCGCGCAGCCTCTGTGGATCCAGCGGCGGACCTCGGGCCCCGCGGAGAACTGCTGGAACGGCCAGGCGAACACCGAGTCGGGGAACTTCAGCGCAAAGCCGCTGACCGCCAGCAGGATGAAGCTCAGCGCCAGCAGAGCGTGCTGAATGCGTTCGTTGACCGAGAACCGCGGCGCCAGTCCCGGCTGCCTGTGGTACGGCAGGCCTCTGGTGGCCTTGTAGAGGATATCCAGAAGATTGTGGATGAGCATGCCGCCGATCGTGAGGATAATCAGCCAGATGTAGATGACGCGCACGGCGGCGACAGTCCAATGCGACGGCCGTTCCGTAGTCGTATGGATCCTCGCATTGCTGAACCTGGTATCCGCGCCCGGGTGACAGTTGCCGCACGTATGCCCCAGGTTCGCCGGATAGACGGAAGAGCGCGAATCGGATGACGGCAGGATCATGTGGTTGCCGTGGCAGGACGCGCAGTTGGCCGCGCGGAGATCGCCCAGTTCCCCCGACAGCCCGTGGAAGGAGTCCCGGAACGACTTCACACGGTCTGCCTGCAGCATGAACTTGGCGGTGATCTTCTCCGAGGCGTGGCAGGCCGCGCAGGTCTTGGTGACGTTCCCCGCGAACGTGGGCGATGTGACATCCTGACTCGAGCGTATGCTGTGTTCGCCGTGGCAGTCGGTGCACACCGGCGGCTCGTGGTAGCCCTTGCTGGCCGACGCCCAGTGCGTGCTGGCCTCGTACTGCTTCTTCTCCTCCGGGTGGCAGTGGCCGCACGTCTGCGGGATGTTGGTGCGGAAGACCTTGGAGGAGAGCCGCTGCGAATGGTCAATCGCGTGGCTCCCGTGGCAGTCGGCGCATTCCGCGGCCTTGGTCTTGCCGTTCGCCATCGCCAGGCCGTGCACGCTGCTCGTGTACCTGCCGACGGCGATATGCTGTTCCTTCTCGTGACACTTCAGGCACATGGTCGAGACATTGCCACGGCTGGCGGGCCCGGCGGCATCCTTCACCTTCCTGAGGTTGTGGACGTCCGTGCCATGGCAGCTCATGCACACCGCCATGGGTTTCACCTCCCCGTCCTTCGCGAGGCACTTCTTCAGCTTCTCGGCGTGGGTGGCGCCGTTGAGCGCCGTGGCCTGATCGCTATGGCAGGTCTTGCACTGTGCGACGCGCATGCCCTTGTGACACGGCTGCTTGACCCCCGTATGGCATTCGTCGCATTCCAGGCCGGCATGCGTAGACGCCGGCGTGACGCTGACCACCGGCGCATTCTTGTCCTGCCCGCCGTGGCACTCGGTGCACGCCTGCCCGCCGGCAACGCAGCGCGCCAGGCCGAACGCCGCCGCCATCACGCACCGGAACCGCATCCCGCGGACTCCAACGGCTTGCTGGACCACTTCACATGCTCCTCGCAGGTTACTTGCCCTCCTTCTCCAGCCCATGGCACGACGAACAGAGCTTCTTGGGGTTGACCGGCTCATCCGGATGCTCGAACTTGCAGAGCTTGTACTGCATCTGCGTCACTTCCGTCGCTCCGTTGGCCTGCCCGATAATCTCGTGGCAATTGTTGCATTCCCTCGTGATCGTCTTCTGGTTGTCGGCGCTCTTGTGTTTGCCGTCGTGGCAGCGCTCGCAGCCCTTCTGCTCAAAGTGCCCGAGGTTGTCAATGAACGCCCGGTAGTCCACGCCATGCTCAGGGAAGAAGTTCACGCCGTAGATACGCCTGACCTCCTCCCGCGCTTTTGCCAGCAACTCCTGCTGCGCGGCCGAAAGCGACTGCGCCTTGGCATAGGCGTCGAAGGCCGCATCAATGGCGGCCAGGGCCTCGGGCTTCGTCTTGTACTCGCCCGCCAGGGCCTTCACCGCGACGCGTTTGACGCCGGGGAGCGAGGCGGAGATCAGCCCCTTGTCCATGGCCGCGTCCAAAGCCCGGTCCGGCGACCTGAACACGTGCGATGGCCGCGTGTGGCAGTCCAGGCAATCCATGGTGCGCAGACTCGACTCGGCAACCGTGGTCCGGTCGAAGCCCGCCGCCATGAACTCCGCAACGCGCCCGTCGTTGTAGATCACGCGCACGTACGGAATGTTCTGCCGCTTCTCATCCAGA
This sequence comes from Planctomycetota bacterium, assembly GCA_026692735.1. Lineage (GTDB taxonomy): Bacteria > Planctomycetota > SZUA-567 > H5-PLA8 > H5-PLA8 > JAPLOD01. Next base: position 10,944 of record JAPLOD010000699.1, on the reverse strand, counting down.
GGCAGGTATCTGACGGTCCAGTCGTTGCTGACGTGCCAGTGCGCGCCGCCGGGACGCGCCAGATCGGAGTGCCCGCCTCCGACCTTCATGAGCAGGCAGTAGCGCACCGGCGTGTTGGCTTCGTCCGCGCTGTAGTGCGTGATCACACGCTCCAGGGAGCCTGAGAACCGGCCGGGCCAGTGACACTGCTCACACGTGTCCTGCGCGGGACGCAGGCTGTGGAGCGGCGTCGCGATGGGGGTCTTGTAGCTCGTCCGGACCATGGCCCAAAGCTGCCGCATGCCCGTCAGCTTGGACTTGACGAACCAGTCCGCGCCCGGACCGATATGGCATTCGACGCAGTGCACGCGCGCGTGGACCGACTGTCTGTACGCTGTGTACTCCGGCTCCATCACCTGATGGCAGGCCAAACCGCAGAAAGCGTTGGAGTCGGAATACTGGTACGCTCGGTAGGTGCCGAAGGCCGAAAGGAGCATCCACAACGCCGTGACGGCCACGGCCGCCACAACCGCTGCAATCCGGCGGCCTCGAGTGCGCTCCGGCAGAAGCCCGATGGCCACGCCGAGCTGCCTGGTGCGCCGCCATTTCCGGAACATGCCCAGGGCCGTGAACGCGGCGCTGGCTGTGAACAACGCGGGCAGGACAATGTAGGTTACGAGGCCCTCGTAGGCGCCTTCGCCCCTCGACACCCCGGACACGTCCATCGCGACGCGGATCAGCAGCCCGAGACCAAAACAGGCCATCCCGAACAGCCCCATGAGGCTGATCAGGTTGTTAAGGAGGTACCCGAGGCCCGCGGTTTTGCCGTTGCCGGCCGCCTCCGCTTCCTTGCCCATCCGGCTGTTCTCCAGGACTCGTCTACTGATACACGTGGAGGCTGCCGCTTGCGGCCGGCAGCAGGTGCATGCCCAGATATGTGAACATCACCGCGGCGAAGCAGGCGAGGTTGATCCAGAGCGCCCGCTTGCCGCGCCAGGCGCCGATCAGACGCAGGTGAATGTAGCTCAGGTACGCCAGCCACGTGATGAACGCCCAATTCTCCTTGGGGTCCCATTGCCAGTAATCGCCCCAGGCCGACTTGCCCCACGCCGCGCCCATCGCCAGGCCCAGCGTCAGCGCGGCAAAGCCGATCATCACCGCTTTGTGAGCGGCTTCCTCCAGCGGCAGCGGCATCTCCGCGGCCAAAGCCTTGGGTGTCTCCGATATCCCGCCCCGCAGCGCGAGCCAAGACTTGGGCGGCAGTGGCATCTCCGCGGCCAGGGCCTTGCGTGCCCCCTCGGTCTTGAAGAAGCTGAAGAACAGGGCCAGACAGGCCAGCGCGAACGACACGAACAGTCCCGCGTAGGCGATGAAGTAGGTCACCACGTGAGGCACAAACCAGGCGCTCTGCAACGCCGGCGGCATCAGCACAAGCTCGAGGTCGGGCTTGGCCCGCGCGTAGACCAGGCACGCCAGCGCCCCGATCCCCGCGAAGGGCACCAGCGGCCACAGTCTGTGCATCGTCACCAGGATAATGCTGACAAGGGCGATGCAGAGCGGGTAGAGCAGCAGCGTCTCGTAGAGGGTCTTGAACGGCGGACGGCCGAGCTCGACCCACATCGAGCCGATCATGACGGCGTTGTAGACAAACGCGGCGCTCAGCAGCCCGAAGGCCAGGCGCCTGATGAAACGGTGGCTGGTACGCTTCTGGTCCCCGCCAAGCAGGGCGATCAGGGCCAGCACCTCCCCCACAAGACCGACCACGGTGACCGCGCCATACGCGCCCACGCCGGCAGTCAGCCACCCCGCACTCATTGCCGTTCCGGATAATCCGCTCATGACCGTCTTTCCTGCGCACCACCGCTCATGCGGGCCGCCGCAGCCGCGGCCGCACGTAGAACACGAACAACACACCCAGCGACACCATGATCATCCCGGCGTAGACCGTTGACAGTCCCGGGTCTCTCACGACCTTCAGCCCCGAGAAATTCAGGTCCTCCTGGCGCCAGTCCGACTGGTAGAACTCGTAGCCGCCCCAACTCAGCGGCGCGTTGACCGCGATCGTCGCTTCCTTGACCTCGTTCCCGTTCTCGATCACGGCGACGTGGCTGCGGTAGGCCTTCACTTCCTTGTACTCGAAGGCCAGCACCAGGTCGCCGGGCAGCCGGCACATGCTGCCTTCCTTCTCCGCCGCAACCAGAACCGCTTCGTCGGCCACCGCATCCTCGTCCTTGTGTCTGAACTCCACGGCCACGCCCGGATTCCGAGGTTCCTGCGAGAGCGTGCGCGTGACCAGCTTGGGCTCGGCGTGCTCGAACACCTCGACCAGCGTCACCACCGCCGACTGAGGCGCGGCGTTGCCCGCTGCCGCGCCCGGCAACTCAAGCTTCCCCGGTGTGCCGGCCTCCAGTGTGCGCCGCAGCACTTCCTTGCCCGCCGACGCGAGCACCAGGTCCTTCGTGCGCCCGGCAATGCGCACCAGGTTGGCGACGGCCGGCGCCGGCGGGAAGTAGACGTACTTCAGGGGCAGACTGTCTTTGCCCTGCCCATGGCCGGGCATCTTGGCGAACAGCCACTGCGTGCGCGGCCCGCCATCCGTGCCGGCTCCGGGCTCTTCGATCAGCAGTGCCGGATTGTTCGGCTGCTCGCTGCGTGACGCGCCGCGCTTCTTCTCGATGTCGTAGTAGAAATCGGGGATGAACTGCACGACGCGGAAGCTGCGCTGCGTGCCGGGCACAGTGTAGGTCTCGCCGACCTTCACCTCGAAGCGCGCCTTGGCGCCCACGACCTCGATCCCGTGCCGCGCCGGCCTCGCCTGGACCGTCCGCTGCATCCAGGACGTGTCCTTCTCCGCGCCCGGGTCGGACCAGACGAGCTGCACGTCCACGTCGGCGCCGGAGAGCATGTCGCCGCCGGTGGCGCCGGCCACAAGCCATTCCTCGCTCGCCTTGCCGCCGGCTTCCAGGCGCACGCGCGCAGCAGGCGGGCGTTGCGCGTCGGTGGAGGTCTGCATCGCCTCGCTGACTTCTATGTCCGGGTAGTAGCGAAAGCGGAGCGAGAAATCGGTGGTGGGGAGAGGCGCCCATTTGCCCGCCTCCTGGACCTTGAACGTCCGCAACAGGCTCGCCTCGGCGTCACGCTGAAGCTGGTAGAGTTGCAGCCGGGGGTATCGTTCCACATCGAAGTCCTTGAGCTTCATACCGAAGTCCAGCGTCATCTTCTCGCCGGTCCGCATGCCGTTGTGGCTGAGGACCACCTGTGTGCGCACGTCGCCCTTGTGCAGGTCGAGCACGCCGTGCATGCCGCGATGCGCGCCAATGACCGCCCCGCAGACGATGACCACCATGCCGCCGTGCCCGAGGAAGAAGCCCCAGTGGAACATGCGCCAGAACGGGCGCCGCACGATCGCCAGGACCAGCGACAGCACCAGGACGGCCATCAAGCCCCCGTACCACAGCGAGTTGAACGTCTGGTCGAGAAAGAGGCGGTCAATCCATGTGGCGGCCGCAGTGCCGCACCATGTCTCCAGCGATCCGGGCGGCAGGTTCTGGGGCACGAAGGTGCCCAACGCCGTCGCCACGGCGATCGCAGACAGCAGCGCCACGGCGAACGGGACCGAGGCCAGCGTGGCCAGGATGGTCTTGCGTGAGCGCCACAACAGGCACGCGCCGAGCAACAGGGAGATCGCGCACGCGATGGTGGCGCGCGCGTCCGCCACGGTGAAGCCGGAAGCTTCCTTCGAGAAAACGGCTGTTATGAACCCTTCCTCTTCAGCGTTCTGCGCGAGGATGAGGATGACGACAAGCCCGACGAGTCCAGGAAAAAGACGCAGGATAGGCGAGGTTCGCAGCCCCTGAGCGGCAGGGCCAGGCACTTCCCCGATGCCGCCACGATTAGCCGTAGGAGCGGGAACGTTTGGTGCCGCTGCAGATTCCGACTCCATCGCGATGACCTCGCATGTCGCCGCCCTCCATAGTCCCTTGCATTACCCCGGGGCGCGAGTCAGACGATAATGGCGAAGCCGCCCGCGCGCCTTCGCCCTTATCCTTACGATACTCCGGCATCCGAGGGTATGGCAGTACCCGTCGAATTTCTACTTCTTTTCCTCAGGCTTGCCGCCGGACTCGCCCAGTTTGTCCAGATAATCGGCGGGGTGCTTGCGCCGCGGGTCGAGGTGCGCAATCTCCTTGATGAACTTCTTGTAATCGAACGGCTTGTAGTTCGGCGACTTCTCGTTGTGACACTTGATGCACACCTCGGCGGATGGCGGACCGCCGCGCTCGCCCTTGGGCAGTTCCACCACCTTGTCCTCGGGCGTCTCTTCCGCATCCAGCCGCGCCTTCACGTGCTTCCCGCTAGGCCCGTGACAGGACTCGCACTGCACGCCCTGCGTCGGGTCAAACTTCTTCCCCTTCATCGCGGTGGGAGCATCAAAGGCGGTGACGTGACACTGCGCGCAGGCCTTGTCCTGCTGCGGGTCGGCAATGCCTTTGTCTTTGGCGATCTTCTTGGCCTCTTCCGACGCCAGCATCGCGTATGCCTTTGCGTGCTTGGACTTGGTCCACACGCCATACAAGTCACCCTTGCTGGGGGCGGCGTGGCAATTCTTGCACTTCTCTGCGCCGACGTACTGGTCGGCGTCGTCAGCGCCGCGCGCGGCGCTACCGGCCATCGCCAGAACCCCTACTGCACCCAGCACCCATGAGACTTTGACTGTGCGTCGCATCACCATGCCCCCTTCACCGTTCCCCTCCGCATGAAACGTATCACCCTACCGCCTCTTCAGTCCCCGTCAATTCGGCTGCTGGAACTGAAGCTTCGTCGCGTCGTGGCACGTGCCACACGAGTTCGTATAGGGCGTCGGCATGGCCAACCCCGGCTGTACTCCCGCAACGCCCGCCGTGAACTTGGACAGTACGTGCATGTGATGCGCGCTCTGGTCGCCTTCCCAGTAGATAATGTTCGCATCTGAGCTCAGCCCTGTGGGGGTGTCCAGAAGCAGGCCTGGCCGGCCAGCGCCGGCTTTACCGGTCCTGGTCATGTGGCACTGGCGGCACGCCATCGAGGCCCCTTTCATGACGCTGCCGGTCTTCTCGACCACATGCGTGTTCACGTCCACGGCGTGACACCGCGTACACAAGCCGCCATTCGGATCGTCCGGATCGCCCTTGAGGAAGTACCGGTACTGGCTGTCACCCATCGCGTCATGGCAGTCGTCGCAGGCCACCAACTGGCGCGAGTTCTTCGCATGCTTGGAGATCAGCCAGTTGTCGTACGTGAAGCCGTGATGCCCGCCGCGGCCGGACTCGCCATCGGGCCAGAGCTGCGCGGTGCTCAACCCCTTGGCATCCACGTACTTGGCCAGGAACTCAGCCCGGCTGATGCCGGCCGGGGGCCTCGGCTCACCCGCCGCTTCCTTCAAGATACCTCGGGCATCGTGACAACGCCCGCAGATCAGGCTCGCCCGGTCCGCGCCCAGCAATCCCGGATTGACGATGTACTTGGCGCTGTTGTCAACCGGCATACTCCGCTTCGACGTAGCAGGGAATACGCCCTTCAGTGCCTCTTCGCGGTGCTTCGACCCCGGCCCGTGACACTCCTCACAGCCAATGCCTACGTCCTGCAGCGAGTCGTCCCCGCCGAGGTCGAAGACGCCGTTAGGATCGGCAATGGTGTGCGCCAAGCTCTCCCCAGTAACTGAATCCTGGAATGGATCCGAGCGTATGCCGAGACCCAGATGACACAATGCGCAGGTAATATTGGATGTCGGCGTACCGGTTGTAGGACTAACCGCGGGGGGACCAGCCGTGAGCGCCATGGTCTTAGTCTTGGAGGCATACGTGTAGAAATTGCTGAAGCTGCTTTCGGCAAACGGCACGCGGGAGCGGTCGTACTGGCCGTTGACACCTTGCGAGGCAGAATCGGGCATGGCCCGGTATTCAAGCACGGGGTATGTGCTCTTCAGTCCGGGCACCGTCACGAAGATGCGCTGCCTCAGATACGCGCCCATGAACAGCTTCACAGGGAACGTGATGAAATTATTGGGGTCCTTTGTCACTTTCACGTTCTCAAGCGTGATGTTGTAGTTGGAGGTAACACCAGTTCGCCACAAGTACGCCTTGATCCAGATATCCCCGCCTTTGCCCGTCGTCGGATCAACCTTCGTGCCTGGAGTATCCTCGTACACGGCAAAGCTCTTCGCCGTCGCATCGTATTCCTGGAAGTACAGCGTCTTCACTCCCTTGTCACTATATGCGGTCGCCGTCGTGAACTTCTCCTGGAGGGCGAGGACGTTTGCACCAGGATGGTTCGCAGGATCCTGGTTAGCTGTGGGCTGCCCCGGCTTGTTGAACATCAAAGCGTGACCATGCCTCTTGCAAGTGCTTACGTCGGCCTCACTTCCCGAGCCGTGGCAAACGTAGCATGCGCTGGTGCCAATACGCGTTGCATCCTCCGGCGCCTTCCAGCTTATCTTGATCGTCAGCCCTTTCCTCGAAATCGCCTTCGGGGAGAATGCGATCCGGGATGCATCCCCGCCGGGCAGGTGGTCGGCGTCCGCCGCCGCGGGCACGACGTGGGCGTAGTACAAGGCATCGCGGTTCAGCTTCCTGATCCGGAACTGACCCTTCTTATTAGTGACGGCCTTAGATATAGTCTGTTCCTTGGCCGGCTTGGCGCTATCAACGCTGATGAGATCCTCCAGCGGTTCGTCGTATGCTTCGGCCGTCCCGTCAAGAATGGCGGAGGGAGTTATGGGAGTTGTATTGACGGTACTCGAGTCAATGACGTAGACCGTCGCGCCGACAATGATGCGGTCATGGCTGTCGGTCACGAACCCCTTCAGGTTCGCGTACCTGACCTTCTTCCCTACGGTTGCGTCAACCTGGAAGGCGATCAAAAGGCATACAAGAAGGCCGACCACGCCAGCTATCACGCGCGCCCATCTCGCCATCGCCCACGCTCCAATTCTCACACCGGATGTCCCAGTCACCGTTTGCTGCCTCGAAAGCGGCAGCCCACCGCGACCGTGACCGTAAGCAAAACCTATGCCGCCGTTACCGGACTGCTGAAACCACCGGTCCCAGGATGGTCTTCATACTCTGGCCTCGCGGAAAAGAAAAGCGATTGCTGGGTGCTGTTTCGTGGACGAAAGCGCAGGCACCGCCGCCAGGATACTGGCATCGTATGCCAAGTTTCTGGCAGCCACGGCATGCCACGTGGCCCTCCGTCTCACTCCGTCTGCGCCCTGCTTGTGCGCGATGCTGCAGCGACGTGGGACGCTTGCCTATGCGTGCCGCGTGCTGAATTGCTGCCGCCAGGACGAATGGCCATGCTCTCCAGCGTGTTTTGTTTTGTGCCGGCTGGCGTGAAAAATGCGTTTCAAATTCGACGCAGCCTTGCTATCACGTTTGAGCCCATCAATGATCGAGCGTGATGTTCCGTATCCGCTCGCAGCAGGGCAATGGTACGTGGGGATCGGAGGAGGGGAGGATGGCAGTATGCCCAGTCACGAGCGTATGCTCATGGCTGCTGCGCGCCGCTGTCGCTGCGCTCATAGTGTTCCTTTGTGCTGCCCGCACCTGCGCCGCAGCCAGTGACGCGCCCCCGGCAAACGAAGGACAGGGGGACGCGGCGGACGCCGGCGCGAAACCAGCGACGAGCGTAGAGGCCGATCGGAGAACAGGTATCTTCGTTGACGCATCCGCCCCTGGCGACGAGGCCATCGAGGAAGCCCAGGAGACCGACGCTGAGGCTGCGAAGACCGCCAAGGACCCGGAGAAAAAGGACGACGACAAAGCCAACGCGGGCGCGGCTGACGAGAAGAAGGGGGCGAATGGCGAGGTGGAACGGCCGATCCCGCCGCCGCCGATACCCACCGCCGAGGACCTGGCCAGGCGCCGTCAGCGCGCGGCTGAGTTGCAGTCGCTGGGCGAGAAGTTCTTCAAGTTCCCCGTCACGGGACAGACGTACACGCGCTATCGCCTCAGAACCGGCGCCGGCGAGCGCGATCAGGACATGTACGAATTCCTGTCCATGGACTTCGGCGACAAGAACAAGCATCTGGCGACCGGACATCTGGACGCGCGTTTCTCAGCCGACCTGGACGGCCGCAGGACGGGCCTGAAGGCCGACATCTTCTCGGACATCGTGGACACCTACCGCTCGCCGGTCAACGCCCGGCTGTACTCCGCGTACGCCGACTTCAACAAGATCCCCGGCGTGGAGTTCCTGCGCGCCGGGCGGCAGTGGACCTACGAGACGCCGGAGATCCTGCAGTTCGACGGCGCGCGCCTTGACACTCAGCCGTGGTTCGGCAAACACGGGTTGACGTTCTCGTTCTACGGAGGCCTGCCGGTACACGAGTTCGAGCACACGCCGAACGGCGACGCGCTCTTCGGCGCGGCGGCGGAGGCGCGGCCGTGGAAGGGAAGCCGCTGGCGGCTCGACTATATCCACGTGGACGACAACCTCCATGGCGAGCAGGCGGATTCGCCAACCACGGTGGAGCACGGCCTTGACCAACCCGCGCCGGCGGGCACGCGGCGCAACGATCTGGTCGCGGTGAGCCTGTGGCAAACCTTCCACAACCCCGACGTGCGCGTGCAGGGCCGCTTCTCCGAACTGGACGGCCAGGCCCGCGAGGCGTACGCGCGTCTCATCTACGACAAGGCGGACAGCCGGCTGCAGGTCGCCGGAACATACCGCACGTGGTTCGAGCAGCAGAACCGGCTGGCCAACGAGTTCGACCAGTACTACGAGACGCTTCTTGGCCAGGAGCCGTACCACAATGGCACGCTTGTCGTGAGCAAGGGCTGGACCGACAAGTTCTGGATGGAAGGCGGAGCGGCCGTGCGGCGGCTGGCGCATGTGAATACCGAGGGCCAGTTCAACCGCGAATTCGACCGCTTCTATGCCACCTTCCAGATTCGCGATCTGCCGCTAAAGGGCTTCACCTACAGCATCAACGGCTCGCAGTGGGACGGCCGCGGGCACGCCCCCAACACGCAGCAACTCGGCGGCGACATCACCTACGCATGGAAGAGGGAGTTCGAGTCCTCGGTGGGAACCGATTACGCGTTGTACAAGTACGACTTCTTCCGCAACATGGAGCGCGACCAGGTGCGGACATACTACGTCAAGCAGCGCTGGCGGCCGACGCGGTGGGCCACCCTGGATGTGCATTACGATTATGAACGCAGCCGCAGCGATACGTTCCATACTCTGGAGGTGACGTTCCGCTTCACGTTCTGAAGCGTCGGCGGAGGCAGGCGGGACTTTCCTTGTCCCGTGCGAGGGAAGGGCAAACGGATGAAGGACGGCGTCGGAAAAAGACTCTGGGTCACGGTGCTGGCCGTGGCCGCGCTGGTGCCGAGTCTGGCCGCCATCATCGGCTGTGTCGCGGACCAGGAGGAGGCGAGCCGCCGCCCTACCCCGCCCTTCCCCCACAAACGCCACGTCATCGAAGAGGAGATGAAGTGCGCAGGGTGCCATAGGGACGCCGAGAAAGCCGACCAGGCTGGCCTGCCAACCAAGAAGAGCTGCACCAAGTGTCACGAAGGCACGGACGAGAAGCGGAAACCCAACGAACTCCAGATCAAGGCATTCTTCACGGACGACAAGCCGCTCTGGAGTCCGGTGACGCCGCTGCCGAAGGAGGCCAAATTCTCACACAAGCTCCACTGGGACGCCAAGGTCCAGTGCGAGACCTGCCACACCGGTATTGCGACCAGCCAAGGGGGCACCACGAAGTGGCGCGCCACCATGCGCGACTGCCTCGGTTGTCACGCGAAGCTCAAGGTGGGCGCGAACGCAAAGGACAACTGCGGGCTGTGCCACACCGTCGTTGGCAAGCAGTGGAAACCGCCGACCCACCAGAACGACTGGAAGAGACTCCACGGCCGGGCGGCCGGTTTTGTGCGGCGCAACACCACGCAGGATTGCTACCTGTGCCATACGGAGAAGACCTGTGTGGCGTGCCACCGCGACGAGAAACCCAAGAGCCACACCAACTACTGGCGTGAGCGCGGCCACGGCGTGGAGTCGTCTCTCGATCGCAGCTCGTGCCGAGTGTGCCACACCGAGGATTTCTGCGTGCGCTGCCACCAGTCAGTGGCGCCGCGGAGCCACCGTGCGAACTTCGACTCCCGGCACTGCATGGCCTGCCATCTGCCGCTCAAGGACGAGACCTGCATCGTGTGCCACAAGAGCACCCCTTCGCATGCGGCCGCGCCGCGATTGCCGACCAACCTCGACCACCGTAAGGCCACGTCGAGTGACTGCCGCACCTGCCACTTCGGCTTGAAGATGCGCCATTTCGACAACGGCGACGACTGCCTCTCCTGCCACAAGCGATAGCAAACAGCCTTTGGCACCGCTTTTGCGTTTGGCTTCCGTAGGGTACAATATGGTCAGTAAATGGCGGCTTGCCCGCACACGAGAGGATGGTGTACATGCGCTGGATCGTTTTATGTGGACTTGCGGTGGCCGTGGTTCTGGCGTTCACCCATCGCCTCGTGGCATCGCGGCCGGTTGACGCCACTATCGCGCTGGGTTCACAAGCGCCCGCCACACCAGAGCATCATCCGTCGGCGACAGCCCGCCTGCACATTGGGATCGCGCACATCACCTCGCCGGTCCCGGCGTTCCGCAACCACCAGGCTCTGGCGGAGAAACTGGCCGCCGCCGTGAACGCCGAGGCCGAACTGCTCCAGCCTGACTCCTACAAGGGCATCAACGCCCTTTTACGGAAAGGCAAGATAGACGTGGCGTTCGTCTGCTCGGGTACGTACGCCGCCGAGCCTGACGCCATGGACATCCTGGCGGCGCCAGTCGTCAATGGCAAGACCGAGTATTACGGGTTGATCATCGTCCCCGCGAACAGCCCTGTCCAGAAGTTCGCTGACCTGCGCGGCAAGAGCTTCCTGTTTGTCGAGGAGGAATCGAACACCGGCCAGTGGTATCCCT
>JAPLOD010000698.1 GCA_026692735.1 Planctomycetota bacterium | reverse complement strand
GCGGCATCCACGCCCGGCCCCGAAAGCCGCGCAAGGCTGGCGCGCGCGACACCGGCCAGGGCGCTCGAAGAGCCGGCGATCGCGGCAAGGCGTTCGACTGTAGAGGCGTCGCCCAGCTTGCCCAGGGCCTTGAGGGCGGCGATACGGACTGGTTCATCCGGGTGCTCGATCAGACCGAGGACGGAGTCGCGCGCCGTCTTGTCGCCGCGGTCGCCCAGCGCGCCAACCATGCCGGCGAGCGCCGGGCCTTTCAGGAGCCCGAGCAGGCCAACCATCGCCGCCGTGGCCGGCGGGTCGGGGATCTGCTCCAACAACCCCGTGGCGGCGGCCAGGAGCGCGGCATCGTTCGAGGCCATCGCTTCCCTGACCGAGGGCAGGGCGTCTCCCCGCCGCGTCTTCACGAGCCCGCGCAACGCCGCGATCCGGACCAGCGAGGGCGAATCCTTGCCCCACAGTTGCTCGTAGATGCTGCCTGCGCCCGTCGTGTCGCCGGCGCCCACCCGTTCAGCGCAGCCCAACAGCGCGTCAGTATATTCCGCGACCGGCGCCTTGGTCGTCCCCTGGGCTTGCAGCAGCGCCGCGGCGGCCTTCCACGTGCCGATGCGCCCCAACGCCTTCGCCGCACACAGCGCGATCTTCGCGTCGGGACTGGAAAGCAGTTTCACCAACGCCTCGGACGACTTCTCGTCGCGCAGGGCGCCCAGCGACGTCGCCAGGCCGGCCGCCGCGTTGCCCTGGGCGCGGTCCAGCGCGGCGCGCAGAGCGGCGCGGGCGGCGTCGGTGCCGATGCCTTCGAGAGCGCCGCGCGCCATCTCGGCCGTCTTGGGGTCGTCCAGCAGCTTGGCGAGCAGCGGCACCTGCGCCTCGGTGCCGGCGAAATGGAACTGCTGGCAGCAGAAGAGCCTGGCGCCCTCGCTGGCCTGCGGATCGGACAGAACGCCCGCGAGCTGTTCGGCCATCTTCGCCTTCTCCTGCGGGTCGCCGGTGGCCTTGCCGACGAGGCGTTCCAGCAGGCGCAGCGCCTTGGTGTCCTTGCCGTAATCGTAGGCCTTAAGCTTCGCGAAGGCTTCGTCCGCCGACATCGGCGGCTCGCCGGCCAGCGCCGCAACGCAGAGGACGGCAAGAGCTGCGATGAACATACCGTGTCTCGTTCTCATGGTGTGACTCCGTTTATCCTTGTTGCCGTCTGCTCGTCAGATCGCCCACGGCGCGCGCATGGGCCTGGTCAGCATCCTGTTGGCTTCGTCGTCCTTGATGAAGCGTTGCGTGGTCCAGTCCCACTGGACCTTGCGCTGCAGGCGCGTGGCGGCGTCGGAGACGATCGCCAGGCAATTCCCGCTGTGGCCCACTTCCACGGGAGCGGACGGGTCCTTGCGGGCGCGGACGGCGTCGAAGAAGCACTGGTGGTGGTCGTACGCTTCGTAGAGGTGTTCCTCGTCGGGCTTGATCTTCACTTTCACCAACGACGCCGGTTCCGACCAGATGCCGCCGCGGTGCACAAAGACCCAGCCTTTGTCGCCGATGAACTTGACGCCGTGGCTGCCCTGGCTGTCGTCCGTGTAGACCGTGTGGATGCCGTCGGCGGTGTCAATGTTGACCTTCCACCGGTACGAATCGTTGGCCAGGCCCTCGGTCGGGAACGTGGCGACGCCTTCGACCTGCAGCCCCTTCGTGCAGAGGCTGGGCGCGCCCCACTGGGCAACGTCCAGGTAGTGGATGCCCCAGGACTGGATCCAGCCGACGCAGTAGTCGGACATAAAGTACCAGTTGAATGAGCACTTGAGGTCGTTGTAGGGCGTGTAGGGCGCGGGGCCGAGCCACATGTCGTAGTCGAGGCCGGGCGGCACGGGCTTGGGCGCGGCATTCGGCAGGGCCTGGCCGCCGGGCACCGCAACATAGATGGTGTGGAGTCTGCCGATGTACTGGTTGCGGACCAGTTCGCAGGCATGGCGGAAGATGCCCCACGAGCGCTGCTGCATGCCGATCTGCACCACACGCCCGTAGCGGCGCACGGCTTCGCACACGGCCACGCCTTCGCCGTGGGTGAGCGTCATGGCCTTCTCGGAGTAGACATCCTTGCCGGCCTTGACGGAGCCAATCAGATGCAGGGCGTGCCAGTTCTCGGGGGACGCGATGAAGATGCAGTCAATGCCGGGGTGGGCGAGGAGTTCGCGGAAATCGCTGTACGAGCCGCACCCCTTGTAGGTGCCGCCATTCTTGCTGGCGTAATGGGCCTCGACCGTCTTCTGGCAGCCGTCGCGCTTGCCCTGCTGCGGGTCGCAGACGGCGAGCACCTGGCAGTCTGCCCGTCCCAGGCACGTGCGGAGGTGATCACCGCCGCGTCCGCCGACGCCGATGACGCCGATACCGAAGCGGTTGCTGGGCGGAGCGGCGAAGACGCTGGACGGGATGACGTACGGCGCGGCCAGGGCCGTCGCTGCGCCCGCGAGGAAGCGGCGGCGGGAAACGGCTGCCGAGGCGACGGAACCTCTGGTGGTCTTCATGGCACACTCCTTTCCATACTGCTCAGTATGGTTCAGCCACAACGTAGGTTTCCGAGACACTCCAACACCACTCTTGAAATACACCGCATCGGCCCGCAGGGCGTCCCGATACAGCACGGCGCGCTACTCCAGCACGATCTTGGCCATCAGGCCGTAGCGGAACGGCGGCAGGGAAAGCTGGCCGGCGTCGAGCTTGGCGCCGGTGAGCATTTCGGGCCACTGCGAGGAGACCGTCAGCGTGCCGCCTTTGAGGCCGAGCGGGGCGAGGTCGAAGGACATGTTCTTCAGCAGGGGTGGTTCCTGGCCGTCGCGCAGGACGAGGTCCCACCTGTCGGCTTTGTTGCGCGCCCAGACCAGGACGTGTTTCTTGCCGCGCAAGACAAGGCACCACGCTTTGTCGTTCGAGAGGTCCGCGGGCTTGAAGTCTTCCTGGTCAAGCTGGACGCCGGCGAGCATGTCGGCGAAGGGCTTGAAGGCCGGCCAGAGATTCTTCTGGTCAACGTAACAATCCCAGTGCCAGATCTGTCCCGTGCCGGCGGCGCCTGCGAAGAACGCCGGGAACGTCGTGTCGTGGAAGATGATCCCCCGGTGGTCGGCAGCATAGAAGCGGAACGGACCCGTGTGGTTGTCGTTCACCCCGCCGGTTTCGGCCAGCAGGATGGGCCTGTCGGGGCGGCGGGCGACGTTGGTGGCGTCAATGGAAAAAGCGACGGGATCGGAACAGATCTTGTAGGCGGCGCCCTGGTCCAGGTAGCGGTGGACCTGCTGGAACGGCATCTCATCCATCTTGAAATCCACGTGATGTTGCTTGGCCCAGTCGCTGTCGTAGCTGCCGAGCGAGTTCACGACGAGCTGCCTGGGGAACATGGGCTTGAGCTCGCGCAGCATGTCGCGCGTCCAGTCGCGCTTGGCTTCCCAGTCGCCTTCGCAGGCGTTGATCTCATTCCACAGTTCAATGACGGCAACGGCCGGGTCGCCGCCATAACGGGCTTCGTAGGCGCGGAGTTTCTTCAGCCACAGATCGCGCCAGGTCTTCTCTCGGAAGAACTCGTTCATGTCTTTCGGGCTGCGGCCGTCGTCGGGGTGCTTGAGCGTGCGCCGCATCGGCGCGCCGGACCTGAAGGAGCGGAAGTAATCCATGCAGAGCTTGACGCGGACGTTGTTCTCGCGGGCCAGTTCGATCACGCGGTCGAGCTTATTGAACATGAGGTCGTCCATCTTGCCGGCGGTCTCGGTCTGGGCTTCGAAGTAGCCGTTGGCCGCCCAGATGCGGATGAAGTTGCCGCCGTTACGCGACAGTTCGGCGAGCCAGCGCTTGTACTGGCCGCAGCCCAGCGTGCCGCGCGCGCCGGAGGCGCCGAATTCCTTGCCCGAGGGGAGCGCGAACGTTTCCGGCCAGCAGAGGTTCACGCCGATGGGACAGAACGAAGCGCCGCCGGTCAGCGCGAAGTACCGCGAATCGCGCGCGCTGACAATGACGTAGCCGGGATGACTGGACGCCTCGCACACCAGTTCGCCTTCTTCGGCGGCGTTCTGGCCGCCGAGCGCGCGGTAGCGGTACTTGCCGGCCTTGGCCGGCGTGAAGCGGACGGCCGTGACGGGCGGGCCCTTGGGTTTGAGCGACTCGTAGCCGTGGCGGTCGTAGGAGAATTCGGCGGGTTGATGTAAGAAGGCGGGGCGCGTTTCAGTCTTGCCGTCGGGGCCGGTGAATTCGACGCGGTCAATCTTGAGCTGGGCGTCGAAGAGCTTCTCCCAGCGGCCGAAGCAGGGGACGGTGTTAGCCATGGGAGCATCTCCGGCGAAGCAGGCGGCGCAGAGCAGAATGAGAACGACTGATCGGGCGATCGGGTGATCGGGCCATCGGGTGAACGACCGCAAGTTGGGGGCGAGGGGTGACGGCATGGCGCATTACCTCCGTTGGGAGAATGGCACGTTACACCAGACGGCGGGCGGACGCTACCGCGGCAGGCCAAAGGCGTTATACATTGCCCGCCACACCTCGCGCATCCGCTCGGCGGACAGCGTTGTTATCCGCTGCACCAGCAAGTCCTTCTCAATCGTGGCGATATTGTCCAACGTCACCGCGCACCGTCGCGGCACGCCGTCTTCCAGAGCGAGGGACACTTCGGTGGCGATGCCGCGGACCGTCCCTGTGAGGGGCGCCACGGTGACCCACTGCAACTTGGGTATAGCGTCGGAGCGGGTCAGCACAAGGACGGGCCGCCAGCCCAGCGGCTCGGGCATGTTGGCCCACCAGATCTCGCCCTGTTCAGGTTCCACGCGGCGGCGCCCAAGCGGAGAAGTCTTCAGCCGGCCAGACGTTGGGCAGGCGCTGCACAGTGGCCTTTACCCAGGCGGCAGGATCATCAGGGATGGACTCGACGAATCTCGCCACGATCTCCTCAACGATTCTCGCGGCGGGGACGGAGCGTTGCCGCGCGATCTCGGCGAGTCGCTGTTCCAGCGCAGGACTCAGGTCAATGTTCATAGGCTTCCCTTTGTGGCGGCTACCAGACCGCCACTGATGGAATCCTACCCCGCGAACGATGATGTTGCAACGCGGTTCGCACGCCGCCGCGGCTCCGCGTCCGGTATCCGGTATCCGACATCTGGTATCCGGTGTCTGGTATCCGGCATCCGGTATCCGGTATCCTGCTTCTTGTCTTTCTCCGTGTTCTCTGTGGCCTCCGTGGCTGGCCGTTGGACGGCTTGCAGGCAGAGGTTGAGGTAGAGTTCTTCCTGTTCGCGGAGAGTTGGGGGCGATTGGGGACGGCATGGGCGTATGACCTCCCTTGGGAGAATGGCACGTTACACCAGACGGCGGGCGCGGGGAAGAGAAGGAACGATCAACAACGAACGATGATGGATGAAGGACACGGGACGGCGGATACGCGATGCGGGCGGCCATTGTGCGTCACCAGGAGGTGGGCAGCTTGCGGAACGGCAGGGCATGAAGAGCGGGGAACGGCCTGCTACTTGGTGTCGGCGGGCTTCACCGGTTCAGGCGGGGGTGATTTCGGTTCCGACGCTGGGCGCGCGTTCTGGTCAGCGGCGTCCGGCTTCTTGTTGGCGGCTTCGGCGGCCAAACGCGCGGGGCGCAAATCCACGCAGACGATCCAGGCAACGTCCAGGTCAAAACAAAGGAGGAGATCGGTTTCCGGGTCAATGATGAGAAGCGGCGGGTAACGACCGACTTGCTTTGGTAACTCAATTGTGCCAGCAACGTCGAGCTTCGGCAGGTCAAAGATCACCAGCCCAAGCTCGCCCTCCCGGTGGGCTGGCCAAAACTCCTCGATGGACGCGGCGTAACGATAGTCCTCGTAAAAAAAAGGCGGTCCAATGAACGTGCCTCGTGACCAGGCGACCGCACGGTTCCCAAGCGGCGTGCAGATGCTAAGCTTCGTGGAGTCGGTGGCTTTGCCGATGAAATACTTGCCTGTGTACTTCACTGCCGAAGGGCAATCTGTCGGTTGGAGAAAAGATTGCAGATCTCTTCCTCGCTGTTGCGTCTTTGCGAAAGTGCCTGCGTTCCAATCAAAGTCGAACGCATTCTTCGCCTTGGGGCTGCGGACGAACGTCTTTAGCACGCCTGGTGTACGGTTGTTCAGGACCTGCAAGTGGTGCGCTGACGTTGTCCCGTCCGCCTCCAGGACAGGGCGCAGGTTCCTGACGGTGACCACCTGCATCTGTACGCCAGCGATTTCGGCCGTGCCTTTCTCCAGCGTTACGGCCTTCCAGTCCGCGTCCGTGGCCGGTTTCGCTTCCATATCCGCGAGAATGTCAAGCAGGGGCTTCATGCCGCGCGGCGGACCACGGAGCGACCAGCCAATCTGTGCGCCGATGGCCAGCATGGCGAAACACAGAAAGAAAAGCAGTATGATCTGGCGCTTTCGTGCCATGTTCATTTTCCGGGGGGCATGTAGCGATTGTACCCCGTCAAGCTTTTCCCAACCCCATCGTCCGCGATCGTGCCGTGGTTGCGTTTGAAGCTTCCAGCGTAGCCGAACACATTCCCCGGATAGAGGTTGGGGAAGGCGCTTGTTCTTCTGTGGCCGCGGTATTGATTTCTTCCATAGGCGTGCCCTCCCGATGACCATATACGTGTGTCTACGTCTATCCTAACCCACGCTAGACAATCAGCAAGCTGTGCCCAGGAAGGAACCGGATGAAAAGGGACAGACGCTCTCTGTGACTCCGCCCGGCCCCGCCGTCAAGCCCTTCGTCGGCGCGAGGCGCACTTCCTTCTTTCCTGGGGCACGCCGTGCGTCAGCCCGCCTTGGCCTTCACCGAGTGCGGGTGCAGCGCTTCCAGCACGGCATCGGGACGCCGCGCCGCAACGCACAGCAGAGCGCGAGCCGGACCGTCCGGCCGGCGCCGGCCTTGTTCCCAGCCCTGCAAAGTGCCAGTCGGCACACCCAGCAGCGCGGCAAAAGCCGCTTGCGACAGCTTCAGCTTGCGGCGCGTCGCCTTCACGTCCACGGGCGCGGCGTTCGGGGAGCGAAAGACACGCCCCGGCGCCAGTTCGCCACGGCGAATAGCGCCCATCTGCCGGATGCTCTCGCACAGCCCCGCGAAAAGTTCCTTCTTCATGCGTTCTCCTTGGCCAGCCGGGCCAGCACGTTCAGTTCATCCCGCGACAGGTCTTCCCGTTCGGACTTCCCGTAGACTTGCAGAAGGAAGATCAGCGACTCGGCCGCGAACCAGTAGTAGATCACCCGCACGCCGCCGCGCTTGCCCTTGCCCGGCGTCCTCCAGCGCAATTTTCGCAACCCGCCGGCGCCGGGAATCAGCGCCCCCGCGTCCGGCCTGTCTGCCAGCACGTCCTGCATGGCCCGGTACGTATCATCCGGCATGAGGCGGACAATGCGCCGGGTGAAGTAAGGCGTCTCCATGAACTCCATGAACGCAGTATACGTCATTGACGCAGGCAAGCGCAAGGATGTTCGCTGTTGCGCGTGTGCTCCGCAGTCCTCACGCCGGTTTCTCCATCCGCACGGTGCCTTGGGCGATTCTGTCCTGCGCCAGGCGGCGGTTGGCGTGGAGGCGCGGGGGGCGGCGCACTGGCTGCGGCCAGTGGCACAAACGACACGGCGCAAGCTGCTATCGCTACTCGTCTGGCACGCCAGTGACACCAGGCGCTCCGCGGCATCCCTGGGCTGCGTTGTGCAACGCTTCGTGGTTGACCGGGCGCGTTGGTTGCGCGGATGGCGGATTGTGGTACTTTGCGCATGAGAGAGGGCGTGGCAGGACACGTCACGGCTGTCAGGAAAGACACGAGATGGGCGGCGCAGCGGGCAGAGGCAAGAGTCTGTTCCAGAAGGTGTGGGACGCGCATGTGGTGCGCATGCTGCCCAACGGGCAGGCGCAACTGCTGATCGGGCTGCACCTCATCCATGAGGTGACCAGTCCGCAGGCGTTCGGCATGCTGCGCGATCTGAAACTGGGCGTGGCGTATCCGGGGCGCACGTTCGCGACGATAGACCACATCATCCCGACGGACAACCAGACTGAGCCGTTCGCCGACCCGCTGGCTCAAGGCATGGCCGACGCTCTGCGGGCCGCGTGCAAGGAATTCGGGATCAGGTTCTTCGACGTGGCGTCGGGGCAGCAGGGCATCGTGCATGTCGTCGGTCCGGAACTTGGGCTGACGCAGCCCGGCATGACCATCGCGTGCGGCGACAGCCATACGTCCACGCACGGCGCGTTCGGCTCAATCGCGTTGGGCATCGGCACCAGCCAGGTCCGCGACGTGCTCGCCACGCAAACGCTGGCCATCGCGCCACTGAAAGTGCGGCGCATCGCCGTCAACGGGAAACTGCCCGCCGGGGTGTACGCGAAGGATGTGATCCTGCACATCATCCGCACGCTGGGGGTGAACGGCGGAACCGGGTTCGCGTACGAGTTCGGCGGGTCGGCGATCGAAGCTCTGGACATGGAGCAGCGTATGACGCTGTGCAACATGGCCATCGAAGGCGGCGCGCGCGTGGGGTACGTCAACCCGGACGAGAGGACCTTCGAGTATCTGAAGGGCCGCGCGTACGCTCCGCAAGGCGCGGCGTGGACCAACGCGGTCAAGCGCTGGAAGGCCGTGGCCAGCGATCCTGACGCCGCCTACGACGACGTTGTGAACATCGAGGCCAGGGACATTCGGCCGACCGTCACCTGGGGCATCAGCCCTGGACAGGCCGTCTTCGTGGATGAAAACGTGCCGGCAATGTCGAGCACGCAGGACGAGAAAGAACGAGCGGCGCTCTCGGAAGCGTTCGACTACATGAAACTGCAGCCCGGCGCGCCGATCAAGGGCACGAAGATTGACGTGGCCTTCATCGGTTCCTGCACGAACGGGCGGCTGAGCGATCTGCGGGAAGTGGCGCGGCACATCGGCGGCCACCGCGTGGCGCCGGGAGTCAAGGCGCTGGTGGTGCCCGGTTCGATGCTGGTCAAGCGACAGGCCGAGAAGGAGGGTCTGGACAGGGTTTTCACCAAGGCCGGGTTTGAATGGCGCAAGGCCGGGTGCTCCATGTGCCTGGCAATGAACCCGGACAAGCTGGTCGGCGACCAGGTCTGCGCGTCGTCAAGCAACCGGAACTTCAAGGGCCGCCAAGGCAGCCCGAGCGGCCGTACGCTGCTGATGAGCCCCCTGATGGTGGCCGCGGCGGCGACCAAGGGGTGCGTCGCGGATGCCAGGGAAGTGTTCGGTCTGGGCGAGGGAAAGGGTAAGTAGTGCACAATGTGCACTTTTTTCAGCACGAGTTAGGTGGTCAGGGAATGGTGGGACTATGCCGCTGGAGAAGATCGTAAAGGTCGAAGGAACAGGAGTTTACGTTGCCGGCGACGACCTTGACACCGACCGGATCATCCCGGCGCGGTTCATGAAGTGCGTCACCTTCGACGGCCTCGGCCAGTACCTCTTCTACGACGCCCGGTCAGGCGCGACAGGACCCGCGATCTGCCATCCCGTGGACGACCCCAGGCACAAAGGGGCGACGATCCTGGTCAGCGGGCGGAACTTCGGCTGCGGTTCGTCCCGCGAGCACGCGCCGCAGGCCATTCGGAAGTTCGGCTTCAGAGCCATCATCGCGGAAAGCTTCGCGGAGATCTTCGCCGGCAACTGCACGACGCTGGGCATGCCATGCGTGCAGGTGGCACACGATGCCATCGAGAACATCGCCTCGGCGTTGCGCCAGGCGCCGAAGACGCAGTTTTCCATTGACCTCGGCGCCAGCACGGTATCCTGGAAATGCGGCCAAACGCAGTTCCAGGCTGCGTTGCAGATGAAAGCCGGCGCGCGCGAGGCCTTGATGAAGGGCGAGTGGGACGCACTGGCTCAATTGCTGGACGCCAGGGAACAGGTCGCGGCGCTGGCGGCGAAGCTGGAGTACTTCAGCGCCTGACAGGGAGCCCGCGAGGAGCGGGAGAACACATTACTGCGTGAGGAGTCTGTGCCGTGAAGGTGTCGTGTCCGAACTGCAATCAGCCCTTGAACCTGCCGGACCGTTTCGCCGGCAAGCGCGCGAAATGCCCGGCATGCATGCAGAGCTTCATCGCGCCGGGCGGGCAGGACCTGGCGCAGGCCGTCGCCGCCGCGAACGATACGAAGAGCGCGTCCCGCGCGGCTGACGACGCGGCGGTCGCGCCGAGTGAGGCGATGGCGCTCAGCACGCTGATGCAAAAGGAGCAGGAAGCGCCGGCGCCGGCCGTGCAAACGACCGCCGTGAAATCCTGTCCCGGCTGCGGCGCCCGATGGCGGAAACCCAGTGCCAGTCAGGCCGGGCAGACGCTCCTGGCCGTTCTGGCCGCGGTGGTTGCGGGGGCAGTGTGCTTCGGCGTGCTATGGCAGGTGGCACGCCTTGTCTTTGGCCCTGCCCCCTTCGCGGGGCTGACTGAGCCCACCGCAAGCATAGTCCGTGGGGTGGCGGGTCTCGTCGCCCTGGTGGTGTCGTTCGTGGCTGCACGCGCCGGCTACTGGAGCCTTGCGCCGGGGGATGGAGTGGTGTGCCCGAAGTGCGGCTACAACATCGTCCTTGGCCGAGTTGTGAAGGAGCCGGGCAGGCACGGGGCGCGGTACAGCGTGGACGCGCAGGCCATCTTCCTGTACGTGTTCCTTGCGGCAGTGGCCTATGGCGTGTACTTGCTGTACGATAACTTCGGCGACATCAAACGCAAGGGCAGCAAGGCTTACGACGAGGCCTCGCGCTCAAACATCAGCGAAGACGACGACACGGTGATGACGCGCAAAGGGTCGCGGACCAAGGAGAAGAAGTGAGGACCGCGCACGGAGGGGATTCCACTGCGACACCCAGACCACGCAAACGCTGAACGGCGCCGGTTCCTTGCCGCCGCCTTCCTGATCGGGGCCTTGCTGGCCCCCGCTGTGACCACGCGGACACAGGCGGCGGCCGACGTCGCCCCGGTGCTGGAGGCTGAGCCGAGTTCGGAAGGGCTGCTGACCTGGTGGCTCTATACGCCTGTCCGCAAAGAGGTCCTGGAGACGGCGAAGCCGCCGCTGGGGGCGCGTGAAGGCGAGGCCGTGCCGGGCACGACGGGCAAGTGGGCGGTGCATATCGGTGCGGGCCGGTTCGTGGACTTCAGGCAGCTCCTGACAGGCAGTTCCGGAGCGCTCTGGGCCTCAGCCCGCATTGACAGCCAGAGCGGCGGCATGCGCCGGTTGCGCGGCGGCACCTACTGCGCCTTGCGTGTGTACGTGGACGGGAAGCTCGTTCTGGACAAGCCGCAGCCGCTGGCTCCGTATCTGGATGAAGTCGAAGCGCAGATCGAGCTGCCTAAGGGGCTGTGCGAGGTCTCGGTCGGCGTCAGCATCCGCCAGGGCTACTGCGGTTTCCAGCTTAGCCTTAGCGAAGGGCGCGACCGCGGGGGCCAACCCCGCAAAGTCGCCGGCGACAGGATCCTGGTTCCGACCGCGACGGGCCAGACACCGGACATCACTGCCGTCGCGATGCGCGCCATTTCCTTCGGTTCCACCGAGACATTCGTGACGCCGGGCGACAAGGTGACGCTCGTGGCGGGCCTGATGGGTTCCATTCCGGCCGGCCTGGCGCCGCTCAGCGGCCGGTTCCTCGGCCCCGACGGCAAGGTCATTGGCGCGGAACTGCCCGTGCGGCCGGCCGCGGCGCTGGTGGGGCGCGCGCTGTGGCAGGCGTCGTACGCGGTGCCAGCGGAGATGGGCGTCGCGCACGCGCTGACGTTGGAAGTCAAGGCCGGCGAGAAGGCGCTGGGCGTCCGGAAGATTGAGCTGTACTCGCTGCGGGGGCTGAGCGCGGCCGCACAGACTCTGGAGGGCGAGATCCAGCAACGCGCCGCTCGCGCCAAACGCGCCTTGCCTCACGCGGCGCTGGCGGCCGAAAGGCTGCGGCTGTTCGTAACGAAGATTGAGGCCGGCGAAGAGCGCATCACCAACGAGCTGGGCACGAGGCTGCTGGAACTGCTGGCCAACGCCCGGCGCTTTGCGGACGCCGAGGAACAGGGCCGCGATCCCCTGGAAGGCGCCACAGGCTACCTGGAACGCGCCTACATCAGCCGGATTGATGGCGGGACGCAGCCCTATCACGTCCAGGTCCCCACGGCCTACGCGGCCGCCAAGGGCGGGGCGGAGAAGTACCCGCTGGTGATCTTCCTGCACGGCTACGTGCCCAGCTATGACAAGCACCGCTGGTGGGACGAGATGACGGAGTTCAACGTCCATTTCGAGCGCAATAATGCGTTCCTGGCGATACCCTTCGGGCGGTCCAACGCGGACTTCCAGTCATGCGGCGAAGTGGACGTGCTGGACGTGATCGCCGAGGTCCGGCGCCTGTACCCCATTGATGCCGGCCGGATCTACCTCTACGGCTACTCGATGGGCGGCATGGCGGTGTACCACCTCGCGGCGCATTACCCGGACCTCTTCGCGGCCGCGATAGTCATGGCGGGGCGCGCGGACAGCCCGCTGCAGAACAAGCAGCCCCTGGAGAAGTTCCATCCGTACAAGCAGTGGCTGATCCACGCCGACAATCCCATCAGCCTGTGCGAGGACTTCCTGAACATCCCGCTGCGTATCTACCACGGGAAGAACGACCCCATCATCAGCCTGGACGAAGCGCGGCGCATGGAAGCCCGGCTGAAGGAACTGGGCTGCGACGCCACGCTCACCGCCATGCCCGGCGACCACTTCTTCGGCTTTGACCTCATGACCACCGAGGAACCGCTGAAGTGGCTGCTGTCGCAGAAGCGTGCCGCCGCGCCGGCCAAGGGCCGCCTGAAGGCCTACAACCTGAAGTACGCCAGGGAGGGACCGCTGGCCGTGACCGCCGTCACGGGCGAGTTGAAGCCCGTCGAGGCCGAATGGACCGTGAAGGACGGCGGGGGTGGGGTGGAAGTGACACGCATCAGCGACAACGTCCTGGAGTACAGCGTCAACGGCAAGCTCGCGAAGCAGGCCGATGGCAAGGGCCTGCGCAAGACGCCGCGCTGCGCCGGCCCGGTCCGGGAAGCCATCTGTGGGCCGTTCCTGCTCGTGTACGGCACGAGCGGAGCCGCCGAAGGCAACGCGCGGAACAAGAGGAATGCGGAGCAGTTCGCGCAGGAGTGGTTCGGTTTCACCCGCAGCCATGCGGTGTTGAAGGCCGACAAGGATGTGACGGACGAGGAGAAGCAAGGCAAGAACCTGTTCCTGTTCGGCGAGGAACAGGAGAACCTGCTGCACGCCGCCGCGGCCAAGGGGCTGCCCTTCGCGGTCAAGGATAGCGTGGTCACCATCGGCGACCGGAAGGTGGCCATCGCGGAGCTGCCGCCCAAAACGGTGAAAGAGCCTCTGCAGGAAGACGACGGCAAAGCGCCCAACGCGCCGCCAACGCCGCGCGGGACCGGCTTCATGTACATCTACCCGAGTCCCTTTGCGCCGGCGGATTCGGGGCGCGTGATCGTCGTGTGCGCCGGGATCCCGTACGGCCGCGAGGTCGGCATCAACCACAAGCTGGACCTGGTGCCCGATTTCATCCTGTACGACGACCAGGTTGACCAGGACCTCACCTCCACCAACCGCTTCATCTGCGCAGGCTTCTTCAACGGGGAATGGAAGCTCGACCCGAAGCTGATGTGGTGGGCGGAGAAGTAGGCGTGGTTCCTGGTCCCAGTGCCTGCGCTGCCGCCTGCGCCTGGCGCGCGTAGTCAATGGCCTCAGCCAGTGTCCGCGCGGCTTCCTGCGGCGTGTGAAAGCCCATCGAATTCTCCGCGGCCACAAGATCCAGACGCCACTGCGCCTTGCGGTGCAGGGCCAGCGCGTCTTTGAGCTTCTCGTCGGTGGCGCCGTTCTTCCGTGCGGCCGCGATGGCGTCGAGCATGTCGGCGAACGCACGGGAAGTGAAACTTTCTACCCTCGTGGAATACTGCCGCCGCCAAGCTTTGTCCTTGAAACAACAGGCGGTTTTCGTTATACGCCTTCGATCACTTTGCGGGACTGCAGCCGGGGGGCAAGTTTGTGGCTACCGTGGAAGAGCGGGTCAAGACCGTCGTGGCGCGGGTTCTGCAGGTGGACCGGGCGCGCATCAAGGACGAACACAGCTTCACCTCCGATCTGGGCGCGCAGAGCGTTCAGTCGGTCGAGCTGGTGGCCGCGTTCGAAGAAGAGTTCGGCGTGGAGCTGGACGAGGATGCCGCGCTGTCGGTTCAGACTGTGGGCGGCGCCGTCGAGTTCCTGGCCAAGGTCTGCCAGGAGCAGGGCGCCAAGACGTAGCCCACGTGGCGAACCGTGGCGTCGTTCCCCTGTCCTCTTGCGTGACAGGGCAGCGTGGGGGGTTCCTTCGCGGGACCCCGGACAGGATACAGGAAGGAGAGGATGAGCGTGAGGACGAAAGCGCATCCCTTGGAGGATGCCACCGAGCCCGATCTGCTTGAGGAGGTCTTCGACTACGGCCTGCCGCCGTTGATCCGTTTCGAGGGCCCCTGTGTCGAGCACATTGACGGCAAGGCAGTGGAGTTCGATCCGCGGTCGGTCGAGACGCGAGACGTCTTCATCACCGATACCACGTTCCGCGACGGTCAGCAGGCGCGCCCGCCGTACACCGTGGACCAGATGGTTCACATCTACGACCTGATGGCCAAACTCGGCGGTTCCCACGGCGTGATCCGCCAGAGCGAGTTCTTCCTGTACACGAAAAATGACCGCGAGGCGCTCGACCGCTGCCGCGCGCTGGGCCACAAGTACCCCGAATGCACCGGCTGGATCCGCGCGGTTAAAGGCGATTTCCGCCTGGTCACGGAGGCCGGCGTCAAAGAGACCGGCATGCTCACCAGTTGCTCCGACTACCACATCTTCAACAAGCAGAAGTTCAAGAGCCGCAAGGAGTGCATGGAAAGCTACTGCGAGGTCGTCGCCGCCGCGTTCGAGGCCGGTGTGCGGCCCCGCTGCCACCTGGAGGACGTGACGCGCGCCGACATTGACGGCTTCGTGCTGCCGTTCATTGACCGCGTCATGGACATGGGCAGCCACGTGCCCGAACACCTCAAGCCCAAGATCCGGCTCTGCGACACCATGGGCTTCGGCCTCAGCTTCCCCAGCGCCAGCTTGCCGCGCAGCATCCCCAAGCTGATCTACAAGGTCAACCACGAGTGCGGCGTGCCCAGCAGTCGCCTGGAATGGCACGGCCACAATGACTTCCACAAGGTCCACGTCAACGGCGCCACTGCCTGGATCTACGGCTGCGATGCGGTGAACGCGACGCTCTTCGGCTTTGGCGAGCGCACGGGCAATCCGCCGCTCGAGGCCGCGATCTTCGAGTACATCGCCTTGAAGGGCCGCCTGTGCGGCGTCGAGACCACCGTCATCACGCAACTGGCCGACTACATGCGCTCCATCGGCGCGCCGATCCCCGCCAATTACCCGTTCGTCGGGAGGGCCTTCAATGTGACTTCGGCGGGCATCCATGCCGGCGGCCTGCGGCAGGACGAGCGCATCTACAACATCTTCGATACCCGGAAGCTGCTCGGCCGGCCGCCGCGCGTCAACATCACCGACAAGAGCGGCGTGGACGGCGTGGCCCTCTGGGTCAACGACTTCCTCGGCCTCAGCGGCGACCAGCGCGTCAACAAGATCAAGTGCCACAAGGTCGCGCGCTGGGTCATGGACCAATACGAAGTCCATGGCCGCCTCACCGCCATCAGCGACCAGGAGATGGAAGCCAAGCTCAAGGAATTGATGCCGGACTATTACGAGAAGCGCAAGAAGAGCTGATGGAGATCGAGCTCACGGCGTGAAGAACCTCTCCAGAACGCGCCCCAGGATCTGTTTGCCGCGGTCGTTGGCGTGGATGATATCGCGGCGGAACCATTCCTCCGGCTTGGCCGCGCCTTTCATGTACTCGTCCCAGATTGCCCGCATGTCGAGGAACTCGCACTTCTCCTCCGCCGCGACCGCCTTGATGCGCTCTGGAAACGCCGCCACCTTCTCCTCCGCCTTCTCCGCTGGCAGCCCCGAGTGCTTGACGAACTCCGCGCGGCAGCGCTCCGCGTTCGCCACGGCGCCGCTCATGATGAGAACCTCGGCGCCGCTCGCGGCGCGCACCTGCCGCACCACCTCGCGGATGGCCTCGGCGTCGTACCCGTGGCTGATGCCGCCGACGACCAGTAGGTCCGGAGCGTAGCCGAAAACGTACTCCTTGACGCGGTTCTCTTGCCTGTAGTACTGGCAGCCCGTCCCCCCGCGGACGGAGATGACGACTTCGATCTGTGCGCCGGGATACGCGCGCTCGAGCAACGCGTCCCATGGCGAGTTGCTCGTGTCGTTCACGATGCTGTCGCCCAGCAGCACGATGCGCAGCTTTGCGCCATGGCGCAGCTTCTCCATGGTCTTCGGGATGAGCTGCCAGCGTCCCTTGGGCGGCCGGTAGTGCAACGGCGGCAGCGTGGCACACAGCGCATCGGTCCATTCCGCCGCCGCGCGGCGCTCCATGGGTCGCACGCTCACGTCATCAATGAACAGGCGCTTGCCGTCGAGGGGCGTGAAGCACGCCCGCGCCGTCACCGCGTTCAGCCGGCCCCGCACGCAGGTTTCGTTCCTGATCCAGCCTTCCGATTCGTACACGCTCGCATAGCAGTCGCTGGCCAGAGCGTCGCCCTTCTCATTGTAGAAGAACACCGACCAGTACCCCAGGCCCGCGGCCTTCGAGAAGAACTCCAGCCTGTAGAACTGGAACGGCATCACGGGAAACGCCGGGCTTTCCCATGAACCCTCCGCCGCCGTGATGCAGCGCTTGCCGCCGTGCGCCTCCGCGTCCGTCCACGCTGGCGACAGGCTTCCGTTGGCGCCGGCCTTGTGTTTCCAGCCGCTTTGAAGCGGGTCGGTCTCGAAGTCCGCGGACAGCAGCGGCGCCTCCCCTGCTCCGCCGTCCGCCGCCCAAGCCCCGCCTGCCGCCGCGACCATGACGACCAGTGCCACGGCCATTGCAATCCCGCTCGACGCCATGAATGCCTCCCATCACTGGACACCGCACGCCATCCGTTGGAGAATAGCGCAAGCGGATTATGGCTAAAAGAACAATACTGCCCCAATTCCCGAGAGTGCGGCTGCTGCTCTGCGCGTTACTGGCGGCATGGTCGTGCCACTGCGAGCTGGCTCGCAGTGCCACCGGCGGCGCGGCGCGCGAAGGAACCTTCGTCCCCCCGGAAACCGCGGGCCAGCCGCCGGCGCTGGTGCCCGCGTTCGCGCGCAGGTTGTCCGATCCCGCGGTGGCCAAAGGTCCCGGCGTCGTGCAGTGGCGTGCGTGGCAGGCGCAGGTGTTCGCCGAAGCCGCGCGCGCGGACAGGCCGGTGCTGCTGTTCGTCACCGCCAACTGGTGCCATTGGGGCAAGGTAATGGAGCGGGCCACGTTCAGCGACGGCGAAGTTGCCGCGCGCCTCAATGAGCAGTTCATCGCCGTGCGGCTCGAC
>JAPLOD010000697.1 GCA_026692735.1 Planctomycetota bacterium | reverse complement strand
CTGCGGGAAGAAGGCTACCAGGGCGTCGAATGGCGCGTGACGGACCAGAAACCGTCAGCGGACGGCAAGCCCGGCTTCTGGTCGGGCAATCTCTGCACCTGGCCGCTGAGCAGCTTTGTGGAGGATGCGCCGCGAATCCGGGCGCTGACCGAACAGGCCGGCCTGGCCATGCCCAGCGTGGGAACGTACGTGAGCTGCGAGGACCTCGCGGCCGTCGAGCGCGCGATGCAGGGCACGGCGAAGCTGGGCGCTCCGCAGTTGCGCGTGGGCGTTCCCGGTTACGACGGGCGGAGCAACTACCTGAAGATTCGCGACCGCGCCGTCGGCCAGTACCGCGACGTGGCGGCGCTGGCCAGGCAGTACGGCCTGCGGGCGCTGATCGAGATCCACATGGGCAACATCACGCCGAGCGCAAGCGCCATGGCGAGTTTCGTAAGCCATTTCGACCCGCGCTACGTCGGGGTCGTTCACGACGCGGGCAACATGGCGCACGAAGGATATGAGCAGTACCGTCTCGGGCTGGAGATGCTCGGCCCGTACCTGGCGCACGTGCATCTGAAGAACGCGCTGTGGCAGAGCGTCGGTACGCGCGCCGATGGCAGCACTGACTGGCGCCCGGCCTCCGCGCCGATGCGGAAGGGGATCGTCAACCTCGAGGCGCTCCTGCAAGCCCTGTACCAGGTCGGCTACGAGGGCTGGGTATCGTTCGAGGACTTCTCGACAGACGAGCCGCTTGCGCAACGCGTTCGCGAGAACCTGCGCTACGTCAAGCAGGTCGAGCAGCGCGTAGCGGGAACGGCGCGCTGAACCGCGACTGGCGCAGAGAGGCCGGGGTATTCATTCCGTGCAAGGGCGGGAGCGAGGGCACTCCTATGGCGGATGACGTGGCACGGCAAGAGCGCGTCTACACGCTCTACTGCCATCCGCTAGAGCCTTCGCGTGGCGCGAAGGTTCCCTGGCTACTGCATTTTCCATCTGCGTTCATCCGCGTTCATCTGC
This sequence comes from Planctomycetota bacterium, assembly GCA_026692735.1. Taxonomy (GTDB): domain Bacteria; phylum Planctomycetota; class SZUA-567; order H5-PLA8; family H5-PLA8; genus JAPLOD01. The sequence continues at coordinate 20,769 of JAPLOD010000697.1, read as the reverse complement.
GGTTCCAAACCGCGCTGTGGACATGCGTTGTCCTGGCGGTGCTGGGCTTGAGCGGCGCGTTCGCGGGCCAGGACGATAGAACGGCGCAGGTTGACGTCGTGGTCCAGGATGACAGTTGGGCCGTGCCGGCCGACCTGACGCTGCGCGCGCGCGTCACCGCCATCACGCCGGCCGAACCCGTGAGCATTGACTGGCGTTGGGGCGGTGAGGGGCAGGGCGGAGCGGTCACGCGCGGCACGCTGGGGGCCAAGCTGGAGGTCGGCGCGTGGTCGCCGGCCGTGCCGGTCGCGTCGTTCGTGAAAGGCCAGTTTCCCCGGAAGCTCTTTGTTACGTTCACGACGGGCCGCGGCGGCAAACTCACCCGCGAGGGCAGGTACGGCTACTACCGCACGGAAGGTCACTCCTCGGATGTCGAGCTCGAATTCGAGTTCAGTTGCCAGGGGCAGGTGGTCAAGAGCTTCAAGGAGGCCGGGCCTGACGGCGGCACAGTGGGCATCGTGATCCCCGCGTACAGGCTTGCGGGCGGGAAGACGCCGCAGAGCCCCGAGTTCCTCGGCGAGCTTACCGGCCTCCTCGATTACGCGAAGCAACGCGCGGCGCGGCTGGAGAGCCTGCCGTGGAGCAAGGGACCGTACCCCAAGCGTTTCGACATCATCACCGACGTCGGCGGGTACGGCACGGGCGTCTACTACGGGACCCGGCACACGAACAAGGCTGTACTGGAAGCCGAGTGCCGCAGTCTGCGGACGCTGGGCGTCAATGGCTTTGTCAGCGCGCCGCGGTTCCTCGAGGAGATGGCCGGCACGCCCACCGGCTACGCCAAGGACTTCAACCGCGCTCTGTACCTGCAGCTTGGCGGTTATCCCGTCCCGCGGGCGGACAAGACGCGCGCCGTCCCGGAGGCGGGCTGTCCATTCGCGTCCGGCGTGTCCGCGCGGACCAACGAGATGGTCGCCAATGGCCTGGCCGAAGCCCTGAAGCTGAACGTGGATGAAGTCTGGTGGCGCACGGAGGACGAGATCGGCGCCGTCTTCGACCGCGCTCCGGAAGGCAAGCAGCACGTGGCCGTCTGCCCTCTCTGCGCCGAGGGTTTCCGCGCGTACCTGAAGAGCGAGAGCCGGACGCCCGCGGATTTCGGCAAGGCGGACTGGGCCGAGGTCAAGCCGCTGGATATCTGGGCCAAGGATGCGCCGCCGCTGAACGACAGAAGCGCGGCGTTGAACGCGTACTCCACGAGCATGTTCCTGAACCACGCTTCCGCCAGGCTGTTCACGCCGCTCAAGCGTGCTCTGGCCCAGGCCAACGAGGAGACACGCCAGGCGCCGGACAGGAAGCGGCCGTTCGTCTACTCGTTCGCCTTGCGCGGCAATTCGTTCCTGATGGGCGGCCACAGCCTCGATTTCTTCGACTTCTACCGGCTGGCCGACAATGCCTTTGTGTACGAGACGTCGAACCGCGACGCGCGGATCTGGAGCTGGGACAGTTACCTGTGCGACGTCGGGCGCGTCGTCTCGGCACAGCAGAAACTGAAGTTCGGCATCTACGTGAAACCGCATCGCGGCGCCGTCATCCAGCGGACGCTCGCCGCGGTCAGCCGCGGCGCGCAGATGCTGTACTGGTACACCTACGGGCCGGATTACTCGAAAGGCGACAGCTTCGCCGAGAAAGACGAGGCGCTCGAGAAGACGTCGCGGGCGGCGTGTCTTCTCGGCAAAACCGAGGATGTCCTGTACGGCTCGTCCTGGATGGTGCCCGCGGAAGTGGCCGTGGTGAACCCGCGCTCCTCGGAGATATGGTCGCGGCTTACGGGCGGCTCGCCGGCTTCCTATGAGAACGCGAAGTGGGTCTACACGGCGCTCGCGCACGCGCACGTCCCCGTGGATGCGATAGATGAGGTCATGCTCGCTACGCAGGACCTGTCACGCTACAAGGTCATCTACATCAGCGGGCAGAACCTGACGCAGGCGGCGGCAACGAAAGTCGCGGGATGGGTCAAGGCCGGCGGGACGCTCTACACCAGCGGCGGCGGCCTGGCGCGCGACGAAGCCAACCAGCCGCTGTCCGTGCTGCAGCCGGTGCTGGGGCTGGCGTCGCGCAGTCCCGTGGAACTGTGGTACCAGGTAGCCGCGTATGGCGCGACGAGCCTTGAACAGTTCAACGACGCGCGGAGGAGAGTCGCCGCACCGCCGGCCGAAGCGGGAGTTGGCGGTGGACCGCCGTTTGAGGCGGTATGCCAGCCGGTCGTCGGTCGCGAGGTACTCGACCCCGGGGCGGAGACTCAAGTGCTGGCGAAGTTCGCTGACGGCGCGGCGGCCACACGCTGCGCGTTCGGCAACGGGCAAGTGTACGTTGTGGGCTTCTTCCCGGGGCTGGAATACAGCGCGGGCGTGCGGGGAGACCAGTTCAACATGGCGCGCGATTTCAATGCGGCCCTGCGGCGGTTCGTTGTCGCCCCCGCTCTGGAGAAGACCACGCCCGTCGTGGACGCCGCGGCGCCGACGGTCGAAGGCGTGCTCCTTAAGAACAGTGCCAACGGCAAGCGCGCGGTGGTCCTGATGAACTGGACCTACCGCGTGACGGGAATGCGCATCACAGGGAAGTCCACGTCGCACTTCATTGGTCTGGTGCCGTTCAAGGACCTGAAGGTGACTGTTCGCGGCGCCGGCGAGGTGAAGAAGGTGACGTCGGCCGCGCTGGACAAGGAACTCCCCATCGTACCCGCGAAACATCTGGAGGTCACGCTGCCGCAACTGGATGAGGGAGACGTTCTGCTGCTGGAGTGACCAGCAGTGTGCGCCCATTGGCTCTTGGCTATTAGCTCTTGGCTATTGGCTACTAGCTGTTGGCCGTTGGCGCGCCGTGGCGCCAATAGCCAGTAGCCAATAGCGAGTAGCCGCGCTGTGCTCTCTCCCTGTCACAGTAGAGCCACGCACTCCATACTACGTCGTGCATAGCGCTTCGCACTTGCCGCCGGTGCCCTGGTGGCCATAGAATGCCGCCGCGGTTCGCTATCGAGAGGACGCCAGCGTGACCGTACAAGGGGTGCGCCATGACCGATGCCGTGCGCGTGCGTTGTCCTGGCTGCAAGACCGTGTTCGATGCCACCCCGGAGAGTGTTGCGCCTTGCCCGAAGTGCCACAAGCGCCTGCGTGCTCCGGCCAGAAAATCCGCGCCGCAATCCGCCACCGCTGACCGCGCCGCGCCAGCCGCAAGTGCTCGCCCACTGGCTGCGGCCAGTGGCACCACCCCGCCACAAACGGGTGCCCACGTAGGGGCGCCCCTCCGTGGGCGCCCGGCGCCTGTCACAGCCAGCAGCGGCGAGAGACGTGAGAGCACGCTGAATGAGGCGCAGGGGTTCATGCCGGCCGGCGAGGCGCCGGCGGTACGCGCACCGCCGGCCGATGAGGCGAGGCAGGAGCCTCGGTCAGGCTCCGGGAGACCGTCTTCGGCCGCCGACGTGCAGACGCTGATCCAACCACGCGCGGGCCGCGGGTCTTCCGCTGCAGATGCGGCAACGATGCGTCCGTCCGGCCCCGACCGGCGTCCTTCGGCATCAACCATGGTCACAGGCGGCGACGGCACGGTGGCCATGCCGCCGTCGGGGGCGGCGACCGAACCTACGAGCGCGGCGTTGGCCAGCGGCGAACTGCGGACCATCGGACCATACCGGATACTCAGGCTGCTGGGGCGCGGCGGCATGGGCGTCGTCTACAAGGCGGTGGACACGCGCCTGGGCCGCACAGTGGCGCTGAAGGTGATACGCGGCGGCGGCGACGCGGGGCCCGAGGAACTGGCGCGGTTCCGGCTGGAAGCGCAGAACGCGGCGAAGCTGCAGCACCCGCATATTGTCCCCATCCACGACATCGGCCAGTCGGGCGACCTCGATTACTTCACGATGGACTACATCGAGGGAATCACGCTGTGGGAGTGGCAGCAGTTGAAGGAGCGGTCGTACCGGGAACGGGCGGAGATGCTGGAGAAGATCGCGCGCGCCGTCCACCACGCGCACGAGCAGAGCATCATCCACCGCGACCTGAAGCCGAGCAATGTGATGGTGGACATGGCGGGCGAGCCGCATGTGATGGACTTCGGTCTGGCGCGCAACATCGAGTCGGCGCAGGGACTCACGGTCAGCGGCACGGCGCTGGGCACGCCGCAGTACATGCCGCCGGAACAGGCCAAGGGCTCGCACAAGGAGATCGGGCCGCACTCGGACGTGTATTCGCTGGGCGCGGTGCTGTACGAGATGCTGTGCGGGAAGACGCCGTTCCAGGGCGAGACCGTCTTCCAGATTCTGCGGGCGGTGATCCAGGACGACGCCGTGCCGCCGCGAAAGATCGTGCGCCTGGCCGACGACCTGCGTGCCTACGTGGACGGCGAGGCCATCAGCGCGCGCCCGCTGTCCCGCACGGAGCGGGCCTGGCGCGGGTGCCGCAAGCGGCCGGTGCTGTTTGTCGCCGCGGTGCTGGTGCTGGCCTTCAGCGGCGTGGCCGGCTGGCTGCTGCACTTCGGCTCCGCGTCGCAGCGCGTGGCGGTCCTGGGCGAGAAGATACGCGCGAGCCTGCCGGAGCAGGTCCCCACGGCCGAGGAACTGCAGCGCCTGGACGGCATGTGCACGGAGTTGGAGGCGCGGAACGCGGAAGCGGGAGCGGCGGCGCGGCACGACGTCAACAAGCGTTTCGCGGACAGCCTCAGAAAGCTTGTCCTGCAACCCCGCCTGGAACAGGCGGACAAGGAGACGATCGAAGCGGCATTGAAGGTCCTGGCCGCGCGCGACCAGTCGCTGGGGACCCCTGTGGAGCAGGAGTACCGCCAGCGCTCGCGGCATTGGGACACCGTGTTCGAACTGGCGCCGCCTTTCGACAAGGTCGCGTCCGTGTTCAAGAAGGGCACGGTGGAGGTGCAGGACAACGCTCTGCGCTGCCCACAGCCGAAGAACACGCCCGCAGGTCCGCTCTGCCCGACCAAGGTAGACGCCAGCGGGAACGTGCAACTGGAGGGGTCCTTCAGCCCGTGGCAGGAAGCGGGCATGGTGGGCCTGGGGTTCAAGTCGGAGATGGGCCGCGGCTACGCGTTCGTACTGTGTGCGCTGAGCGAGACGCCGCCTGCGAAGGGCGAAGTGCGGCCGCCGCCAGCCGCGCCGACACTGGGGAATGCCGCCGCGGGGCTTGTGCCGGTGGTCCTGCAGGTGTGGCGCGCGGGGGCCAAGGCAGCCGAGTTCGCGGTGGACGGCAGGCAGCTTGGCGGCGAGCAACTGACGCTGCGGGTGCAGCGGGAAGGCACCAGGTTCACGGTGGAGACAGCCGGCGGGTTGACAGCGGCATTTGACGATCCTTTCCCGCTGCCGGCGAGGGAGAGAGGCTGCTATGAAGCGCTGCTGCCGGCCGGGGCGCGTCTGCGGCTGCTGCGGGCGAGCCAGCAGGGGCAGGCCGCCGCACCGAGCCCGCTGGAACGCGCCGACGACCTGTACGAGCGGGGGCAATACGAAGAAGCTCTGGCGGCGTACCGTGAGCAGAACCTGCAGACCCTGACGGGTTCGTTCGGCCAGGAGGCGCGGTACAAGCAGGCGCTGAGCCTGGTGGGTTTGAAGCGGCAGGAAGAAGCGGCGGCGCTGTTTGAGGCCGTGGGGGCCGAGGAAGGGAAGCGCTGGCCGCTGCTGTCCCTGTGCCAGCTCATGCTCCTGCGGCTGGACCGGAAGGAATTCGACCGGGTATGGACGCTGCTGGACATGACGGAGATCAAGTTCGGCACAGAGCAGTTGATGATCAGCATCCCGGAGAGGCTGAAGGAACGCATCCGCGAGCTGTACATTTCGGAGTTCAGCGGGCTGTATCTGATGGGCTGCACGCCGGAGCGCGTCGCCAAGCTCGAGCGGGCGCTGAAGGCGACGCGGCTCATTGACTCGTCGCACTGGAGGCACAACTGGGTGCGGTGGAACGTGGTGCGCGCCAAGCATTGGCTGAAAGACTACACGGGCGCGGAGCGGCAGGCGCGAGACGCGCTGGCACAGATACCGGAGACCGACGGGTGGCACTTGACCATAGCGGAGGAGCTGAGCTGGGTGCTGCGCCTGAAGCAGCAGCCGGCGGCCGCGCTGAAGGTGGTCGAGACACTGCTGCTGGACAAGAAGGGGAAGGCGCGGCCCGACAGGATGCAGCTCCTGCTGGAACGGGCGCGCGTTTTCGTGGCGATGGAGAAATGGGAGGATGCGGAGGCGGACCTGGCGCTGCTGTTCAAGACCCTGACGGCCAAGGAGATGACGTACCGGCACTGGGGCAGCGGGCACATGCTGCAAGGGTTCCTGGCGGAGCGGCGCGGCGACAAGAAGGCGATGGAGGAGGCGTGGCTGGCGGGCACGGTGGAGAAGTGGTGGGAGGGAAGGGGCGACAAGGAATTCCCGAAGGGCACCATGGAGAAGGTCATCCTGATGCACCTCGGCGCTTTGTCGGGGACGCTGCAGCAAGAGCACATGGACACGATCCTGGCAGCCTACGGCGAAAGGGGCGAGGGCAGCCGGGCGGCATCCTCGAAAGCCTCGACCCTCTTCGACATGCTGCGCTCAGTCTACGAGAGCGCCGGCTCGGACCTGATGGCCACGGCGTTCGATATCACGCCGGAAACTATCGTGAAGCTGTGGCAGCAGCCGCGCGGGCGTGAAGTGACGCGAGCGGTGGCCTTCCAGAGCGTGCCGCTGAGCGACCTTGTGGGCGGGCCGATGTGCCTGCTGCTGTACGGCACGGCGCAGCGCGGGATGCCGCGTCCTCTGACGGACGACGAGGACAAGATACTGTGGGACGCGGCGTGGAAGGGGTTCGGCGGGCTTCGGGACGGAAAGCTTGGGCTGCCTCAGATCGCGCAGCTCGGGATGGCGTTCATGGGCGAGACCGGCAGCCTGGGCTGGGGCGGCCTGGCCGCGAAGCTGTCACCGGACGTACGCGGGCCGATGGCGTACTTCCTTGGCTACCGTTTTGAGGTGCTCGCCAGAGGCGACGACGCGCTCGCATTCTGGCAGATGGCACTGAAGGATGCGCCGGCGGGCAGCGCCCTGCGCCAGCTTGCGGAACGGGAGCTGAAACGGATCGGGAAGGGCCAGTAGGTACGCACTGTCTGCGGAGAGGGGCACCAGGCACTGCGGGACAAGCCCGCAGTGGCACCAGGCACCAGGACGGCCAACACCAGAACGAAAGGACAGGACCATCTTGAAAGGAAAAGAACTGGACGGAAAACTGGCACTGGTGACCGGCGCCAGCAAAGGGCTGGGTAAAGCAATGTCCCTGTCCCTCGCCGAAGCCGGCGCGACACTGGCGCTGGTCTCCCGGGACGCGAAGCTGCTGGCCGAGACCGCCGCGGCCGTCCGCGCGCGGGGCTCAACAGCGGAAGTGTTCCCCGCGGACGTATCGGACGAGGCGCAAGTGTTCGCGCTGGAGAAGGCCGTCACGGCCCGCCTCGGCAACCTGCAGATCCTTATCAACAACGCCGGCATCAACCTGCGCAAACCGGTCACCGAGTTCTCGCTGGAGGAGTGGAACCGCGTGCAGGCCACGAACGTGACCAGTGTCTTCCTGCTGTGCCGCGCGTTCGTGCCGCACATGAAGGGGCGGGGCTATGGCCGCATCATCAACATGACATCCATGATGAGCCACGTCGCGCTGGCGGGCCGCACCGCGTACTGCACCAGCAAGGCGGGGCTGCTGGGCTTCACCAAGGCTCTGGCGCTGGAACTGGCGGCCGAGAGGATAACCGTCAACGGGATCAGTCCGGGCCCCTGTTCCACGGAGATCAACAAGCCGCTCATGGAGAACCCCGAGTTGGCGCAGTCTTTCCTCTCGCGCATCCCCGTGGGGCGCTGGGGGCGTCCCGAGGAGATCGGCGCGCTGGCGGCGTACCTGTGTTCCGAAGCGGCCGGCTTCATCACGGGCACGGACATCAGCATTGACGGCGGGTGGACGACGCAGTAAGCGGACGCTCGGCCATGTGCATGGGCGGGACGCCCATGCTACAGCCGGCGAGACGCCGGCGGTACGGCCGCTACATTTCGAGCAGCAGGCGGGACGGTTCCTCGATGCAGTCCTTGACGTGTCTGAGAAACATGACGGCCTCGCGGCCGTCAACGCCACGGGGTTGATGAACTCCAGGTGGCTCTCAGTGGGGGAGGCCGAAGACGTAGTACACGAGGCACAACAGCGCCATGACGATGCTGCCGCCGTTCACTTCGCGCCACCGCCCGGCCGCTACTTTGATGAGGGGATAGATCACCAGGCCGGCCGTCAGGCCGTTGGCGATGTTGTAGGTGAAGAGCATCATGACCACGGTAGTGAAGGCCGGGACCAGTTCCGTGAGGTCGTCGAAGTCAATCTTGCGCACCGAGTTGAGCATCAGCACGCCCACGGCGATCAGCGCCGGACCGTAGGCGAACCGCAACTGCTGCAAGGGGCCGATCACGGGCAGGAAGAACAGGGACAGGGCGAAGAGCAGCGCCGTGACCACCGCGGCCAGTCCCGTCCGCGCGCCCTCGCGGATGCCCGTGGCGGACTCGATATACGCGCCGCTTGTGCTGGTGCCAACCAGGCCGCTGAAGACGCAGGTCAGCGCGTCCACGAGCATGGGGCGCTCGATATCCGGGAAGTTGCCTTTCTCGTCCAGCATGCCGCCGGCCGACCCGACGCCGACCAGCGTGCCGAGCGTGTCGAGGAAACTCATGAGAAACAGCGTGAGCAGTATCGGCAGGAAGCTCACCTGCAGCACGCCCTTGATGTCCAACTTGAGTGCGATGGGCGCGAGGCTGTACTCGCCCACGAACGGCACGGCCACCACGCCCTGCGGCGCCTTGCCGAACCCCAAGAGGCAACCGGCAACGGCGGTGACGGCTATGCCCAGCAGAATGGCGCCGCGAATGCGGTAAGACAGGAGCACGCAGATCAGCAGGAAGCCGAAGATCGCCAGCAGCACCTGGGGGTCGCGGATGTTGCCGAGCTTGACAGGCACATCCGGCGCGAGGAGCAGGCCGGCCGGGCCGGCCCGCAGGGCGGCTGCCGGGATGCCGGTCACGAAACTGGTGACGATGCCGGTTTCGTACAGGCCGATGAAGGCCAGGAACAGGCCGATGCCGACCGCGAAACTGTGCTTCATGCTGGTGGAGATCGAGTTGGCCAGCCACGAGCGGAGACCAAAGACGGTGATCACCAGGAAGACGAGTCCGCTGACGAATACCGTGCCCAGCCGTTGCGGCCACTTGACTGCCTCCCACAAGCCAGTGTCCGGGTTCAGAAACACCAGCCCGGCCAGGCCGAAGGCGATGAAGGCGTTCTCGCCCATGTAGGGAGCCACGGCGATGGGCCGATTGGCGAGGAAGCCCATGAGCAGCGAGCCGAAGACGGCGGTCAGGATCGTCGCCACCGTGCTGGGCCCCGCCGGGATGCCGGCGAAGCTCAAGATGGCCGGGTTCACCACGATGATGTACGCCATCGTGATGAAGGTGGTGGCCCCGCCGAGGACTTCGACACGGGCGCTCGAGCCCCGCTCCTGGATCTTGAATAGTCTCTCGAGCATGGCACTACGATAGGCCTGCGGCCGTGCCTTGTCAACGGGGGGTTGTGCGGGTTGCCCACGGGCAAACCGTAACCCTGAGTGATGCATCAGGGTCGCAGCGCCCGCAGTTGGTTTCCGGGCTAGGATTCGAACCTAGAATAGGAGGTCCAAAGCCTCCTGTGTTACCATTACACCACCCGGAAACTGCGCTCAGCGGCACTTACCCCGTATACTACCACAAGATTCGGCCGCTTCAACCCCGGGCATTGGCCCGCGGCGGCGTGAACCTTTTTTGTGCAAAAAAGGTTCACACACCGGGAAATGCGGTATAGTTATCAGGTAAAATTGGGACGATGTCGCGATCGCGGGACCAAGGAGCACGGCGATGTGGAGGACACTGGGAGCGTGCGTCTGCGTCGCTTTCCTGCTGGGCATGACGTCTCGTCCGGCGGCGGCCACTGACACCGCCAAAGAGTACAAGGCAGGGGACGGCGAGGGCGTCAAGGGGTGGGGATGCCGCGACCTCCAGGCGGCCAAGGAGCTCGGTCAGCCCTTCTGTGTGTACGTCTATGATGTGAAGAACAAGCGCAATCTGGCGGCGAAGTTCTATGAGGAAGTCCTGGCCAAACCGGAGGTCAAAGAGAAGCTCAAAGGCTTCTTCTGTGTGAAGATCAAGAGCGACGGTTCCGACAGCAAGGGATGGCCGTCAGGTTGGCTGGAGCGGAGCGCGAACGGCGGGACGCTGGTTCTCGCCACCAGCGACTTCGTGCAGACGCTCATCTTTGACAAGCTCAACAAGGACACCGTCAACCCCGCCGGCGTCGCGAAACAACTCGCCGGCATCACGACGTATGAGGAACAGCGCAAGGCCTTGCTGCTGAAGGCCGGCGTCAAGCTTCCCGAGGCCGGCGGCGGAGGCAATAAGCCCCCCATGCCGCTCGCCCCAGTAGACGAGAAGAACGCCAAGGCAGTTCTCGGATTGGGCGGCGACAAGAAGCCCGAAGAGAAGAAGCCGCCCAAGAAGAAGGTAGACGGACCCACCGAGGAATAGCGTCGTCGCTCGCGCAACACGTCCCTTCAGTCTTCGCCGAGTATACCACAACAGGATGCGAGCTACTGAGCGCCCCCGGCACGTCAGCGGTTGATGAGTTGCTGGCACATCAGGCTGAGGTTGTGGTAGATGTTGGCGGAATGCCGCCAGCCGAGAACGGCGCAATCCTGCAGAGCGGACCAGGCGCCGCGGGGGTGGCCGGCCGCAAGGAACCCCATCAACACGAGGAAGACCACGACGTTCCCGACATAGATCATGACGAGCGAAAAGAGCCAGCCGTCGGGCTTAAGGTCCGGCTGGTTGCGCCGCAAGCTCCACAACGTGAACCCGATGTGAAACGCGTAGAAGAAACCGAGCGTTGCGGCGAGCCACTGCGAGTACGCTCCCAGCGGCTGCCACCAGGCATCGAGTGCCAGGTAGACCGCGGCGGCGAGCAACGCGTAGAAGGGCACGCAATACGGCGCGAGGCGGATGAACGTGTTGGACTTGCTGGTCGTCACCTGTCCGCCTCTGGCCGACGCCGCCAGGTTGGTGACTCGTCCCAGGCACAGCCACGTTGCCAGCGCGTGGACGAGTTCGTGCGCGAAGACGTACAGCACCACGGGCCGCCACAGCAGGATCGCCAGGACGGCGAACACGACCGCGCCGATCGCGAACCACGTCACCAGCGGGCCGGGACCGAGCATGGCGAGGTTCATCTTGGGCCACACTGACATGAAGTGATCGTGCACGCCCAGCGTCAGGCCCACGCAGGCGGGGATCAGCGCCAGCGCGGCAAAGAACTTGAGGATGCGCCAGCCCGCTCCGCTGCTGGCGGCACCCGGCACAGCCGGCGCGGCGGCAGGCAGGTTGGATGCGCCGGCATTCACCGGGCGCACGGTGACAGTATCAGCAGTTCCCCCCATAAAACCTCGTATCGTCCGATTGCAGCGCGGGCTTGAGCGGATATCCTCTGCCGATTGGGGATTGGGGATTGCGGATTGGGGCTTGGGGTTTGGGCATTGGGTCTTGGAGTCTGGGGGGTTGATCCATGCGCGTGTTGATCTACTCCGTTTCGGCGGGTGCAGGACACATGCGGGCGGCAGACGCGGTGTTGACCGCCTTCAAACGCTACCATCCAGACGTCGAAGCCGAGCACGTTGACGTGATGAAGCTGGTGCCGGCCGCGTTCAGGAAGGCCTACGCGGACAGCTACCTGGGTCTGGTCAACTCCCTGCCCAGCGTGTGGGGATGGCTGTACGCCAAGTCCGACCAACTGCCGCAGACATCGGCCCTGGCCAGCGTGCGGAAGTTCGTGCAGCGCTTGAACACGAAGGACATCATCGCGCACGCGGCGGAGCGGAAGCCGGACGTGATCCTGACGACGCATTTCCTGCCGGCCGAAATCTTCTCGGACCTGGCGAAGCAGAAGCAGCCCGCACGCGCACCGCCGCGCCCGCCTCTGGCCGTGGTGGTCACCGACCATGACGTGCACCAGTTGTGGGTCCATCCGAACGTGGACCGCTATTACACGGCGTCGGATGAGATTGCGTACCTGCTGGCGGAACGCGCGGTTGACGCGGGCCGGATCAAGGCCACGGGCATTCCCTGCGACCCGATCTTCGGCGACCTGCTCGACGAGCCGGCGCGGCAGCGGCTGCGGAAGATGCTGGGCCTTGCCGGCGCGCCGTCCCCGGTCCTGCTGCTGAACGCTCACGGCTGCGGCGTCACCGGCGCGGCAGCGGCCAACTCCCTGGCGGGGGTCGTGAACAACGTCTTCCGGAAAGGCCCGCCGAAGACCGTCCTGGTGGTCTGCGGGCGGAACGAGAAGATCAAGGACGCGCTCGCCGAGGCGATCAAGGCGCCGGACGGCTGCACGCTGAAAATGTACGGCTTCGTGACCAACATGCACGAGCTGCTGGGCATCTCCGATCTGACGGTGACCAAGCCGGGAGGCTTGAGCACCAGCGAGTGCCTGGCGCGTTGCGTGCCGATGGTGCTGGTGTCGCCGATCCCGGGCCAGGAAGAGCGCAACGCCGAGATGCTGCTCGAAAACGGTTGCGCGGTGCTCGCCCGCACTCCCGTCGCGCTCTCGTACAAGCTCGAAACGCTGCTCAACGATCCCGCGCGCCTGGCGCGCATGCGCGAAGCCTGCCGGCGCACGGGCAAGCCGCACGCGGCGGCCGATATCGCCGCGGACGTGGTGGAACTGGCCAGGCGGTAACGCGGAGAACGGAAGGGGATAGGGTTCAGGGTTTCGGGTATCGGGTTTTGGAACGGCAACGAGCAAGCCTGATGGAATCCTCGCGCCAGGAGAAGCAACGGACGGTTGGCAGTGCGGAGAGGAAGGCAAAATTCAAAATGAAAAATGGAACCATCCAATTTTGCATTTTGAATTCTGAATTTTTCATTTGGTGTTCCGCTCTGCGTCTCCGCGTCTCGGCGGTGAACAGTGCAGGCTAGGGGGAGGACGGTATGAGTCTGGGACTGGCAGTCCGCTGTTTCTTTGCGGCCCTGGGCGGGGGCGAGCCGGCGACGCGGCTCCACCGCGCGCTGGCCGGTATCAAGGACCCGCCTGTAATCCGGGAGGTGATCCGCGAGGTAGCGGTGCCGATGCGCGATGCGCCGCCGCCCCGTGAGGTCATCCGCGAAGTGCCCGTCGAAGTCATCAAGGAGGTGCCCGTCGAAGTCATCAAGGAGGTCATCAAGGAAGTGCCCGTCGAAGTCATCAAGGAGGTCATCAAAGAGGTGCCCGTCGAGGTCGTGAGGGAGGTCATCAAGGAGGTCCCTGTCGAGGTCATCAAGGAAATAGTGCGGGAAGTGGTCAAGGAGGTGCCCGTCGAAGTCATCAAGGAGGTCATCAGGGAAGTCCCCGTCGAAGTCGTCAGGGAAGTTGTGCGGGAGGTGCCTCGCGAAACGGTGAAGGAGACGATCCGCGAAGTGCCTAGGGAAACGGTGCGCGAAGTCGTCAAGTATGTCCCCGACACGCACGGCCCCACGCAGCTTCTTTCGCTCCTGCAGCATGACGGCCGGCTGGTGGACTTCCTGAACGAGGACATAGACAACTACGACGACGACCAGGTCGGCGCCGCCGTGCGGGAGATCCATTCCAAGTGCCGCAAAGCTCTGAACCGCTACATGACTCTGGCCCCCGTGCGCCCCGAGAAGGAAGGCGACGTGGTGGCTCTGAGCGGCAGCTACGACCCGTCGGCTATCCGCATCACGGGCAAGGTCACCGACAAGGCGCCGATGTTCGGCACGCTGCGCCACCGCGGCTGGAAAGTCGTGAAGGTGGAACTGCCCCCGCGGCCCAGCGGCGCGGACCCGGCGGTCATCATGCCGGCGGAAGTGGAAGTGGAGTGATTCCCGATTTGCGGAGGGTTCGGCATGGCGAGCAAGCCTGTAGGCATCATCCTCAACGGCGTCACGGGCCGCATGGGCACCAACCAGCATCTGGTGCGCTCGATCCTGGCGATCATCCAGCAGGGCGGGATCAAGGTCAGCGACGATCTTGTGCTGATGCCCTCGCCGCTGCTGGCCGGGCGCAACGCGAACAAGCTGAAGGCCATCGCCGACCGCTATCCCGGCCCTCAAGGGCCGTTCCCGTACACCACCGCTCTCGATACCGCGCTGGGGGACAAGAAGTACGACATCTTCTTCGATGCCTCCGGCACGCTGCAGCGCGCGGGGTTCGTCGAGAAAGCCGTGCGCGCGAAGAAGGCGATCTACTGCGAGAAGCCCACGGCCGTCACCGCCGCGGAAGCGCTGCGGCTGGCAAAACTCTGCGAGGACGCCGGCCTGAAGAACGGCGTGGTGCAGGATAAGCTGTGGCTGCCGGGCTTCCGCAAGATGAGGATGCTGCGCGACCAGGGATTCTTCGGCACGCTGCTGGCCGTGCGCGGGGAATTCGGCTACTGGGTCTTCGACGGGCTGGTGGCCGACCAGCCGGCGCAGAGGCCGTCGTGGAACTACCGCAAGGAGGACGGCGGCGGCATCATCGTGGACATGCTCTGCCACTGGCGCTACCTCGTGGACAATCTCTTCGGGCCGATCAAGGCGGTGAGCTGCGTGGGCACGACGCTGCTCCCTGAACGCGCGGACGAGCAGGGCCGGAGGTACCGCTGCACCGCCGAGGACGCCGCGTATGCCACGTTCGAACTGGAGAGCGGCGTGCTCTGCCACTTCAACTCGTCCTGGAACGTGCGCGTGCGGCGCGACGACCTGCTGAGCGTGCAGGCCGACGGCATGAACGGCTCGGCCGTTGCGGGCCTGCGCAAGTGCTGGGTGCAGCCGCATGCGGCGACGCCGCGCTGCATCTGGAACCCCGACATTGATTCGCCGCTCAACCATTACGACCATTGGCAGGAAGTCCCCGACGCCTGCGCGTACGACAACGCGTTCAAGATACAGTGGGAGCTGTTCATCCGGCACGTGATGCTCGACGAGCCGTTCCGCTGGACGCTGCGCGAGGGCGCGAAGGGCGTGCAGTTGGCCGAGATGGGGCTCAGGAGCTGGAAGGAGCGGCGGTGGTTGGACCTGCCGGCGCTGTGACGACATGGAACCACAGATGAACACAGATGAACGCAGATACGACGAAGGGGATGACGGATACCGGATACCGGATACCGGAAAACGGGGAGCGCGCGCCCACAGCAATGGCCGGCGTCGGACATCCGATATCTGGTATCCGTTATCCGGCATCTGGTATCTTTCCAGTTAGGGGACCACTGTAGATTGGCGGTGACCTCATGACCACTCCATTCTGTGCCGCGCCGATGTCGCGCATGGCGGTCCACACGATCACGACCAAACCGTGGTCGCTGCGGGAGTGCATTGACCAGTACCGCGCCAGAAACGTGCCGGGCATCACCGTCTGGCGGCAGGCTCTCGCGCCGCAAGGGCCGCAGGAATCGGCGAAGATGCTCGCGGATTCCGGCCTGAAGGTCGTGGCGCTGGTGCGCGGCGGGTTCTTCACGGGCCAGGACGCCGCGACGCGCCAGGCCGCTCTGGACGACAACCGGCGCGCTCTGGACGAAGCCTCTACGATCGGCGCGCCGCTGGTGGTGCTGGTCTGCGGCGCGACGCCGGGCTTGCCGCTGGCCGACGCGCGCAAGCAGATCGCCGGCGCAATCGCCGCGCTCGCCCCGGACGCTCAAGCGCGGCAGGTGCGGCTGGCCATCGAGCCGCTCCACCCGATGTACGCCGCGGATCGCTCGGCGGTGGTGACGATGACGCAGGCGCGCGAGATATGCCAGGGCTTCGCGGCCGAGCTGCCCGGTCCCGTGTGCGGAAGGCGTCTGGTCGGCATCGCCGTGGATGTGTACCACGTGTGGTGGGACCAGCACCTCGAACGCGAGATCGCCGCCGCCGGGACGCTCGGCCTGCTGCATGCCTTCCATGTCTGCGACTGGCGCGTGCAGACCCGCGACCTGCTCAACGACCGCGGCCTGATGGGCGAGGGCTGCATCAACATCCGGCAGATCCGCGGCTGGATGGAACGGGCGGGCTTCCAGGGCTGGGTGGAGGTCGAGGTCTTCTCCACCGAACGCTGGGCCGGCGATCAACAGGCATGGCTGGACCATATTCTCAACGCCTATCAGGAACATGTGTAGCTTGCGACCTTGTGGCACGGCCTTCCAGGCCGTGGACATGGGCAAGATGCCCATGCCACGAACGAGACGTTCGTGGTACCACGGGCGTCCCGCCCGTGGACATAGCCTTCCAGGCCGTGGACATGGGCAAGATGCCCATGCCACAAACGCGTGACGACGGTCTCCGCCCCTTGTAACCTGTAACCTGTAACCTGTAACGCCCCCTTGCTACACGGGTTTCCAGTCCTGCTCGTAGACCTTCTTGTAAGCCCATTCGCCGACGATGGGGTACTTGGGGAACTCGCCTTTGTTCGCCTTGAGCCCCATATAGATGACGTAGATGAGCCATCCCAGGCCGATCAGGAAGTAGACAGGTACGAACAGCAGCATCCCCAGGCGCGCCGTCACCACCGACACCAGGATCATGAAGACCGCCAAGAACGCCACGACGACGAGCACGGCCACTTGGAACGCGAATGACTGTATGGCGTGAAAGCGCGCGAATTTCGACTGGTCCTTGCGGACAAAATACGCGACTGCCGGGCCGACCACGCTCCCGAAAGGTATCACGAACCCCGTCAATGCCAGCACGTGGGCGAGCAGGCCCCAGAGTCTGTCGTCGTCGGTGAGGGGCGCGCTGGGTGCAGGCGCCGGTGGTGTGCCGGGACTCGGTGGTGTGCCGGGAGTGGGTGGTGCATTGTCGCTGTCAGCCATGATACCCTCCAGTGTGCTCCTATCGTTTCTTCCTTCGGGCGCGGGACAGACACGCCGCGCCCCTTGTAACTTGTAACCTGTAACTTGTAACCTGTCACTTCAACACGACACAGCCCGCGCCGAGCACCTGCTTCGGCACGCTCTTGAACTGCAGCTCGAAGACTGCCGTGTGCGCGATCGGGTCCGGGCAGTCCTTCAGGCCGTGCTTGATCACCAGCCGGTTCGAGGTCTGCGTGAAGGGCAGCGGCCGGCCGTCCGGGTAGAGCCGCGCGCTCACGAGCTTCGAGGTCAGGCCGCCGATGACGAGCGTGTCGCCCGGCGGGCGCGCGCACCAGAAGTACAGCGTCTTACCGCGGCGCGTCCACGTGCCGGTGGGCAGCCATTCCATGTGCTCGACGCGGTCCACGTCGCCGTAGACCACAGCGCCGTAGTTCTGGAGCCACTGGCCGACCTTGGTGAGCCGCTCGGTGGCCTCCTCGGGGATCGAGCCGTCCGGCTTGGGGCCGATGTTCAGCAGCAGGTTGCCGCCGCCCGCGGTGCAGGTGCGCAGCATGTTGAGCACTTCGCGGACGGAGCGCCAGTCTTCGGGCGGCGCCCACTGCCAGCCCCAGGAGCCGTTGAAGGTCATGCAGGCTTCCCAGGCGCGGCCTTTCGCTTCGGCCTTGATATGCTCTTCAGGCGTGCCGAAGTCCTCATCGAGCTGCGAGCGGTTGTCAATGATGATCTCGGGCTGCAACTCGCGGACCATCGCGTTCATGCGGTAACTGTCCCATTCGTGCGGACTGCGCAGCGGCCAGGAGACGTCGTACCAGAGGATGTCGAGCTTGCCGTAGTTGGAGCACAGTTCGCGCACCAGCCCCTGCGTGTACTCGATGAACCGCTTGCGGGCCTTCAAGTCCTTCGCGCAGCGCGCGCCGTCGGGATGGTGCCAGTCCATCAGCGAGTAGTAGAAGCCGACGCGCAGCCCGAATTCCCGGCAGGCCTCCACGTATTCGCGCACCAGGTCGCGGCCGGGGCCGCGTTTGGCGGCGTTGTAGTCGGACATCTTCGAATCCCACAGCAGGAAGCCCTCGTGATGCTTGGTGGTCATCACCATGTACTTCATGCCGGCGGCCTTGGCCAACTGCGCCCACTCGCGCGCGGGCCGCGGCTTGGGTTTCCAGGTGTCGGCGAGTGCCTCGTAGTCCTTGATCGGGATGCGTTCGCGGTTCATCACCCATTCGTGCCGGCCGAGCTGCGCATAGAGGCCCCAGTGCACGAACATGCCGAAGCGCGCCTCGTGCCACCATTTCATCCGTCTGGTGCGCGTCTTCTCTGCGGATTTCAGGTACTCCTTCTCGAACTTCCCCAGCTTGGCCATGATCCCCCCCTCCTCATTGCGGATTGTTGATTGCGGATTGCGGATTGCGCAACCGTCCAGTTATCTCCTTGTCCCTCGTCACCCGTCACGCGTGCGCCTGTGTCACCCCGAACGGCAGACGCGGCTGAACGCCTGGTTCACCGCCGCGCCGCGCGGGCACCGCTTTGCCCGGATTGCAGAGCTGCCGCGGATCGAAGACCTCGCGCACGCGGCGCATGGCGTCCAGGTCGTCTTCGCTGAACACGCGCGTCATGAAGTCGAGCTTCTCGATGCCGATGCCGTGTTCGCCCGAAAGCATTCCGCCCGCCGCCACGACGGCCAGCATGATCTCGCTGGTGCAGGCCAGAGCTTTCTCGCTCCCGTGGGGCTCGCGATCGTCGAACAGGATGACCGGATGCAGGCTGCCGTCGCCGGCGTGAGCGACATTGGCGGCGCGCAGGCCGTACTCGCGGGCCTTCGCGAGGATCGTGGCGAGCAGGTCGGGCAGCTTGGAGCGCGGGATCACGCCGTCCTGCACGTAGAAACTGGGCGAGAGCCGGCCGATCGCGCCAAAGACCTGCTTGCGCGCTTTCCACAGGTTCACCCGCTCGGCGTCGTCGCGCGCCGTCCGCAGGTCGAGGCAGCCGTGTTCGCGGCAGATCGCGGCCACGCGGTCGCTGAGCGGCTCCAGGCCGTCGCGCAGGCCGTCGAGCTCGATGATGAGGACCGCGCCGGCGTCGAGCGGGAAGCCGAAGTGCTGCCACTCCTCAAGCGCGCGGATAAGCGGCTGGTCCATCATCTCCAACGCCGCGGGGATGATGCCGGCCGCAATGATGCCGCTCACCGTCCGCGTGGCCGCGTCCACGCTGGAGAAGACGGCGAGCTGCGTCTTGACGGCCTCGGGGTTGGGCGTCAGCTTGACCCAGATCTTCGTGGCGATCCCGAACGTGCCTTCGCTGCCCGCAAAAAGGCCGCAGAGATCGTAGCCCGGCGCGCCGGCGGGCGGGCCGCCGAAGTGGACCAGCTCGCCGCCGGGCAGGACGACATCGAGTCCCAGCAGATGGTTGGCCGTGACGCCGTACTTGAGCGTGTGCGGGCCGCCGGCGTTCTCCGCGACGTTGCCGCCGATGGTGCAGGAGCCTTGGCTGGAGGGGTCGGCGGCGAAGTGGTAGCCGGACGGCGTGCAGGCTTTAGTCAGGCTGAGGTTGAGCGCGCCGGCCTCAACGCACGCGTAGCGGTCGGCGATGGCGATCTCGAGGATGCGGTTCATGCGCGCCAGCTCGATGACCACGGCGCTATCAAAGGCAATGGTTCCGCCGCTGAGTCCCGTGCCGGCGCCGCGGGCCAGGAACGGGTGTCCGGCCGCGCTGCACGCTCTGACGGCGGCCTGAACTTCCTCGGTCGAATGGACGAAGACGACCGCGCCGGGAAGGGCTTTGTGGACCGTCAGCCCGTCGCAATCGTAGGTCAGCAACTCGTCGGGGTCGGCGATGACGTTGTCGGCGCCGACTGCCTTGCGCAGGGCATCGAGAAGGGTGGGGGAAAGGGCCGGCATGCTCAGTCGTCCGTGGTACCACGAACGTCTCGTTCGTGGTCCGTGATCAGTTCTCCGTGGCGGCCGGGTGGTTGTCAACTCAGTTGCCACGACCAGCAGCCGCGGATACCCGATGCCGGATGCCGGATGACGGATACCGGACGACGGATACCGGATGGCGGATACCGGATACCGGATACCGGATGACGGACAGGCTGGGACCTCGAATCTCCTATACTCTGGCTCGTCTCACCGAGGCGACAGGGAAAACCGAGGACGGCTGAGATTTCCGATTTTCGATTGCCGATTTGCGAGTGAACCGAAACCGCCAAGACGCCAAGGGCGCCAAGTGGTCATTGGGTCATTGCGATCACTGCTCGGGGTTGGGTGTGCCTGCGGCACCCCGAAAAGCGCTAAAGCGCCTTTCGGGGCCACCCTCGGGGATCGGAAAGGAAAAGAAGGGGGAGTTATGGAGGGCAGGGAGGAGCAGGATGTGGAGGTTGCGATGCCATCGGAAGCGGAGATGGAACGGCGGATGAAACTCGGGTTGACCGACGCGGAGTGGGAGAATCCGGAAGAGGCCATGTTCAGCGGCGGGTTGGTGAAGATGTGGAATTGCCGGAATGCCATCGCGGCAAAGTACAAGCGGCGCAGCAGGTACGACGAGTCCGCGGAAGAAGAGCAGTTCGAGAACGACAAGAGACAGTTCGGGCGAACCGAGGCGTTCAAACGGTTGGAGCAGCGGGCCGCTGCGCGCACGCACCAGGAGTCTTTGGCTGAGAGCTATACGCCTCTGTGGCGCAACGTCAGCGGCATGTTTCAGGACAGCGCGTATGTCTACGGGCCGATGGAGCGCGCGCGGTGCATCATGAGGCTGATCAACGCCGCGGCGCGGCTGATACGGTATGAGCTGAAGTTTCACAATGAACGAACCGCAATGAAACCACAGATGAACACAGATAAACACAGATGTGAACGGACAGTTCAAAATGAACGGAACGGGAGCGGTGCGACGGCGGCGCGGGGGGAAAGG
>JAPLOD010000696.1 GCA_026692735.1 Planctomycetota bacterium | reverse complement strand
GCCGTGCTGGTGCTGCCGCCTGTCGTCGGACGCCGGATGCTCGGCATCGCCACGGCAAGGGTGGAGCAACAGGGGAACGCGGAGGACGATGCACCGCAGAAGTTCGGCCACCACATGCTGCTCGTCGCAGCGATGTTCCTCTTCTGGTACCCCGGCCCGCTCAGCACGCTCCTGGCGTTGCTCCTGCTGATCCCCGGTGTCCGGCGGCTCCTGCAGCAGTGGGCGTTCTCGCGCCTGCAGAAGGCGGTCCGCACTGGGAACCTGCGGGTCTCCCCCGGCATGAACGGCGTTGTCTTCACCTCGACGCCGGGAGGCGCGGGGGCCTCGCCCGCGGGGCCGACGGAACCGCTCAAGCGCGCCGAAGGCACAGTGGTTGACTCCGCAGCGGAACTTCCGGCGCCGGAAGAAAGGAATGAGGAGAAGGCTGAGTAGCCGCGCGCCTCACTTTGGCTCTTTCGCATTCATCGCTCATCCTTCATACTTCGTACCTCATCAACCTGGCGCCCACTATGGCACTCTTCTCTTACCTCTTCTTCTACCCGACGCTCTGGTGGAACCTGCTGCTGAACCGCGTGTGCGCTCGGCGGCGGTGGTGGGACTGGGTGGATGACTCGGTCCTGCTGGGCGCGGCGCCTTTGCGGCGCCACGTCGCGGAACTCAAGCAGGCCGGCATCGGCGCGGTCGTGAACACGTGCCGCGAGTGGCGCGGGCCGGTTGAGGCGTATCGCGCGGCGGGGATTGAAGAGCTCTACCTCCCCATCACGGATTTCACTGCACCCCGCCTCAACGAGGTGCGGGCTGCGGTGAGGTTCATCGAGCAGCAGATAGCGGCGGGCCGAAAAGTCTACGTGCACTGCAAAGCCGGGCGCGGGCGCAGCGCCACGATCGTCCTGTGTTATCTGATCGCCAAAGGTTTCTCGCCGGAGAAAGGCCAGGCGCTGCTGCTGGAGAAGCGCCCGCACGTCAACCGTGGCCTCGCACAGCGGGAAGTGGTCAGGCAGTTCGCTGCGGAATACCGGGACTCGGAAACTCGACAGGCGAAAGGCTAAGCCCAGCGCGGCGTAACCCCCGTCAACGGGGGTTCTGGGGTCGCGAGTGCGCTCCCACCCCCGGCTGAAGCCGGGGGTTAGTGGGTCACGAACTTGCGCAACGCTGTGCTAAGTACAGCGCCGCACAAATGCCTGGCCATCTCTGAGCCGCGACCGTGAGGGAGCGGTCCCCGGACCGTTTGCTGACGCGCGCGGCTCTG
Organism: Planctomycetota bacterium; assembly: GCA_026692735.1. Classification (GTDB taxonomy): domain Bacteria; phylum Planctomycetota; class SZUA-567; order H5-PLA8; family H5-PLA8; genus JAPLOD01. The sequence continues at coordinate 14,307 of JAPLOD010000696.1, read as the reverse complement.
AATGGTCAGAGACTTCTGCAACGCTGTGCTAGGGCCAATGGCGCCTACTTTAGCCGCAAGATCAAGCGGGGTCTATTCTTAAAGCAGGAAGCCTCCGTGGACGAAACCTGGAAGTAGCACACAACCAGTGTCGCCAGGAGGCTTCCGCATGCTCACCAGAAGTATCGTCACAGCGATTCGACGAGTTGCGCAGAACTGGCGGACCGATCTGGGGCTGCCATTCCACAACGTCTTGCCGGCCACGGTGATCGTGACAGCGGCGGCGCTGGAAGGAATCTCCTTCCGCGAGCGCTTTTTTCCCCCCGGCAGTGACGCTGTGGGCCTTTCTGTCTCAGGTTCTGAGCGAGGACGGTTCGTGTCGTGAAGCGGTCAGCCGCGTCATCGCGCATCTCGCCCGCCGGAGAAAGAAAACGCCTTCGCCGCGCACTGGTGCTTACTGCAAGGCGCGGCAGCGCCTGACCGAAGGGTTCTTCCAGCATCTGCTGACGCGCAGTGCCGCTGATCTCGAATCGCAAGCATGCCCGCAGGAGCGTTGGCATGGCAAGCGGGTACGCGGGGTGGATGGGACCGGCATTTCCATGCCGGATACACCTGAGAACCAGCAAGCCTATCCGCAGCCCTCTTCACAGGCGCCAGGCTGCGGGTTCCCCGTGCTGCGTCTGGTTGTGTTGTTCAGCTTGATCACCGGCGCGCTGCTGGCGTATGCGTTGGGGCCGCTGTCGGACAGCGAAATGGTTCTCTTCCGACGGCTGCTGGACGAACTGGAGCGCGATGACCTTCTACTCGGCGACCGCTACTATGGCAACTTCTGGGTGGCGGCCATGGTAAAACAGCGCGGCAGTGATGCCTTGTTGCGCGTCTCGGCCAGCCGGCGCAGCGATTTTCGTCGCGGCCAGCGTTTGGGGAAGAACGACCATCTCATTGTCTGGCGCAAACCGTCCGCGCGTCCGCACTACTTGACGGCGGCAGAATACGCCGCTCTGCCAGCGGAACTCATCCTGCGCGAGATACGCGGAACGCTGGTGGCCAAGGGTTGCCGGACGCGGCAGGTCGTTCTGGTGACCACCTTGCTCGATCCCAAACGTTTTCCGCGCGAGGAACTGCTGGAACTCTATGCGCGCAGGTGGCACTGCGAGTTGCGGCTGCGAGACATCAAGATCGCCTTGCATATGGACGTGCTGCGGACGCACACGCCGGATATGGCGCGTAAGGAATTGCTCGCCAAACTGCTGGCGTACAACCTCATGCGCCGCCTGATGTGGGAAGCCGGCGTGCGCGCCAGCGTGGCGCCGCTGCGTTTGAGTTTCAAAGGCGCCGTGCAGCACGTGAGAACATTCGCGCCAATGCTGGCAGCGCTGCCCTGCGCCGCACGGGAGGAACTGTACGCGCACTTGCTCAAAACACTGGCCAGTGAACTGGTCCCCGAACGCCCCGGCCGGATCGAGCCGCGCCTGAAAAAGCGCCGCCCGAAATCCTACGGCTGGCTGCAGAAGCCCCGCGCCCTTTGTCGCCGCCTGATCCGCCTCGGGCGAAAGCTAAAGTAGGCGCCATTGGTGCTAGGGCTTGGCCTTTACCGGCTGCCCCATCCTGCTCTTGCGTGCCGCGACTGCGGGAGGCAGGTCCATCTGGTAGAGGATGTGGCCGAAGCGCGGGTGCCGGCTGCGGTTCTCGATATACACCAGTTTGACGTGGTTGTCTTCGCGGATAAACGCGCAGGCACGCGTATTCCTCATCCACCCGCCGAGGTTGAACAACGTCAGATCGCCGACGTGCCGCACGCCCGGCCTGTGCGAATGCCCCAGCACAACCCCGCGCACGGCGCCCTGCGGCGCCACCTCTTTCACCAGCGCCTTGATGCGGCGCACCACGGGCCAGGGCCATGCGATCGGGTTAAGCAGCGCCATCGGTATGGAGCCGTACACGCGGTCCACCACTTTCCACACGCGCCGCCCCGCGCGCGAAGCCGCTCGGCGAGAACCGAACTTCCGCGTGTTCAGCGCCTCAATGCGCGCCTGGGCCGAACCTGCGCCGCGCAAGCGGTGGTAGACGGCATGTCCGTGAAGGTACAGCATCCCGCCCTGCAGCAGGAATTCCTCACCGTCCGCCGTGCAGGCATCATGGTTGCCGCGGAAGTAGATCACCTTCTTGGCGCCGCCCGCCCTGCAGACCCGCAGCAGGCGCTCCTCCAGTTCTCGCGCCTCCTGCGGATGCGTGTACCAATGGTCTATGATGTCCCCCAGCAGCAACACGCGGTCGAAGCCTTTCACCAGAGGCGCGATGAGCTCCGGCGCGTGAGCGTGCGTGGTGACGCGACCGAGGTGAAGATCAGAGAGGACTAGCGTTCGGTCCATGGACGGTTGGCTCTTGGCTGTTGGCTCTTGGCTGTTGGCTCTTGGCTATTGGCCTCCAGCCTTAGCGCCGCAAGTTCCATTCCTGCTGCGCGTACTTCTCCTCCAGCAGCCTGGCCGCACGCTGTTGTTCTTCCGCGGACGGCGCCTGCTCTACAGGCATAGCAGGCTGCAACGCGCGCGCCAATGCATCTGCGAAAGGCTGGAGTTCGTGCGGCACGCCGGCCTCGCGCAGACTTGTGAGAAAGGCGCGATGGTCGCGGCCGGCCCGGTAGTCCGGGGCCGACGACGGAGGGCGCAGCAGCCGCGCGATGCGCCCCCAATCAGGATCGGCCAGCAGTGTGCCGTGGACGACAGCGCTCTTCTTCTTGCGAGCCTGGGCATTCCCGGCAATCTTGCGCAGGCCGCCGTCGCCGCCGGCGACGGCCACGTCGGAGAGCCCCGCCTCGCACGTCTGCAGGCCCCACGTGCGCAACACCTGGAGTACGGGCCGCAGCGCGGCGGACATCGCGCCGCGGATCGTCTCCGAACCGGGCAGGTCCTTGAGCAGGTAGAAGGCCGAGTAGCTCACGACGCCCGGACCGATGAGCACCGCGCCGCCGCCGGAATGCCGCCGCAGGACAGGCACCTGCTCAGCGCGCGCGGCGTTGAGGTCAACCTCCTTCGCCGCCTCCTGGCCCGTGCCGAGAACCACTGCCGGCGCCGCAGCCTGCCAGACTCGCCACGTGTTCGGGCTCAGGCCGTCCTCGACGCAGGTGTGGATGGCCTCTTCGAGGGCGAGGTCTTCGGCGGGGGAGGGGGTGGTGTGAAGGAGGAAACGCATTCGTCACCCAGCCCGCCTGCGCCAATCCGCAATCGGCAATCGGCAATCGCACTCATTCCCATTCGATGGTTGCCGGCGGCTTCTGCGAGATGTCGTAGACGACGCGGTTGATGCCGCGCACTTCGTTCACGATGCGGCTGGAGATGCGGCCCAGCACCTCGTAGGGCAGGTGCGCCCAGTCGGCGGTCATGCCGTCCTTCGACTCGACGGCGCGCAGGCAGATCGTCTCACCGTACGCGCGCTCATCACCCAGCACGCCGACGCTGCGCACCGGCAGGAGTATCGCGAACGCCTGCCACAGGTGCCGGCCCAACCCCGCCGCCTGGATTTCCTCCTGCACGATCTCGTCGGCCTCCTGCAGGAGCGCCACGCGCGTGGCATCCACGGGGCCGACAATGCGCACGCCCAGGCCGGGGCCGGGGAAGGGCTGCCGCCAGACAATCTCCTCGGGGACGCCCAGTTCGGTCCCGATCAGGCGGACCTCGTCCTTGAACAGCTCACGGAACGGCTCGATCAGTTCCAGCCCGAGGTCGGCCGGCAGTCCGCCGACGTTGTGGTGGCTCTTGATGGTGGCCGTCGGCCCGCCGTGCGCCGACACGGACTCGATGACATCGGGGTAGAGCGTGCCCTGGGCCAGGAACCGCGCCCCTTCGACTTTGCGCGCCTGCGCTTCGAACACCCGCACAAACTCACGCCCGATGATCTTGCGCTTCTCTTCGGGATCGGCGACGCCGGCCAGCGCTTCGAGGAAGCGGGTGGAGGCGTCCACGGTCCACAGCGGAATCTTGAAATGCCCCTTGAACGTCGCCTCGACGCGCCGCGCCTCGCTCTTTCGGCACAGGCCGTTGTCCACGAAGATGCACTGCAGCTTGCTGCCGACCGCCTGGTGCAGCAGCACGGCCGCGACCGAGGAGTCCACGCCGCCGCTCAAGCCCAGGATGACGCGCGCCTCCCCCACCCTTTCGCGCATCGTGCGCACCTGCGTCTGGATGAAGTTGCTCATGCGCCAGTCGCCCGTGCAGCCCGCAACCGGGTAGAGGAAGTTCCGCAGAATCTGGCGGCCCTTGGGCGTGTGCGTCACCTCCGGGTGGAACTGCACGCCGTAGATCTTGCGCTGCGGGTCGCCAATGGCCGCCAACGGGCAGTGCTGAGTGCGCGCCAGGATGCGGAACCCGGGCGGCGGCGCTGTGAGCGCGTCGCCGTGGCTCATCCACACCTCGGTGCGCTCCCCCACGCCGGCCAGCAGGTCGTTCGGTTCCACGATCTGGATCAGCGCATGGCCGTACTCGCGGTGGTCCTGTTTCTCGACCTGGCCGCCGAGCATGAAGGCGGTGAGCTGGACGCCGTAGCAGATGCCGAGTATCGGAATCCCGAGCTCGAATATCTCCTTCTCGATGCGCGGGGCCTTGTCGGCGTACACGGAAGCGGGCCCGCCGGAGAAGATCAGAGCTTTGGGCCGTTCCGCCTTCGCCGCCGCCAGGGCCCCGTAGTACGGGACGATGCGGCAGAAGACCTGCGCCTCCCGCACGCGGCGGGCGATGAGCTGCGCGTACTGCGCGCCGAAATCAACGACGAGGACGGTTTCGTGAGACATCCGACTCCTTGAGCCCAATCATGGTCTACTTGGAAGAACACGACGCACGGCGCATGCAATAACCGCGCAGCCGCTCACCTCCCCGCATGGGTTGCCTACTCCAGTTCCTCCTCGACGCGGTAGTTCGGGGCTTCCTGCGTGATCTGAACGTCGTGCGGATGGCTTTCCTTCAGGCCGGCGAGCGTCTGCCGGATGAAGCGCGCCTTGACCGGCAGCTCGGCGATCGTCGCTGCGCCGATGTACCCCATGCCCGCGCGCAGCCCGCCGACGAGCTGATACAGGAAGTCCGCCATCTGCCCCATGTACGGCACGCGGCCTTCAATCCCTTCAGGAACCAGCTTGTCGGGCGCGGCGCCCTCCTGCCCGTAGCGGCTCGCCCCGCCTTCGACCATCGCGCCCAGCGAGCCCATGCCGCGGTACGTTTTGAACTGGCGGCCCTTGTACAGCACCACCCGCCCCGGCGATTCATCCGTGCCGGCGAACAGGTTCCCGATCATCACCGCATCGGCCCCGGCGGCCAGAGCCTTGACGATGTCGCCTGAGAACTTGATGCCGCCGTCGGAGATCAGCCTGCAGTTCGTTCCGGCCAGCCCCGCGCGCGCCTCGAGCACCGCCGTGATCTGCGGCACGCCGACGCCCGAGACGATGCGGGTGGTGCAGATCGAGCCCGGCCCCACGCCGACCTTGATGCAGTCCGCGCCGGCATCCGCCAGCGCCCGCGCGCCGTCGGCCGTGGCCACGTTGCCCGCGATCACCTCCATCTGCGGATACGCCTTCTTCAGCCACTTCACGGTCTCGATGACGCGCGTCGAATGGCCGTGAGCGGTGTCCACCACGAACACATCCGCGCCCGCTCGCAGCAGCGCCTCGACGCGCGCTTCGTCGTGGACGCCGATCGCCGCGCCCACGCGCAGGCGCCCTTTCTCGTCGCGGCACGCGCGGGGGAAACGCAGCGTCTTGTCAATGTCCTTGATGGTAATCAGCCCGGCCAGGTGGCCGTCCTCGCCCACGAGCAGCAATTTCTCGACCTTGTTTTTGTGGAGGATTTCCTGCGCCTGCTCCAGGCTCGTGCCCGGCTTGGCCGTCACAAGCTGCTTGGTCATGACCTCCCTGATCTTGAGCACGTTGTTCGTCTGGAAGCGCAGGTCGCGCTTCGTCAGGATGCCCACGACCCGGCCGTTCTTGCGGGCCACGCCGGGCGGATCGCCCGGCTCGTGTTCCACGATGGGGATGCCCGAGATATTCTGGTGCGTCATCAGCGTCTTGGCTTCGGCGATGGTGTGGTCGGGGGTGAGGGTCACGGGGCCGGTGATGACGCCCGAGGCGCTGCGCTTCACCTTGACCACTTCGCGCGCCTGGTCGTCCGGCTTCATATTGCGATGGATGATGCCGATCCCGCCCTCCTGCGCCACGGCGATGGCCAGACGGCTTTCCGTCACGGTGTCCATCGCCGCGGAAAGCAGCGGGATGTGCAGGCTGATTTTCGGGGTGAGCTGCGTGGACGTGTTGACTTCGGTGGGCAGAACATCGCTCTTCGCAGGCAGCAGCAGCACGTCATCGAACGTGATGCCCAGGCCGTCCCAGCGCATTGCCTGTTCGCCGCTGTTCATGCTCATCCCCTCCCCTCCTTGTTCCCGGCGTTCTCCCGCAAGCCGGCGCCCGTGCGACGCGACACGCCGCCGTTGCCGACGCAGGCCGGACGACAGACGGCGGCGCAGTCCGCGCGCAGACCGCCAGCCGCGCCCTGACCGAACGCAGAAGGAACACGGGAGATAGCGTCGTTGCTTAAGGCTTCCATAGGACTTTTCTAGCGACCAGCCGCCCGCTGTCAAGAGCGGCTCGCGTCCGCGTTCAACCGGGAATCGGCTACCCCTTCACCCAGTTCACGATGTCGTCGTCGGAGAGGTCGCCTTCCTCCACGCGCAGTTTTCCGCCCACGGCGCGATAGCCCCCCGCGATCGTCTCCGTCTGAAACGCGGTGCCGGTGTTGAACAGGCACAGCGGCGCGGGCGCGCCCAGCACCGCCGCGGCGCGCACATCGCCCGCCCGCCGCAGGCCCGGCGCGCACAGGGCCTTGAGGTACGCCTGGTCGTCCGTGTTGGCGAAGCCGGCCGTGTCAACCACGGCGGACACCTCTTCGGCGAAGAGGGCACGCGCCAGCAGGGCCTTCGGGCCCGCGTCGCCGAGTGCCACGAGAGCGATCTCCTTGGCCTTGTGGCGCCGGCAGTTTTCAAGCGCGTCGAGAATGCGCTGGACGTCCGCCCCCAGCGGCGTGCGGTTGTAGCAGGTGAAGAAGTTATCCAAGAGTTTGGCCGGCGCCGGCGGCGGCGCGTCGAGGACGAGCGTGCGTACGGAGCGATCGCTCTTGCCCAGCACGCCCGCCAATCGCTCCGCGCGTGCCTCCTGGCCCTTGCCGGCGACGAGAACGACCGAACGCGCGGACTGCCGTTCGGCCGCCTGGGAGGGCGAACCGGGACCGTCAGGAACGATGACGCGCTCCCCGTTCGTATCCACCGCGAGCGACAGCGCCAGTTCCGGTGCGAGTTCCTTCTTGAACCGTTTGAGGCCCTTCTTGTCGGTCGGCCACATGGCCGTGAGGCGCTTCTCGGCGGCGCCGATGAGCAGTTGGATCAACTCGGTGTCCTTGAGCGCGTTGGCGGGCCGTGGATTCTGCTCGTTCCACACGCGCAGCGCTTTCGGGTCCACGCTGATCGGCCGTTCGCGGAAGTGCTCGGGGTCCTTGTCCTTCAGCAGCCAGCGGCCGAACCAGGCGTACATGGCCTCGCGGCTTTCGATGTTGTAGTTGTGCTCATAGTTGAACTGCTGTACGGCCGTGCGGTCGCCCTTGTCGAAAAGATCATAGACTTTCTTGATCGCCGGCCATTCTTCCTTCGGGTTGTTCTTCGTCCAGTCGCCCGTGGCCGCGACCAGAAGCAGCGGGCGGGGCGCCGTCAGCGCGGCGATCTCCGCGTTGTCCGTCCCAACGCGCAGGCCGGGGGCGTTCTCACACAAACAGCCGCCCTGCATGTGCGCGGAGACCATGTTCACGGGCACCGCGACTTTGACGCGCTCATCCACCGCGGTGAGCAGGAACGTCTGCGTCCCGCCGCCGGAAGCGCCCGTCATACCGATGCGCTTCTTGTCCACGTCGGGCAGGCTGGTGACGTAGTCCATCACGCGCACGCTGTTCCACAGTTGCAGGCCCAGGAGGCTGACGTTCCACAGCCACGGGCGCAGGTCCTTACAGAACTCGCGGTGCTGCGGAATCTGGTTCGTGTCGTTGTAGCCCACCATGTCCCACGCGAAGACGACAAAGCCCTGGCGCGCGAGGTTGATGCCGATGGCCGGCAGGTTGCCGCGGCCCTTGCCCATCTTGGCCGGCGCCGGGTCGGCCTTCGGCACATCCTCGTCAATCTGCAGGCGCCCGTTCGCCCAATGGCCGTGCGCGTGGAGGACGGCGGGGAACGGCGCGGCTTTGCCTTTCGGACGGAAGAGGTTGCCGCAGACGTAGAAGCCGGGATACGTCTCGATCGCGACGTTCTCGATGACGTAATCCGCGCCCTCGATGGTGCCCGTCACGCGCGGGTTGAGCGGGGTTTTCTCGGGGAGCGGGCACAAGCCGGCGCTGAAGAGGATCTGCCCACGCAGCGCCTCGCCGCGCGCCTCCCACGCATCCAGCGTGGCGGCCGGCGTGAACAGGTGGTGGGTGTTGAGGTCGCGGGGCGCGGGCATTTTGGGTTCCTCACCGGAGAATGCGGAAGCGCAGAGAAGAAGCAGGATGACGGGTATCGGGTCTCGGGTATCGGGTATCGGGTTTCGGGTTTCGGAGTAACCGTGTGCTGCCATCGTCGCCACCCTCCAGACACAGGTGAACCTGAGAACTGAGCTCTGAAACCAGACCTCCGCAATCTGAGTCGCGAACTCCTGAACCCTGAGCCCTAGTCCCGGCGCAGCGTGCCGACGAGTTCCTTGATAGACGACAGTTTCTCCTGCGCCAGCCAGCCGTCAAGCTCGCCCGGCAAGCGGTTCAGAAAATCAGGATCGAGGTAGTTCGTGGTGCCGACCTGCACCGCGGACGCGCCGGCAATGAAGAACTCCAGCGCGTCGTACACGGTGCGGATCCCGCCGATGCCGACGATGGGCGTGCCCGGACAAGCCTGCGCCACCTGGTGCACGCAGCGCACCGCCACGGGGCGGATGGCCGGACCGGAGAGCCCGCCCGTCACGTAGCCCAGCCGCGGCCGCCGCGTGTTGACGTCTACGGCCATGCCCAGAAGGGTGTTGATCAGGGAGAGCGCGTCCGCGCCGCCTTCCACCGCCGCGCGGGCAATCACGGCGATATCGGTCACGTTCGGCGACAGCTTGACCATCAGCAACTTTTTGGTCAGAGGCCGCAGCGCCCGCACCAGGCCGCGGCAGTCCGCGGGCTCAGTGGCGAAGCGGCACCCGTACTTCACGTTGGGACAGGAGATGTTGATCTCGAAGCCGTCAACGGCCTCCTCTTTCTCGAGCCGCCTGCAGATCGTGGCGTACTCCTCAACGCTGTTGCCGACCACGTTCACCAGCACGTGCGTCGGAAGCTGCGCGAGTTCAGGCAGGCGCTGCGCAACGAACGATTCCAACCCGCAGTTCTCGAGGCCGATGGCGTTGAGCATGCCGGCGGGCGTTTCCGAGATGCGCGGCGACGCGTTGCCTTCGCGGGGGTGGACGCTGAGGCTCTTGGTAATCACCGCGCCCAGGCGCGCCAGGTCCACGATGGGACTGTACTCGCAGCCATAGCCGAACGTCCCCGACGCGGTAAGCACGGGCGTCTTCAGCGCCAGCGGGCCAAGCGTTACAGACAGATCGGGCATTCGTGTGGCTCCAAGCCTATTGTGGTCAAAACCTGGGGATTGAGAACTGGAAATCCTGTTTTTGTGGCGCGTCCTCAGCCCGCGTCATTCAGCGCCGAGACGCAGAGGGCGCGGACTCGTGACCGCCGCCGCGCGCGGCGACGATCTCACCGAGAACGTACAGCGCCACGCCGACGGTGATGCACATGTCCGCGACGTTGAAGACGGCCCAATGCCCGATGAGCGGGATGTGCGGGACGAAATCAATGAAGTCCCTGACGTGGCCGACGAACACGCGATCCACGAGGTTGCCGGCCGCGCCCACCAGCAGCAGGCCCAGCACGACGATGGTCAGCGCGCGAGCCTTGCGCCAGTGCGCGGCGTAGATCCAGGTGAGCACGCCGACGGCCACGAAGGAGACGCAGAGGATCAGGCCGGGCCAGTCCTTCAGCCAACTGAACGCCACGCCGGTGTTCTGCGCGGGCGTGACGTGCAGCACCTCGGGGATCAGCTTGTAGACCTCGGCTTTCCCGAGGCGCGCGAAGACGTACCACTTGGAGCAGAGGTCAATCCCGATCCCCAGCAGAACCATGAGAGTGAAGACAAGAGGGCGCCGCATGTTCACAGCGGATTGTACCGCGGCAGGACGCGATTGTGGATTTTAGATTTGGGATTTTGGGAAAGGCAACCACAGATGAACACAGATGAACACGGATTTTGGGTTGGGGAAAAGCAACCACAGATGAACACGGATGAACACAGATTGGGGAGTTAGGGAAAAGCAACCGCAGATGAACACAGATAAACGCAGATTTGGGAGTTGGGGAAAAGCAACCGCAGATGAACACAGATTTGGGGGTTGGGAGTTGGGATTTGGAATCTCGGTCTTGGATTGGCGGGTGCGCTACGCGCGGCCGTGGTCGTCGCCTATCAGCGCTTCCTCGCCGTCGTCCTCTATGGCGAACTCCGGCGCGTTACGCCTGCGGCGCAGCTCGCCGCGCTCTTCGCGTGCCTGGCACTTGACGCACATCGTTGCCCAGGGGAGGGCCTCGAGGCGGTCGGGGTTGATGGCTTCGTCGCACTCCTCGCACGTGCCGTAGGTATGTTCGCGGATACGCTGCAGGGCGTGGTCCACCTTGCGCAGCAGGCTCTCTTCGCTTTCCATGCTCATGAAGGCGAAGTCCTGGTCGTAGGCGTCGGAGGCGTTCTCGGCGGCGCTGAGGGGGGACTTGGAGTTCTCCGTGGCTTCCGTGGACTCCGCAACATCCTTTGCCAGCCGGCTGAGCCGGCCCGCCAAAGCGGCGCGCTTCTCCAGGAGGATCTCACGGGAGCGTGCAGTCTGTTCGGGGGTCAGGGGCATAATTCAGATTCCGTCTCAGTCAGTCGTTTACGTCTTCAAGCACACATCACGCGGTGTTGCCTTCTTCACTTCTCCGGCCGCTCCAACACTGCCACGGGCCGACTTCCAGCGTGCGTGACCAACGGCGTAACGCACAACGGACGAGTGTCAACATTTTTCTGCGGCGATTGCGGAATTTTTTTGCGCGCGCGGGAACTTCTCGTTAGGCACCCGTCTCCGCCACTCCCGGCGCGCGCGGTGTATGCGACTCCGGCGAACCGCTTTTGACAAAAGCGACCCGCCGCGCTCTGATACTCGCTTCACTTGGGGATTCCATCATGACCCGTCACCCTCTGCTCTGCGTCTTCGCCTGTCTCTGCGCGGCGGCCTTCGCCGGCGAAGACAAGCCAGCCGTCAAGCTAGACGGCTTGGTCGGCATGAACGGCACGCTGCAGATGACGAGCGGCAAGCGCGAGCTGTGCGTCTTCAACATCGGCCTTTTCAGCAAGACCTGGCAACAGGCGGGGGCCACCGGTTCGTTCAAGGGCCCGCCGACCGGCAAGGCCGAACGCCACAGCTTCTCGATCAAGACACCCGGCGGGGCCACCATCGCCGGCACGGCCACGATCAGCGAAGAGAACGGGACGGCGAAGTGCGAGTACGAGTTCGTCCCCGGCGGCGACGTGGAGCTGAACAGCCTGAACGTCAGCGCCGAGTTCGCGACGAGCGTCCTGGCGCGCGGCACATGGACGGCCGACGACAAGAGCGGCGAACTGCCCGCGACGTTCAAGGAAGCGCAGATCGCCAGCGGCAGGTTCACGACGCTGAAGCTGGAGCCGCCGGGCATGCCGGCGCTGTCGTTTGTGTTCAGCGCGCCCACGCAGGTGCTGCTGCAGGACAACCGGCAGTGGGGCAGCGAGACGTTCATCGCGCGGATCGAAGCGCACAACGAGACGGGCAGCACGTACAAGAAGGGCGTGGCGGCGAAGGTGAGCTTCGCGCTGTCCGCGCCGGGAGGGATTGCCGTGAGCCACGACAGCGTGACAAGCATCGTCGCCGGACCCGAGTGGGCGCCCCTGCAGCTCGACCTGGACATCGAGCCCGGCTCCGCGCTCGATTTCTCCACACTGGGCTTCCACGACGCGCCGGCGGGCAAGCACGGCCGCGCGATCTGCCGGCCGGACGGGCAGTTCGCGTTCGAGAAGATGCCGGAGAAGCCGCAGCGTTTCTACGGCGTGAATTTCTGTTTCGGGGCGCTGTACCTGTCGCATGAGGAGTCCGACCGTCTGGCCGAGCGGCTGATGCGCCTGGGCTACAACGCCGTGCGCGTCCACCACTATGAGGGCGAGCTGGTCTCCAAGCAGGCCAACTCGGTGACGCTGAACCCGCAGAAGCTCGAACAGCTCGACTACCTGCTCGCGGCCTTCGCCAAGCGCGGCATCTACATCACCACCGACCTGTTCGTCTCGCGCCCGGTCCCGTACAAGGACGTCGGGATCAACAAGCCCGGCAACATCGAGATGGACGCGTACAAGATCATGGTCCCGGTGGTGCCCGCCGCCATGGAGAACTGGAAGGCGTTCACCAAAGCTTTGCTGACGCACGAGAACCCGTACACCAAGCTCCGCTACGCCGACGATCCCGCCCTCGCCTGGCTTTCGATGATAAACGAAGGCATGTTCGGGAACTTCATGGACCGCGTGCGCGCGGTCCCGGAGTGGACCGCGGCGTGGAACACATGGCTCGCCAAACAATACGCGTCGCGCGAGAAGCTCGCCGAAGCCTGGGGCAAGGAACTCAAGGATAGCGAGGACGCCGCGAAGGGCAGCGTCGCGCTGCCCGCGAACATCTACGCGGGCGGCCCGCGCGTGCAGGACTGCCACCTCTTCTTCGCCGCCACCGAACGCGACATGATCGGCAGGATGAAGGCGTTCCTGCGCGAGGAACTCGGCTGCAAGGCCCTCGTGACCAACTCCAACGCCTGGACCAATTTCGTCAGCGACCAGGCCGCGCGCCAGACCTACGACTACGTGGACGACCACTTTTACATTGACCATCCGGAGTTCATCGAATCGCCCTGGCGCCTGCCCAGCCGCTGCGGGAACAAGAGCCCCATCGCCGGCGGCGCCTCCGGCGGCCGCGGCTGCAGCTTCACGCGGCTGCTGGACAAGCCTTTCACGATCACCGAGTACAACTACTCAGGGCCCGGCCGTTTCCGCGGCGTCGGCGGCATCCTGACCGGCGCCATGGGGGCGCTGCAGGGGTGGGGCGGGATCTGGCGCTTCGCCTACAGCCACCAGCGCGACAACATGTTCGCGCCGCGGCCGATCGGCTACTTTGACATGGCCGCCGATCCGCTGGGCCAGGCGTCCGAGCGCGCCACGCTGTGCCTGTACCTGCGCGGCGACATGAAAGCGGCGCCGCATTCCGTCGTCGTGGCGATGACGGAGAGCGAAGCCGCGAGCAAACCTGTCCCGCACCTGCACCCCGGTTGGCACTGGCTGGCTTGGGTGACGCGCGTCGGGACGCAGGTCGTCAGCGATGCCAAGGCGCTCGCGCCGCACACCGCGGTGCTGCCGCTCGGCACCGAATCCCGCGCGCTGGCCGGCGAGGCGGCCGTGGACATCAAGCCCTACGGCGCGACTGCCGCGCAGATCCTGGCCCTGCTGACGCAGCGCAAGATCCTGGGCGACAACAACCCCACCGACCCGGGGAAGAACGTCTTCCAGAGCGAGACCGGCGAGATCACCATTGATGCGCCGCGCGACATGCTGATCATGGACACGCCCCGGACGGCCGGCGGCTACGCTCCGGCCGGCAAGACCATAACCACCGCGGATAAGACGCTGACGATAACGATGCAGGATGCCGACGCCACGGTGTGGGTCAGCGCCCTCGACGGCCAGCCGCTCGCCTCCAGCAAACGGCTGCTGGTGACGCACCTGACGGACCTGCAGAACACGGAAATCCGCTACGCGGAGAAGGCGCGCCAGACGCTGCTCGACTGGGGCAAGCTGCCGCATCTGGTGCGCAGCGGCAAGGCGGCCATCAGCCTCAAGAACGCCAACGCGGGCAAGCTCAAAGTCTGGGCGTTGGCGACCAGCGGCAAGCGCGTCGCCGAAGTCGCCGCGAGCGCGGCGGACGGCACGCTGCAGTTCACGGCGGACGTCGCAGGCGGCGCGGACGGGGCGCGGCTGAGTTACGAGGTGGCGCTGCCGTAGGGGGTGCGTTATTCACCGCAGTCGTCATGGCGCTGCGCGCCACCCGGAAACGATGAAAATGTCCGCGTGTTCCGGTAGTCTTTGCGCGGCGCAGCGTCAAGGCACGGAGGCCGTTTCTCAGTGGAGCTTTGTTCAAGCCCGCACCGCAGT
>JAPLOD010000695.1 GCA_026692735.1 Planctomycetota bacterium | reverse complement strand
TAGCCTGGCGGAGGAGTTCTTCAGCGCCTCACACACCATTTCCTGCTGCGTCTCCAGATTCCACAGCCGGAAGCCGCTCTCACCGTACGCGCCCCACAGGTACCGCCCGCCGTGGGAGAAGGCCAGCCGTTTCGGAACCGTCGCGACGCCGCTGGGCGCCGGGGCAGCCATGTCCGCCACGCCGGCAAGGCGGCCGGTCGAGCAGTCCCAGATGGCGAGGCACGCGTTGGAGTACGCTGCGGCCGTGACGATGGTGCGCCCGTCCGGTGAGAAGACCGGCGGCGGCGAATACGGATTGCAGCCGCGCACTTCAGCGGTGAGCGCCCACGGATCCCAATCCTTGCACACCCACATGCCGCTGCCGATCACGTACACGCCTAACAGCAGCGTGCGCAGCGAATACTGGAACCTCGGCCACCGGATTCTCATGCCTGGGCCCGTTTGTGGAGTGCGGCGACGTGGCGCCGTCTTCCCTTTGCACCGTCGAGGCCCGTCGCGCGTCACCCGTCACCCCGCTGCATTTCCCGTCGAACAGCTCGCCACTCAATGCAGCAAGACGCCCCTGCTGCGTCACTACTGGCGCGAAACGTTGCGCCATAGCCCCCCGCCTGGTCCTCTGCTTTGTTGTCGGCGCGAACGTCTCTTTTGCTGCCTGCTCGGCAGATCCGGTTATTTGACCGGCGTCACGAATGGTTCGTTGACCTTCCAGAGCTCCTCGGCCAGCTCCGGGATCGTGCGGAAGTCAGAGACGAGGGGGTCCAGGTGGAGGGCCTGGAGGAACGCCTTCTTGTCGCGGTGTACAGCCGCCTGCTCCGCCAGCAGGTTCAGACTCACGAGCGGCATGAGCAGTCCCAGGGTGAACGGGGGCAGAGGATCGTTCATGACCGGACGGACGCCGTCGGCCGCCAGATAGCAGGTCAACTCGAGGTTGGCTTCCGCCGGCAGGTTGGGCACGGCGCGGCCGTTGCTGACATTGAGGTGCAGTTCACGCCGGCTGATGTCGCCGTGGATGCCCTCCAAGCCGAAGATGATGTCGTGCAGGTTCTCGGAGGAGTACTTGTCCATATCCGGAATCGGGTCCGGCCCATACGCCCACGCGCTGATCGTCTCACGGTACCACTGGGTGCTCTTGCGGCGCGCGTCCGCGGAATGCAGGAGGCTATCCGCGCCGTAGATGTTCTTCCCGTCCCGAAAGGCGTGCGCTGCGAGGAACCAGTGGAAGAACTCGATGAAATGGTGGTCGCCGTTGTTCGGGATGATACCGAGCCGCCGGGCGAAGAGATTGGCCCATTCGTCGGTGTCCTGGTAGCCGGCGATATCCGCGTGGCCCTTCCTGGCCAGCTCCGTGATGGCCTCGGCCACTTCCTGGACATTCTTGGGAACGCCTTTGACCCGGACCTTGTCAATGAAACCCAGATGGTTGACGCCCACGACGTTGACCGACACTTCCATGCGCGACACGCCGTACACTTCGGCGATGGTGGCCAGGCG
This sequence comes from Planctomycetota bacterium, assembly GCA_026692735.1. Taxonomy (GTDB): domain Bacteria; phylum Planctomycetota; class SZUA-567; order H5-PLA8; family H5-PLA8; genus JAPLOD01. The sequence continues at coordinate 10,353 of JAPLOD010000695.1, read as the reverse complement.
GAAGTGCGTGCCGTGGCAGACGCCAATGCAGTTGGTCCTGGTGTTGCGGTTGACCGCGTTGGTGACGACGGCCATCGGGTTGGTGACGTTGAGCATTGAAGCGCGCGGACAGCAGCGCTCCATGTCGCGCGCGATGTCAACGAGCAGCGGGACCATGCGCAAGCAGCGAGACGTGCACATGGGACCGACAGTGTCGCCGACGGTATGGCGAATGCCGTACTTCTGGCAGATCAGGTCCTCTTTTTCGGCCAGGTCCATGCCGCCCACCAGCAGCGATGTCACCACGTAGTCGGCGCCATCGAGTGCTTCGGCGCGGCTGCGAGCCTTGCGCACGGTGATCCCGCTCCGGCCCTGCTTGATCATCCGCGCGATGACATCGTGCTCGAGCTGCAGCGGATCGGGGTTGATGTCGTAGAGGACGACGTCCGTGTCGTCCATCCGTCTGCACAGGATGTAATCGCGAATGCTCTGATGCACGAACTTGTAGCTGCTGCCGATGTACGCAATGCGCCTTCGACCCATGGCTGTGGTTCCTCTCGATCGCCGTTGTGGAGCCAACGTCAACGCTGAATCAACCACTGGACGGTGTTCTGCATCAGTTGCCGCCACGCGGGCGCTTCCCAGAAGGCTGTCTGGCCCTCGCCGGCTTCGCCGAACGGCGTAGCCAGGACACACGCGATGCGTCCGCCCTTGGGTGTGGCGGTGAGAACCAGGATCGGCCGTTCACCCGCCTTGACGGCCACGGTTGCGCCCTGCTTGGGCGTACAGAGGTGGCTGTAGTAGACCATGTCCTTGGCGCCAAAGCTGACCCCCTTGGTGACCGGATGGTCCGCGGCTGTCTTCAGGCTGCCGTCAGGAAGCTTGCGCCAGTTGTACTGCCCGCCCAGCTCGAGCGGCAGCAGGGAGATCAGGCCCTGGTTGGTGAACCCGGCCTGGCCAAAGGCCTGGTCGCCGCCCAGCAGCAGCAGGTTGCCGCCGGCTTCGAGGTAATCCTTGAGCATTTCCTGGCCGACGAGATCGAGCGGCGCTGCCGGCACGTTGCCCAGGACGTAGAGGTCGTAGCCGGTCAGCGCGGGGTAGTCGGCGGGGAAATAGGACAGCGTCAGGCCGACGGGCGAGGAGTCGAGCCAGCCGTCAGCGACCGTGGCCTTCGGGAATGCCGCCTTCACGGCCTCGTCAACGCGGAAGAAGCTGGTCCACAACCCGCGCAGGTACAGCACCTTCGGCTCGGCATTGGCCGTGTACTTGATGACATCCGGCTTGAGGTAGACCTTCTGCTTGGGCGGACGGTTGAACGCCAGATACGGCTTCATACTGAAGGGGTCGTTATTCTTCCCCTCGGCGCCGCCGAAGTAGTCACCGTAGGTCTCGGTGACCGTTGTGCCGTCCGCAGTGACGCCGTTCAGGGTGACCTGGATCCCGGCCGGCATGGCGCCGACGCCGGCGGCCTTGACCGTGGCCTTCTGCGCCACATCGGTCAGCGCCGCGAACTTCGCATCCGGCACGGTGGCGGTCCAGGGCTTCTTCAGGCCCCACACCTTGGTGCTCAATGTCACGTCCTTGACTGCCGTGCACGAAACCGGTCAGGCCCGACACCGGGAACAACGCGATCTCGGTGCTCCACGTCTTGCCCGCGGGGATAGCCACGCGGTCGTACATCCATTCGGTGGTGATCGAAGAAGCGTTGTCGTAGATCCGCCACAAGTCGTGGTAGTTCATCAGGCACAGCATGCCTTGCCGCAGTTCCTTGCTGAACCCTGCGTTCCAGCCGGCGGTGGCGTCGTCAATATAATACCAGGCGCCGGCAAACCACTCGTTGCCCTTGTCGTCCCGCCCAAGGCGATCAATGCCACGGATCGCGGGGCGGGCCCAGGAGATGCCTTCCTTTTTGCCGCCGAACCAGTAGTTGTTCTGGCTCCAGTAGCCCGTCACGCGCCCCTGGTCGGTGGTGTTGACGAGTGACACCTTGCAGTACACGGCGCGGTCGCCGTCCTTCACAGTGATTAGCCGCTCGAAGCGCACGCCCTTGACCGTGTCGCCGGTTCCCGTGGACCACACCCGGACGACGGCCTCGTCAGGCCCAGCCTTCACGACCTCGCCCTCGTAGGCGCGGTACAGGAACTCACCCGGCCACGTCTGCTCCCAGACATGATCCATGAGCAGGCCGCCGCTGGACTCGAGGGGGTACACGATGTTCCCGCCGAAGGGCTGGTAGACGAACTCCGAGATGCGCGCGCCCTGCTTCAGGTCAACAGTCAGCTTGAGCAGGTCATTCTGCATGGCGATCTTATCGCCCGCCTTCTGCGCGCCGGCGGCGGCATGCGCAGTCCCGCGCCAACCGCACGCAACCATAGTGAGGAGCGCGACGACGAGCGCGGGGCGGTTGAGGACCGTTGTCTTCATGGTCAGCGTCCCTCCTTCTTTTCGCAGTCCACCACCAGGATGTTCCAGATGGCCACCTCCGGCACGGTGAGCGTGCACGCCCCGTCGGCCATCGTTACGGGCACGGTTTCCTGCAACGCGGGCTCCGGACTCAGCCGGGTGGCGCGCACAACCTTCCACTCGGTGAGCGCGCCGGGCAGCAGCTTCACGGCGACGTCTTTCACAGGCGCGGGCAGGTCCTCTTTCTTCTTGCCTTCGCCGACGGTCGGCTTGGCAGGCGGGTTGATGAGGTGGATGATCAGTTGCTTGTGCGTGGCGTCCGCGGGCCGTTCAAAGACCCAGTTCTTCCACCACACCTTGTCGGACGCAGCGACGATCTTCTCGGCGTCCTTCACGCGCGTCAGAGCGTTGTCCCAGCAGAAGCCGCCGAAGCGGGTCATGAACGCGCCCCAGAGGTGATGGTAGTAGGGGTGGGCGCCGGCAGCATAGGCGAAGACATTGGTGTAGCGGCCGTCGGCCGTATCCGGCGAGCCCAGGATCGGCCCGTAGTACCCGCCGAGTTTCTTAATGGCCTCCACGTCGTTGGCGACGCTCGGGCCATACACATCCCAGCGGTGCAGTGGATGCTGCACCCCGTCAGCCTGGTTGATGTACTCGTTCATGATAAGGCCGCCGCCGCGACAGAGCTCCGTGGATTCCTTGGGATTGGTCGCCATGGTCTGATCCCAGTAGCTTTGGCACCAGTTGTAGCCATAGACGTACCGGGGATACGCCTTGGAGATGGCCGCCTTGGTGCGGCGCATGTTGTCGGCGTTGCGGGTGTCCGCCTCCTCGGCCGTCAGCTTCTCGACCGGTTTGCCATCGAGGTCGTACACCTCGCGCGCCACGTCGAAGTTGCCATCCCAGCGCGCGCCGTCCCAGCCGAACATGGCGGCCGTATCAATGAGCTCCTTGATGCCGATGTCCACCACCTTGGCATCGTTCATGTTGTAGTTCACCGCGACCCAGCCGCCCCAGTGCTTCGCGCCGGTGACGTCCCACTCGGCCAGGTGTTCGGCGTTGCGGTCCACCGCCAGCGTGCCACCGGACTGCCACATCCATTCCGGATGGCGCCGGGCCATCTCCGCGCCCGTGGGCCCGCCGCCGGTGAGCTTGGCGTAGGTGACGACTTTCATGCCCTGGGCGTGGGCTTTCGCGATGAGGCCCTTGAGGCCCGCCTTGGTCTCGAGGTAGCGGGCCTGGCCGGACCACCAGATCTCCTGCTCGGGGGTCATCTCGAGGAAGTCGTCCGGCGCCCAGAAGAACTTCTCGAAGCCGTTGTGGTATTCGCGGCGGAACGAGGCCACGGTCTCATCAGCCCACTTCAGGTCAGGCTTGGGCTTGAAGTTGTCGAACTGCTGCCAGAGGAAGCCGACGGCCGCGATCAGTGCCACGTTCCAGTAGTCGTTGCACACACTGAAGCAGTCCTCGCCGCGGCACGCCACCGCAGCATCCAGCCGCACCTCGGCCTTGAGCGCGTGGCCGAACTTGCCAGGCGCCTGCGGCCAGTCGAACGCCGCCGTCGCCGTCTGCCCGCCCGGCACGGTGACCTGGGTTTCCTGCACGGGGGTGGTCTGGTCCAGTTCCCATGCCAGCCAGGCGCGGACCGTGACGGTCTTGGCGTCCTTGGCGTTGTTCTTTACCGTCACCTCGCCGCGAACCGGCGCCTTTTCATCATAGAGAATCTTGTCTGGCCGTACGCCGGCCAGTTGGAGCGGCGGCAGTTCCGCGGCCTGACTCAGGCTGAGGCTGGACATGGCCAGCAGTGGCCAAAGCAAAGAGATTGGCGTCCGGCTCATGGATTCTCCTCCTGTTCGCCACTGTCTGCACGCTCGCGGCATCTGTCGCGAAACAGACTGCAGAGGGCATGGCGGACTTTTCGGCCCCTACTCCGGAACACGGATTCTCGCCTGTGGCGTGCACAAAGGAAAGAGCAAAGACGAAGCGGCGCCCGACAGGAATGTCGGGCCTACCTGTGTCTTGCCGGCGGGAAGCAGCAGCGTCTTTGACTCTTTGTCTGTCACGACTACGCTTCTGAGGCATGGCTCAAAGTCCCGACTTCTCACTGGCAGGCCGCGTGGCGCTGATCACGGGCGCAGGGCGCGGCATCGGCCTGAGCATCGCGCACGCGCTTGTTTCCGCCGGCTGCGCCGTGGCCATCCAGGACCTGGATCTGGAGGTGGCCCAGGCTGAGTGCCGGAAGATCACCGAGTCCGGCGGCCGCGCGTTGGCGCTCGGCGGGGACATCGGGGATTTCGCGGCCGTGCGGGAACTGGTCCCGCGCACGGTGGAGGCGCTCGGCGGGCTTCACATCCTCGTCAACAACGCCGCCATCCAGATCGAGAAGCCCTGGCTGGAAGCGGGTCCGGACGAGATCGAGAAGCAGTGGCGCGCGAATCTCATCGCGCCGATCGTGCTCTGCCAGCAGGCGGTGCCCATCTTCCGCGCGCAGGGCTTCGGCCGCATCCTGAACGTGGGCTCCATCCAGGGGAAATCGGGCTACACGGGCATGCTGGCGTATTCGATGAGCAAGGCGGCGCTGGGGAACTTCAACACGGCACTGGCGCGCGAGGTGGGGAAGGACCAGATCACAGTGAACCTGATCGCGCCGGGCTACTTCGCCACGTGGCGCAATCGCGAGCATTTCAAGACGCCCGAAGACCGCCGGAAAGCACCGGAATGGATCCCGCTGCGCCGCATCGGCGTGCCGGAGGACGCGGGCGGCATCGCCCTGCTGCTCTGCAGCGCCGCCGGCTCCTACATCACCGGCCAGACGATCTACGTGGACGGCGGGATGAGCGCGCGCTGAGCCAACCCGCAGATGCCCCTTGCTGAGGAAGCACAGAATGGGAACCAGGTCTCTTTGCACGCTGCTGGCGATCCTCTCTTGTATCGAGGTGCATGCCGGCGAAAGCGCCATCGTCGCGCCCGGCGCACAGCTCCAGAAAGTGGCGGACGACTGCAAGTTCACCGAGGGCCCCGCCTGCGACGCCGAAGGCAATGTGTACTTCACCGACCAGCCCAACGACCGGATACTGAAATGGAGCACCGACGGGAAGGTCACCGTCTTCATGCAGCCGTGCGGGCGCTCCAACGGGCTCTGCTTCGACGCGCAAGGGAACCTCTGGGCCTGCGCTGACGAGAAGAACGAACTCTGGGTCATCGCCGGCGGCGGCACAAAGACGGTCGCGGTCAAGGACTACAAGGGCAAGCTGCTGAACGGCCCCAACGACGTGTGGGTCCGGCCCGACGGCGGCGTGTACTTCACCGACCCTTTCTACAAACGCGGCTACTGGCAGCGCGGGCCGAGGGAGCAGGACCAGGAGGCCGTGTACTATCTCACGCCCGACCACAAGACGCTCACGCGCGTGGCCGAGGACCTGAAGCAGCCGAACGGCATCATCGGGACGCCGGACGGCAAGACAGTCTATGTCGCGGACATCGCCGCACAGCGGACCTACGCGTATGACATCCAGACCGACGGCTCACTCAGCAACAAGCGGCTGTTCTGCGAACTGGGCTCCGACGGCATGACGATAGACACCGACGGCAATGTCTATCTCACCGGCAAGGGTGTCAGCGTCTTCGACAAGGCCGGCAAGAAGATTGAGCAGATTGCCGTCCCCGAACCGTGGACTGCCAACGTCTGCTTCGGCGGGAAAGACCGTCAGATGCTGTTCATCACCGCAAGCAAGTGTCTCTACACGCTCCAGATGAAAGTGAGAGGCGCCGGCAGCCAGTAAGCTCGCCTGGCGATCCGTCAGGTGTGACCGCGATCAGGAGCAGGAAACCATGAAGCCATGGGAGCCGATCGCGTGTTCTCGACCGGCCGAGGTGCAGGCGCGGGGCTTGCAATACGTCCTTGGCCTTGCATAATGCTGCCGCAGTCAGTCGTACTGCTGTCGTACCGCGCAGGTCATTACGGCCCCGTAGCCAAGTGGTAAGGCGACGGTTTGCAAAACCGTTATCCACCGGTTCGAATCCGGTCGGGGCCTCCATACTACATTTTCGATTTTCGATTTTCGATTTTCGATTTGCGATTCCCGATTTGCGATCTAACGGACGGCATCTCGTCACCTGAGGCAGCGCACGCGGCTCGCGCGCAATCCGCAGACGCGTGTCATGAGGCGGCTGTCATGCGCGAGGGCGCGGCAGTGGCTGGCGCTGGACTGGCGGGGCGATCAGAAGTTCGGTGCGGTCGGCGTCGTGGGCAGGCCGGCCTCCGTATACTGCGGGAAGTTATCCAGGCAGTGCACCGCCGTCGTCTGGTGGAAGCGGCCCTCCAGGTGGCAGCAGGAGCCCCATTTCAGCATCCGATCGAAACGGCAGGTCGTCAGACCGTTGGTGCCTTTGATCAACAGCCGGCCCTCGGGGTCTATCTCCCACGTGGCTTCGTTCTCGTGCGCGTGACCCACAAGCCGCCCGCTCGGGTGCAGCGTCAATGCAGCGCAGAGCAGCGCGCCATGCTTGACGGAGAAGACGAAAGTCCGTCCGGATATCTCATCGAAGGTCAACTGCGCAGGAATGAGCACGGGCAGGTCGCGGTCCACGTTGAAGCCGTCAATCGGGACCAGCCGCGGCTCCAGCCACACCGTGTGTGCTGCACCTCCGCCGGGATCGGTTTCAAGCTCAAGCTTCTCCTTGCCGGTCACATCCACGACGCACTCGGCGATGTGGACCTCATTCTGCATGGGCGCGGACTGCCAGACGGTCTTGCCGTCCAGCTTGACTCTGAAAATCTGCGGCAACTCGGAGGACATATTCATGCTCGCCGTCGCCACAAACGTCTTGAACTGCCTCAGCAGATGATAGGCCACGTGCGAAGGCCCGTGAGCGGACAGGGCGTGGCCGGCGCCGGCATGCTTTGGCTTCACCTGCAGGTAGTACACGCCGACCTCGCCGTTCTTGCCCAGCGGCGTATTGTAACCGGTGCGGACGTCGGTCTCGGGCAGGTCGGTAAGGTAGATGAACTCGGGGTTCTGCGGGCGCTTGCGCGGACCGGGGTTCATGGGCTGAAGAGCCGCGGAGAGTGTCTTCTTCTCAGCTTCCAGTTGCTCGATTCTCGCGACGAGCGCCTCCTTTCCCCGGCGATGCGCCTCGTCCCGGCAACGGGCCTGTGCGGAAGAATACCAGTTCCACAGCAGCGCGCCCACGAGCGCGGCCAGCAACGCCAGGATCACCGTGACGACGCGCGTTCTCATAGAACTCCTTTGGCCTCCCTGGTTGCCTTTGACGTAAGAGGATGCACGGAAGATGCGGGAATTCCAGGGGTGATCGGGTGTCGGGTATCGGGTTTCGGGTATCGGATTTCGGGTTTCGGATTTGGCGGCGGCCGGTGAGGGATAATCCGCACGGCACGAGAAGAATGCGACTGTCAGCAGTACAGGGCGGTCACCAATCGGCGCGGGGGTTGAAGCGGGATTCCCTGGCGAGTTTTTCCCAGGCGGCACGTTCGGCGGCGGAGAGACCATGCGGTGAGACGATGCGCACTTCGGCGTAGAGATCGCCCGGCGTCCCGTGAGGATCGGGGATGCCTCTGCCGCGCAAACGCAGTCGCTGGCCGCTGCTGGTGCCAGGAGGAACAGTCAACGACACGTCGCCGGCCGGCGTGGGCAGGATCACCGTCGTGCCGAGAACCGCTTCCCACGGGACGATAGGCAGGTCGCTAAAGAGATCCCGGCCGCCGACGCGGAAACGCTCGTGCGGCTCGAATTCGACGATGAGGTACAAGTCACCTTGCGGAGCACGGCCTTCGCCCGGGCCGCCCTGGCCAGCCAGACGGATGCGCTGGCCATTGGTGACGCCCTGCGGGATCCGGAGCTGGATGCTGCGGGTCTTGGTCCGGCGTAACGGAGAGTCCCGCCCACCGCCGTCGCCCTCGCGGACGCGCAAGGAGATCGTGCGTTCCGCGCCCGTGAACGTGTCTTCAAGCGGGATGCGGACGCGGACCTCCTGGTCTTCGCCTGGAACGTCGTGCGGCCGCCTGCGCCAACCTGACTGTTCGCGCTCGGGGCCGGAGCCGGAAACTCCCTGGAAGCCTCTGCCGAAGAGCGATTCGAAGAAATCGCTGAAGATGCTGTCAGGGCCGGAGAAATCGGAGTGGACCTGCCAGCCGGGGGGCGGCGTGAACTCGTCGCCCGCACGCCAGGCGCTGCCGAGTTGATCGTAGCGGCGGCGCTTCTCGGGGTCGCGAAGGACTTCGTAGGCTTCGCCGATTTCCTTGAACTTGTCTTCCGCGTCCTTGGCCTTGTTGAGGTCGGGGTGGTACTTACGAGCCAGCTTGCGGTACGCGGAATGGATGCTCTCCTGCGAAGCCGTTCGTGACACGCCGAGTATGTCGTAATAGTCCTTGTACGTGACAGGCATCGAAAGCGCGCTCCTCTACGTTACGTAAGATACGACCTGCACACCGCGCGTTCAAGTGGGGAGGGACGTACGAAGGACTGGAGGTCAGTGGAATTCTGTGAGATTCTGCGCAACAAATCGGCGTCGTGTTCATCATATCTTAGGTGACGAGGGACGGCCCGTGGCGTGGGACTGCACAATGTGCAGCACATGTGCAGTTCTGGACACGGACGCTGGAGTCTGGTGGTCTGGTTTGGGCAAGCGAGGAGATTGCCCTGTGGCTGCGCACGATGTGCAGTCTTGGACACGCGCGGGGCTGGTGCTGGACGGGCGATGAGACGATTGGGTATGATCCCGTAAACCGAGCAATGGAGAGGACATGGCAGATACGAAGCAGGGCTTCGCTATTCGGGCGCCGGATGGGCAGGGCCGCTGGGCACTGTGGGTGGCTGTGGCCGCCGCTGTGACGGGCTGGGCAACCGCCGGGTACCTCTACGTCCGGCAGCAGCACGATGGCAACGCCAAGGCCAGCGCCGCGACGGCGTCACCGAAGGCCGAGCCGAAGCCCGCGCCTCGTGTCGCAGCCCCCCCCGAACCAAGCCCCGTGCAGGCGCCGTTCGTCGCCAAGCCGGCGGCTCCCAAACCGGAGGAGCCGGCCGCGGCTGAGCCGCTGTACCGTGGGAAGCCGGCTGAGTATTGGCTGACGGTGCTCAGAGGCGGCGACCGCCAGGCGCGGTTCGACGCGCTGCACGCCTTCGCCGAACTGCCGCCGCAGTCGAAGGAGACGCTCGACGAGATTCTCCGCGCGCTTGAAGAGAAGGACTCGATCACGCGGCGTTGCGCGGTCGAAGCGCTGGCTCGGTACGGTCCGCGCGCCAAGCCGGCGCCCACGCTGCTCGAATACCTGAAAGCGGAGGCGATTCGCGACGACGGGCGGTCCATCGTGAAAGCCATCGGGCAGATGGGACCTGAAGCGCGCGAGGCGGTGCCGGTGCTGGCCGGGCGGCTGCGCGAGCATTCGGTAAGCATGCGCGACGCCGATGCCGTGGCGCTCTGCCAGATCGGCGGCGAGGAAGGCGTGAGGATCATTGCAGAGCGCGTGGACATCAAGCGCTTCAAGGGCGAGCCGACTGACCCGTTCGTCGAGGCCATCGGCTACGGCGGCGAGGCGGCCGTGCCGCAACTGCTGAAGTGGCTTGAGACGACGATGGAGGAAGACGGGTGGCCGGCGCTGGGGCCGGTCCTGCGCGCCATCGCGCGGGTGGGCACGCCGGCGCGCGATGCGGCGCCCCATCTCGAGAAGATAGCGGCCTCGCAGAAGACCGAGGTGAGGACGTTGGCGCTCTATGCGCTGCTGCGCGCCGCGCCGGAGCGGGTGAACGCGGAGACGACGATCCCGCTTCTGATCGAACGGCTCGGCGAGAGCAAGCGCGAGCCGGACCCGGCGCGGCTGGCGCTCGTCTGGTACGGCGAAAAGGCCGTGCCCAAGCTGATGGACGCGTTCCGCAAGCCGGGGGACGTGCAGCGCGACCTGATTTTGTCCACATTCCAGAGAATGGGACCGCGGGCGCGCGAGGCCGTGCCGCT
>JAPLOD010000694.1 GCA_026692735.1 Planctomycetota bacterium | reverse complement strand
GGGAAATCGGGGAACACGATTCCCAATTCAGTCCGGCTGGACGACCACCAATGACTGAATTGGGATCGTGTCCCCCGATTTCCCAGCCGCTCTCGCCCAGCGCGCTTGAGGCGCTTGCCGCCTGCCCGTTCTGCTTCCTGGCTGAGAAGCTGTGGCATTACAAAGAGGCGGATGAGCCGGAAGAAGAGCTCTCGGCGCTGGACAAGGGCGGCCTGTGGCACACGCTGCTGGCCACGTTCTACCGGGAGCAGTTGGATGCGGCGCGCAAGGCGGGCCGCCTCGTCGCGTGCCTGGACGCCGGGCAGAAGGCCAGGTATCTCGCCCGGCTTCGTGATATCGCGAAGCAGCTTCTGGCAGACGCGCCCGCCAGGGTGTTCGTCGGGCCGCCGGGGCTGTGGAACCTGCAGCGCGAACAGATAGAGGCGGCGCTCGAAGCATGGCTCAACCATGAGCTGTTTCTATGCAGCGACAAGGAGAAGGCGTTCCATCCGGCGGAAGTCGAGTTCTCGTTCGGCGCGCGTTCGTCCCATCGCGTGCCGCCAGTGAACGTGCCCATTGTGCTGCCGGGCGAAATCGGGGGACACGATTCCCAATTCAGTCCGTCTGGACGACCACGAATGACTGAATTGGGATCGTGTCCCCCGATTTCCCTCACGTACGTCCTGCCGCTGGAGGGACGCCTGGACCGCCTTGACCTGCGGCTCGATGACCCGGATAGCGCGCAGCCCCTCGTCACCGCTGTGCGCGTGCTTGACTACAAGCTCGGTCGCAGCGCCAACCACAAGGACGACGTGAAAGAGGAAGTCCTGTCCGCGCTCCTGGCTGCGCAGCTTCCCGTGTACCTCAAAGCCGCGATGGAGTTCGTCAAGGCACTGGAGACTCAGAAGCGCGTCCGCGTGGACTGGGGTAAGGTGTGGCAGGAATCGCAGGCCGCCTACTACTGTCTTCGCGACATCCCCAGCCGGCTGCGCGGGAAGAAGCCGGCGCTGCTGGCGATACTCAAGTGGCCCGGGCCGGATCTGCGCGCCTTTCTCTCCGGCGACGATACCATCGCCGCTGGCAGTCTCTTCGATGCCGTGCGCACGAAAGTCCTGGAGATGCTCCAGGGACACTTTCCCGTGCATCCGCCGGAATGCCGCAGCACGTCTTGCGCCGCGCGCTTCGTCTGCCGCTACCAGGCGGTGCCCGCCGAAAGCGACACGGGCGAGGGCGGCCGGAAGCGAGGTGGCTCGTGAGCCGGCGCAAGGCACCGCCCCCGCAGCCCACGCTGCCGTTCGCGGACGCCGACCCGCTCCGGCTGGCGGATGGCCAGCGCAAGGCGCTGGATCTGCGGGCCAACCACGTCATCTCCGCCAGCGCGGGGACAGGCAAGACTCGCACGCTCACGGCGCTCTACGTGGCGCTGCTCGAAGGACGCCTGAAGCCCGGCGAGCAGTTCCTCGATGAGCACGCGTGGCTCGCCCGCGTGCAACAGGGCGAGCGTGGCTTGCACCCGAGCCAGATTGTGGCCGTGACGTTCACGAAAAAGGCTGCCGCGGAACTGTTGCACCGCGCCCGCGAAGCGGTCATGCATGAACGCAAGCGCGACGACCTCCCGGCCGCTCTGCGCGACCACCTGCAGCAGTGCTGGGAAGAACTGCCCGCCGCGCCCATCACCACGATTGACTCGTTTTGTGCGCGGCTGCTGCGCGAAGCGGGAGCACGCGGCCCCGCGCCGGCGGGGTTCACGGTTCTGGAACCGGACGAAGCGGACGAACTCCTTGAGAGAGCGCTGCTGGACGTGGCGGCGGAGTGGCTGGAACAGAAGAAGGACGAGCACTTCACGTTCCTCGCGCGGCAGTGGGGCGTGGTGAGCCGCAGAGGCGTCGTGGCCGTCGGCAGCAGGCTGCTCTCCAGGCTGCGCACGCGGGGGCTCGCGCCCAAGGCGTTGCTGGAGGGGGCCGCGGCGGCGTTGTCGCCGGCACAGATCCGCGAACGGATCCAGGCCTTCCGGGACGCAGTGACAAATGCTCCGCGTGTGCCGCGCTCAACGCCGAAGCAGGAACTGCTCGATTGGTTCGGCGAGGCACTGTCGTTTTCGACACTGCATGACCTGCATCGGGCCGTGCTGCAGCTTCGGCACGTTTTCTACGACTCCAAAGGCAATCGGTACGCCTGGGCTGAGAGGAACGACGTCAACGAGCCTTCCGCGGAACTGCTGCACAGCCTGCATGGGCCATTCGTTGACGCCCTCGCCGCGTACCTGGACGATGCCGCCGTGCGCCACAGCCAGGCCAAACGGCGCGCGGGCGGAGTGGACTTCAACGACGCGGCGCCGACGTGTCGCTGATGGAAGCGGCGGAGAAGGACAGCTCGTTCGCCGTCGCGCCGCTGGCGGAGACGTTCCGCAGCCGCGCAACGCTCATCGAGTTTCTGAACGCTTTCTTCCGGCATGTGTGGCCTGCAGGTTCCAGCTTCGAATACAGCGAGGACCACACGCTGACGGCCGCGCCGGATCCGAAGCGCCACGCCTGGCAAGGCCCCGCGGGCGAGTTGCTCCTGGCGACGCAAGACGAAGCCGTGAAGGCCGAGCAGCAGCGCTGGCAGCAGGCTCGCGCCATCGCCGCGCGCATCCGCTGTCTGGTCACGCACGGCAACCAGAGCGCGCTCGTTCAGCCACAAGTCTGGGACAAGAAGGAGGGCCAGCTCCGCGAGCCGCGCTACGGCGACATCGCGATCCTGGCGCGCAGCGTCAAGAACATCCGCGTGCCGCTGCAGTTGGCGCTGTCGCACATGGGGATCCCGTTCCGCATGCTGGGCGGGATGAGCTTTTTCACGCGGCCCGAAGTGCTCGATGCCGGCAACCTGCTCGCCTGCGCGCTTCAGCCGTGCGAAGACCTGGCCCTCGCGGGCCTGCTGCGCTCGCCGTTCGTGGGATTGAGCGACGGCGGCCTGTGGCGGCTGCAGGCGCTCCAGGCTGCGCCGGGCAAGCTGGAAAGCTTGCCCCACAAGCTTGCGGCTGCCGCGGCCGAGCCGGCAAAGGCCGGCTTCGACGGCGAGGACGCGGCGGCGCTGCGCCAGGCGGCCGGCCTCCTGGCGGAGCTGCGCGCGGGCTGCGGGCGGCGCACGGCCGCGGAGTTGATTGACGTTGCCTGCCGCATGACCGGCTTCCTCGGGGTTCTCGCGCTGAAGCCGCAAGGCGACGTCGCGGTCGCCGCCGTGCGGCGCGTCATCGAGCTGGCTCGCGCATTCGAAGCGAAGGGCGCGAGGCACCTTTCCGACTTCGTGCGCTGGCTGCGCGAAAGGGCCGACGCGGAATGGGACGATCCGGGGACGGAGAAGGACGCGCGGGAGGGCTTCGGCCCACTGGAAGGCGAGAACGCTGTCGAGATCGGCACCATTCACTCCGCGAAGGGCCTGGAATTTCCGATCGTCATCGTCGCGGACGTCGGCGCCAAACCGCCGCCAGTCAGCGATGCCGCGATGTACCTGCCGAAGAGAGGCCTGGGCCTGAAACTGGGCATCGAACAGGAAGGGCTGGAGCCTGCGGCCGATGAGGTGCATGAGGACGCGCAGGACGCCGAAAAGAACGCCGACGGCGAGGAGCGCCGCCGCCTGCTCTACGTGGCTCTGACGCGGGCGCGCGACTATCTGGTCCTGGTCGGCGAGAACGTCGCGGGGACGAAGAATGACGCCGGCAACTGGCGGAACATCGTCCGCGAGTTCATGAAAAGCAATCCGGGGCTCCTCAACGAGGTGGCCTACGATCATGATGACCTTCGGAACGCCACGCCCGAGCAGCCTCAATCTCTCGTCGTGTTCCACGACACTGGCGCGACGTTGCGTGCCGGTATCGTGCCCGCCGCGGAAGAGCACGGGCCCGCGGCGCTGCTGCAGGGGTTGGCCGCGCCGGGCGCGGAGCGGCTTGCGCGGCGCGATATCCGCCTCAGCGTGTCGGAACTGACGCGGTGCCTCGCCTGCCCGCGCCGCGTGGCGCTGTCTCTGTGGGTGGGCGACGAGGCCGGTGGGCGTGGCCCCCTCACCCTACCCTCTCCCCACGGGGGAGAGGGGAACGAAGAGGTCGAGCCGCCGGAGCCCGAGGATACCGAGGACGGTTCCTCGCAGGCGCGCGCCCTGGGGATCGCGGCGCATGCCGTTCTCGAAGCCGTGTTCTCGGACGCCAAGGGCAGCCTTCAGGAGCAGTGGGCTGTCGCGGCCAGCGCAGCGGGGATCAGCGGCGATGGCGACGGCGCCACGATAGTACGCAACATCCAGGGGCTGGTGGCTTCTGACTGGGGGCGGGCGGTCCTGGAGGTCCCGGTGGATGGCCGTTTCGTCGAGAAGCCGTTCCGCGTCAGAGCTGTCGTTGATCCGCAGAGCGGTTCGGCTGTCACGTTGACGGGCAAGATGGATCTGCTTGTCTCGCCGGCGCCCGGCCGCTGGCAGGTCTTCGACTACAAAGTGGCGGCTCGTCCGGCAACCGGCGCGGCGGACGACACCGCTATGCGCTACGGGTGGCAGGCTTTGCTGTACGGTATCGCCGCCGGCCGCGTGCTGAGCGCCGCCGAACCGGTTGAGCCCGCGCTGATTTTCCTGCGCGATGATCCGCCGCATCCGGTAACGCTGCGGGAGCTGGGATTCTCGGCCAAAGCGCCAGCCGGCGTGCTAGAGAGCGTGCTTCGGTCCGCCTGGGAGAATGCGCAGCAGCTCGATCCGATGAAGCAGCCGGCACAGGTATGGCTGCCGGGGCAGCCCGCGCCGCTGGCGCGGAGCCGCGCGCGTTGCCGGCAGGACAGGTGCCCCTTCGTGGAGCGCTGCTTCGGTATTACCTAGTCTTACCGGCAATATCGGACGTTGCCTTCGCGGCCTGCACATGTGGCCTGCGTGCGGTGAGACGAGCGGCCGAGACCCTTCGTTTGGGCTCGGTGGACGCGGTGAAGAGCCGAAGTAGAACGCCGCGGAAGTCTCAGACCATTCAGAGCCGCGCGCGTCAGCAAGCGGTACAGGAACCGCTCCCTCACGGTCGCGGCTCGGAGATGGTCAGGCATTTGTGCGGCGCTGTACTAAGCTGATGTAAGTGCTGCCGGAATCAGCCGTTGTGGAAGAGGGGGCGTTGCGCGAAAAATCTCAGTTTTCTTGGGATTGCGGCGCGTTTGAGCGTCCAACTATTAGAGAGTGGCAGTGCTCTCCGCTTCACAGGAGCCAGGAAAAGGCGTGGTGGGTCGGACGGGATTGTTGGAATAAAAACGGCCCTGAAACGTTGAGAATATTGACGGGCTTCCGTGAAGATGGTTAAGTGAGTTGAAGAGGATGCGCACGAAAGGGGGCGGGAAGAAGAGTTTGTGACCGATCGCTGCCCCGGGTTGTTACTCGGAATGGCGGAGTCCCTGGAAACCCCTCCTCCATATCCGTCACGACGGGTAGCAAACCGGGGCGGCGCCTGGAGGCAATGAGAGGTCCCGGCGAAAAAGGATCAACCGGGATCGGCCTTCAGACGAAACAACTAAGAGTTCCTACGGCGCGGGAGATTGAGTCGGGGATCGAGGCTTGCCTACCGAAGTGAAAAACATCACTAAAGTACCAACCCTCGATTGTAGTCCCTAATCCCTGCAGTACTGAAAGGCTTCGGTTTCCGGCCCTTTCTCTCACGTCGGTTAAACGCGAAACAAGAAGGCCCCTTCGGGGGCTTTTTTGTTGGGTCCTGGTGTTGTGGCACGGGCAGACCATGTCCACGGGCGGGACGCCCGTGGTACCACGAACGTCTCGTTCGTGGCAGACGGCTGCTCGCGCGGGTCCGGCAACCTACTCCCGTTCCACGGCAATGGTGATCCCGGTGATGCCGACCGCGCGCACGGTGGCCAGGACTTTCACCACCGAATCGTAGGGCAGCCTGCGGTGCGCCTTCAGAGTCACGGTTTCGTTCTCGTGCCCCCGCAGCAGCTTGGGGAGCTCGGTCCCGACCTCGGCCGGCTGCAGCATTCTGCCGCCGACATGCACGCGGCCCTCGCCGTCAATCACAATCACGAACGGCGTCATGGCGCGGCCGGCCCCCGTCCCCGGCACGCGGGGCAAGTCCACGTCTATAGCGTCTTTGAGCACCGGCGCGGTGATCATGAAGATCACCAGCAGCACCAGCATGACGTCCACCAGGGGCGTGACGTTGATATCGGCCATGGCCCGGCGGCGCTTGCGCCGCCCGTTCGCAGAGGCAGCAGCCGCCATGCTCATGCCTGAGCCCTCCCCGGTTGGGCGCCGGCTGCCGGCTGCGCCGCGTTGGCTGCCGGAGGCTGGCTGCCGGCGGCTGGCTGCTCGCTTGGCGTCGTTGGCGGTGCGGTGCGAGTTGCCGCGAGGCCCTGCCAGCCGCTGGCCTTGATGAGTATGCTGAGGCGTTCGATGAAACGGTCGGCCTCGTCCTGCAGATCGTCAGTCTGCCCCAGGAACCAGTTGTAGGCCATGACGGCGGGGATGGCCACCGCCAGCCCGGCCGCGGTGGCGATCAGCGCGGAGGAAATGCCCGGGGCCACCACCGCGATGCTCGCCGACTTCGCGTTGCCCAGTTCGCGGAACGTGTTCATGATGCCCCAGACCGTGCCGAACAGCCCGATGAAGGGCGACGTGCTGCCGACCGTGGCCAGAAAGCTCAAGCCCGTCTGCAGCTTCGCGATCTCGGCCTGGGCCGTGTGCTGCATGCCCATCAGGACCATATCGTCGGGCGCCGCCGGCGGCTTGACCGCAATGCGCCGGGCCTCAACCGCGCTCCCGGCCGGGCCGGGAACGCCGGGATTGCCGGGCGCGGGCCGCGCGGACTCCAGCGCCTGCACCGCCGCCTTGAAGACGGAGAGCAGCGGCGAGGCGCCCGCGTAGACCTCGGCCGCGAGCGCCGTCCCGAAATTGTCCGCGCCGTTAAAGGCTGTGAGGAATTTCCGTCCGTTCTTGCGCGCTTCGTACAGCGCGCAGATCTTCCAGAAGACCAGCGTCCAGGAGACCACGGAGAACGCGGCGAGCAGCACGAAAACGGCCTTCTCGATGCTTCCGGAGTGTTGGATCGTCCGGCTGACCAGCGCCCACAGATTTTCTTCGGTCATGTGCCGTGCTCGCCTCGTTCCGCACCACCCGTGCAACGGGCAGCTATGCTAACGACGCTCAGGATACCATGTTCTTGAAATATTCCCAGCGGCGACCGCGGGGGGCCGGGCAAAACCTCGCGGGATTGCAGCAATCTGTTCCCTTCTCCCCCGTGGGGAGAGGGTACGTCCGCGCACTCATGCCGTGTCTTACACCTCCGCGCCGGACGGCGCGTCGGTCCGCTGCTGCTTGGGGGCGGACGCAGCGATCGGCGCGGCGCCGAAGTGCCGGTACCACCAGATCATCAACGGGGAGGCGATGAAGATGGAGCTGTACGTGCCGACCGTGAAGCCGACGAGCAGCGTCCAGGCCAGCCCGCGGATGGTGGGCCCGCCGAAGATGAGCAGGCTCAAGTCCGCCAGGATGACGGTCAGGCTGGTGAGGATCGTGCGGCTCAACGTCGCATTGACAGCTTCGTTGACGATGTCCTCGTAGTTGCGCGTCGGATGCGCCGCCTTCACCTCGCGGATGCGGTCGAAGACGACGATGGTGTCGTTGACGCTGAAGCCGACGATCGTCAGCAGCGCGGCGATGATGTTCAGGTCAATCAGGATGGACATATGGAGCACAAGATTGGCGACGACCACCGCGCCGGCCGCGATGATCACGTCGTGGATCAGCGCCACGATCGCGCCGAAGCCCCACGCCCCCGAGAACTCGAACCGGAACCAGAGGTAGATGAACACGCCGATATTGGCCACGATCAGCGCCAGCAGCGAGTCGCGCCACATCTCGCCGGCGACCTGCGCGCCGAAGCTGTTCTTCAGGCTGATGGGCCCGCCCGCGCGGCCCTCGACCTTCACCAGCTCCAGGGCGTGCGCGACCTTGTCGCGCACCTTGGGATCGGCCGGCAGCGGCGTCAGGTTCGCCACCGCGTAGCCACCCGAAGTCTCGGGCGTGGAGACATTCAGGGCCAGCAGGGCATCCTGGAAGTCCTGGTTAACCGAATCCCGCGCGGCCTCGCCAATCGCCGCCCTGATCCGCGCCTGCGCCGCCTCCGGCGTCAGGCTGGCCGATTCATACAGCCGCATCTGGATGGCCTTGTCGTTCACGGTCACGGCGGGCGGCTCAAGCTCATCCTTGAATGCCGCGAGCAGTTCCTGGTCAACCTGTTCAATGATGCCGGGATCGGTCGCCCGGGTCGTCACCCTGAAGCTCTGATAGCATCCTTTCGTAGGGGCGCCGAACGCCTGCGGCTGCAGGTAGAAGTTCTCCATGCTCTTCTCGATCTCGGCAATCCGCTTCTCCATGAGCGCGTTGCTCGGCTCGCCCGTCCTCGCCGCTGTGCCGGCCTCCTCCGTCTTGGCGGCGGCCTCACCTGCTTTCGGGGCGGCCTCGGGCTGAGGCGCGGTGCCGGCCAGCGACGCCTTCAACTGCGCGACCAGGTTCTGCACGCGCTTCCTCACCGCGGGCTCGACCTCGTCGGCCATCTTCTTCTTCACGACTTCGTCCTCCTGGCCTTTGCCGGGGGCGAAGTTGAACTGGACCAGCGTGCCGCCGGCAAAGTCCACGTCGTACAGCCGGTTGGAGAAGACGACGAGCAGCACCAGGGAGACGAGCACCATCGAGCCGGTGATCGTGTACCAGACGCGCCGCCAGCCCATGAAGTCTATGTGCGTGGTCTTGAAGAACTGCATCATGTTAAGTTTGGCGAACGCTTCGCGGCTGACGAGCCATTCCATGATGACGCCGTTCACCCACAAGTTGCAGAAGAGCGTCGTCAGGATGCCGATGGAGAGCGTGACCGCGAAGCCGCGCACGGGCCCGGTGCCCATGTAGTACAGCACGATGCCGGAGATCAGCGTCGTCAGGTTGCAGTCAATGATGGTCAGCAGCGCGCGGTCAAAGCCGTGCGACACCGCCAGGCGCAGCGAGCGCCCGCGATTGTACTCCTCGCGCATGCGTTCCAGGATCAGCACATTCGCGTCCACGGACATGCCCAGCGTCAGCACGATGCCGGCGATGCCGGGCAGCGTCAGCGTGGCCTTGAAGAAGCCCATGGCGCCCAGCAGCATGATGATGTTCAGCGCCGTGCAGAAGGCCGCGATCACGCCGGACAGCCGGTAGTAGATGAGCATGAAGGCGATGACCGCCACGGTGCCGATCACCGTGGCCTGCATGCCGCTGGCGATCTGCTCGCGCCCCAGCGTCGGCCCGACAGTGAACTCGTTCTCATACTTCACTTCCGCCGGCAGCGATCCCGCCGTCAGCACCGCCGCCAGCTTCTCCGCTTCCTCCTGGTCGAACCGCCCGCTGATGCGGCATTCGCCGTGGATCGCTTCCTGGATGGTGGGCGCCGAATAGACGGTGCCATCGAGGTTGATGGCCATCCGCTTTTGCACGTTCTTGCCCGTCATGTCGCCGAACTCCACCTGCCCCTGCGGGCTGAAGCGGACGCCGATCTCCCAGCCGGCGCTCTCGGTGCTGCGCCGGGCCATAGCGAGGGTGATCTTGGAGCCGTCCATGCCGGGCAGGCGCTCGATGACCACGGGCTCCTCGTTGAACTCCACCTTTTCGCTGTACTGCTTGGGCGTCTTGATGATCTTCAGCTCGTATTCCTTGCCCGAGTTGGGGTCGGCGTACATCTTCGTCTTGCTCTTTTTGGTCTCCTCGATGACCTGCTGATCGGTGGGCACGATGTGGAACGTCAGCCGGCCCTGCGTCTCGATGGCGTTCTTGATGCGCTTTACCTCCTCGAGCGTGGCGCGCGGGAGCTGGATGCGCAGGCGCTCCTTGTCCGCGCCGTACGTGGTGACCGGGATGCCCTTGGTGCCCGTCGGATCAATGCGGCGGCGCACGACCTCAGCCGCCTTGTCCGGCGCCGCCTTGATGCTGGCTTCCAGGGTGGAGACCTGGTTCATGAGGTCGCGGGTTTCCTTGGAGTTCGGATCCTTGGTGCGCTCCGCCTGCAGCCGCCGGGTCGCGTCCACGATGTTGCGCTGGGTCTGGGAGTAGTCGAGGCGGTAGATGAGCTCCGTGCCGCCCGCCAGGTCAATGCCCATCGGGTACTTGTCCTGCTCGAAGAGGAAGACGAAGTAGGCCCCGAGGATGGAGATCAACCACAGGGAGAACATGATCCGCCCGTTGCACTTGCCGAAGAAGCTGCGCTTCCACGCCAGCATCAGCAGGGCCAGTATGATCAGCAGGACCACCATGGCGCCCAGCGGCCTGAGCGTCTGTTCCGTGGCGAAGCCGAACTGGTTTGCGCGCAGAACGGTCTCGACTCCCGTGCCGACCACGCCGATGCCGAACAGCGCGTACATGACGGACTTGCCGAACCAGCCCTGCGGCGAGGAAAGCAAGCCCGCGAAGAGAGCCACCAGGCCCAGGAAGAACCCCAGACCCTCCCACGTGGCGCCGCACCGGTAGAAACCGTACGACAAGCCGCCGAACAGGCCCATAACAATAAGGAACAGCGCTATGCCCCCGGCCAGCAGGCCGGTGTGCGAGCCTTCCCCCTCTTGCGGCGCGATGTCTGCCGGCGTCGTTGGAGTTTCCGCCATGATCCACACTCCTTTAGCAAGTTCTCAGAACTCAGTCGTTACATCCGCACACGCGGATCGCCCCGGGGAAGGCAACTTCCGATGAGCCAAGACGGCCAGATCGAAAATCGCAGTTCGAAAACCTAGAATGCCTCGGGGGGCCCGCGCGCGGGCGGGTTTGGCGAGCTATGACTTGGATAGAAGACTGTGGTCGCGTCCGCAACTCGGGCAGGCTCAATGACCGGAACGTACGGCTCACCGGCCGGCGCGGGGATCTCGCCGGCGTCAATCTGAACGCGCGCCGCGGACTCCCACTGGTCGGCCACCGGCTTCAGCAGCCGCGGAGCCTTGGTCTTCTCCTGCATGTCGGACGTGGGTGCGGCGTCCTTTGAGGCCGCCGCGGGCTGCGCGGCTTCATTGCATTCACCGGCCAGGACGAGACGGAAGCGCGGCTGGGCCGCCGCGTGCCACTGGTGGCTCCGCCCACCAGTGCCGGCCGCGGGCGGGACGATCTCCGCCAGCCGCACAAGCTGGGCCACCGGTCCGCCAACGACGGCACACAGCATGGCCAGCAGAGCCACGCTCCGCGCGCCGCAAGCTTTCAATGAGTGCACCCTGAGCGTCATGGTCTCTCTCGTGCGCCAGCCAATGGACAATAGCCGACAACCAGCGCTACTTCTTTTCCTTTTCTTTGCCCTTGTCTTTCCCTTCCGCGTCAATCACGGCGTCCACGGCGCTGCGGCGGTAACGGAGCCGGATATCTTTCCGCGGATCAACCAGCACCACGACCTCGTCGCCATCCACCTCGATGACGGTGCCGTACACACCACCTATGGTAAGCACTTTGTCCTTGGGTTTCAACCCGCTCAGCAGGGCTTCCTTCTGCTTCCGCCGCTTGCTCTCCGGGCGGATGACCAGCAGGTAGAAGATCAGGCCCATCGAGACGAGCATCAGGAGCAGGCTGTCGAACCCGCCCTGTGGCGTTCCCGAGGGCGACGGGCCCCCGCCCGGCGGCGGTGCGCTCGTGCCTGCTTTCGTCGGTGCTTCTGCTGGCTCTGCCAAGGTAACCCCTTAGTGCTCCGTACTCTCCGTCTTGCAGCGGGCCAGGAAGTCCGCACTGTACTGCGCTAACCGGCGCGTTCGTATGGCCTCTCTAATCCCGTCCATCAACCGGAAGTAGAAAGCCAGATTATGAAGGCTGACCAGGATAGCGGCGTTCATCTCACGGGCAAGCAACAAATGCCGCAGGAAGCCGCGGCTGAAGTGCCGGCAGGTGTAGCAGTCGCACGCGGCATCCAGCGGGACGTCCGCTCCGGCGTGGCAGGCGTTCTTGAGCCGCAGCTTGCCCCGCGACGTGAAGGCCAGCCCGTTCCGGCCGTTCCGCGTCGGCAGCGTGCAATCGAACATGTCCACGCCGTGCGCCACCGCGAACAGGATGTCCTCGGGCGCGCCCATGCCCATCAGGTAGCGCGGCTTGTCCGCGGGCATCTTCGGCGCGGTGAACGCTATCCCGCGCTGCGTGTCCTCGATGCGCTCCCCGACGCAAAAGCCCCCCAGCGCCAGGCCCGCGAACGGCAGCGCCGCCGTGGCTTCCAGGGAACGCCGGCGCAGCTTCTCATCGAAGCCGCCCTGGATGATGCCAAAGAACTCCGTAGCGCCGGCATCCTGCCGGCCTTCGATACGTTTCGCGGACCGTTCCGCCCAGCGACTACTGCGCTCCACGGCCCGAGAGAGCTCCGCCGGCGCGCACGGATGCGGCGGGCATTCGTCGAGCACCATGGCCATGTCGGGCGCGAGCGCGCACTCGATATCCACCACGGCTTCAGGGGAAAAGAGCCGCTGCGCGCCGTCCACGGGACTGGCAAAGAGCGCGCCCTCGTCAGTGACCTTGCGCAGGCCGGGCAGCGAGAAGACCTGGAAGCCGCCGGAATCGGTGAGTATCGGGCCGCTCCACCCGCTGAACTTGTGCAAGCCACCCATGCGCTGGACGAGCTTCTCGCCGGGCCGCCACGCCATGTGGAAGGCGTTCATGAGCAGCACCTGGCCGCCGTGGTCACGAACCTGCTGCGGCGTGACGCCCTTCGGCGCGCCGAGCGTCGCTACGACCATGAAGGCCGGCGTGTCGAACGCGCCGTGCGCGGTGGTGACGTGGCCGGCGCGGGCGAGGGAGTCGGTGTGGGTGATGGCAAAGCAAAGCATGTGCTCACCGCGGGGGATGGTAGACTCGTATCAACAGGCCCGGAAGATCCTCGCGGCCAGCGAGGGCTTGATGGAGGCTGCGAGCCAAACGGTCGAAGTCCAGGTCCACGGAGCACAATACCATCCCGGCGTGCTGTGGATGCTGCTTGTGCAGCGTGCGAAAATGCCGCCAATTCTGCGTGAGTACCGCGCGGCGTGTGGCCTGGGCATACGCCAGCACTTCAGAGTCCGATGCCGAGCGATTGGCGAGCCCCGCCTCCTGTGCACTAAGGACGTCGTGTCCGAGACTCTTGAGGCGAACGCTGGCGGCAGCAGGAAAGTTCTCGTCGGCAAGGAAGCGGGCCATCAGGCTTCCCCGGACTCATCCGGCTGATTCTCGCGAATCTGCTGGTCAACTTCCGCGGGATGCCGCCGCACATATTCCCAGGCTGCCTGGAGGTCGGTGGAGGTCAATTGCGGGTAGGCGGCCTGGAACTGCCGCTCGGTCGCGCCATCCCGGCGCATGGCCTCCAGCAGCCAGACGGGAATCCGTGTGCCCGCGACGCAGGGGTTCCCGCCGCAGACGCCGGGGACGAAAGTGACGCCAGGCACGTCCGTGCCGAACTCCCGGGCAAGTCGTTTCCAGAGATCGGCTCTCTCAGCGCGCGTCATGCGCGGCAGAAGCTCCTCAATCTGCTGAAGCGTGCTCATAGTCTTCACCCGCTGATTACTATACCGCGGGGCGGGAACGAAAGCAATGCGTCGGCGCGCGGGTTGCGGCGGACATGCAGGCGCAGGGGCCTCACACCGTCAAAACCTCTTTCGACTTCTTGTCGAAGTGTCCTTCGAGCTGGCCTTCATATTTCTTGATGAGGCTGGTGATCTCTTCCTCGGCCGCCTTCTGAGCGTCTTCGCTGACCTTGCCCTTCTGGTCCTTGATCTGCTTGACGGCGTCGTGGCGGACCGTGCGCAGCGTGACCTTGTGCTGCTCCATCCGGTCCTTGATGGTCTTGATCTGTTTCTTGCGGTTCTCCTCGGAGAGCGGCGGGAAGGAGAGGCGGATCACCTTGCCGTCGCTCTGCGGCGTCAGGCCGAGGTTGGCGGCGAAGAGGCCTTTCTCGATGTCCTTGACCGTCTTCGGATCGAAGGGCTTGATGACGAGCATCCGCAGGTCCTGCTTGGCCACCAGAGCGACCTGGCGGAGCGGCACTTCGCCCCCGTACGCGGGGATGTTGATGTGCACGTGCTCCACCATCTCCGTGCTGGCCTGTCCGGTGCGCACGCTCTTGAGGTGCGCATCGTAGTCGGCCACGCACTTGATCATGCGGTCTTCGCTGTCGAGCAGGACTTCGTCAATGTCCATGCCGGCCCCTCCCGAAAGCCCCCTCCCGCTGCAGCGCAATTTGGCAAATTTCGCCACGGGGGAGAGGAGAACAACAGCAGGCTACTGCTTGCCGCGGCCGGCCCCGGTTTCGTCGCCGTCCACCAGCGTGCCGAGACGCTCACCCATGACCACGCGGCGGATATTCCCGTGCTCTTTCACGCTGAACACGATAATCGGCAGCTTGTTGTCCATGCACAGCGACACGGCCGTCGTATCCATCACCTTCAGCCGTTCGCGCAGCACCTGCATGTACGAGAGATGCTCGTACTTCACCGCGTGCGCGTTCTTGGCCGGATCGGAATCGAAGACGCCGGACACCTTCGTGGCCTTGAGCAGCACTTCGGCCTTGAGCTCCATGGCGCGCAGTGCCGCCGTGGTGTCCGTCGTGAAGTACGGGTTGCCCGTCCCGCCGGCCAGGATCACAATGCGCTGCAGTTCCAGGTGCCGCAGCGCCTTGCGGCGGATGTACGGCTCGCACACCTCTTCCGCCTTGATCGCCGACATCACCCGCGTCTCGGCGCCCATGCTCTCCAGCGCGTCCTGCAGGGCCAGCGCGTTCATGATGGTGGCCAGCATGCCCATGTAGTCGGCCGTGGCGCGGTGCAGCAGTCCGGACTGGCTGGCCTGGTCGCCGCGGATGATGTTGCCGCCACCGATCACGACCGCCACGGCCACGTGCAGCGTGCGCAATTCGTTGACTTGGGAACAGAGGCTTTCGATCTGGGAGGGGTCAATGCCCTTGCCGGACTCGCCGCCGAGCATCTCGCCGGAGAGCTTGAGGACGATGCGCGAGTACTTGGGCTTGCGCCTGTCGGCGACCGCCGGGAGGGACGCGGACGACGTCGGCTTGTGGCCGGAAAGGTCTATCGAGGAGACGGCCCTCCTGCCGCTGATGCTGCCCGCTCTTTTCCCCTTGCCGCCCATGGTCGAGTCCTGAGTGCTACGTCCTGAGTGCTGAGTGCTGATTACTGAGTACAGAGTTTCCGCGTGGAGCGCAAGTGAAAGGCTGGGGCGGAACGGGGTGCGGGATGCGGGATACGTGACACCGTATAAGAGCCTGTGGCCCGAGACCTGTCCAGAAACGCACATGTGCAGCACGTGTGCACCGCATGGTGCAATGTAAAGTATTTCACAGAAAAGACTTGCATAAACGGGGGGGGGGCGTAGAATATAATTAACGTAATGTTTCGGATCGTCTTGAGTCATCGTCTGGGGTTCCGTGGCCGGTAGCACGTCTATTGCTGCCGGTGTCACGGGTATGAAGGAGGGGAACCATGCGATTTTCGATTTCTGATTTCCGATTTTGGATTGCCGTCGGAGCCGCGCGCGTCAGCAAGCGGTTCGGGACCACTTCCTTACGGTCAGGACTGCTTGCGGGCGCGGTATTGCTCGCCGTCACGACTGTTGGCGATTCCTTCGGCGGCACTGTCGGCTGGCCGACCCTGCGACAGGACGCGGGCGGCACGGCCAATCAGGAATCCGGCGCCGCGTTCGCGGTTCCGCTGAACCGATATGTCGTTGTCTGGACGGCGGGAACAGCAAATTGCGATGCTGTCGCTGCGGATATTACGGGCGACTCGAAGCTCGAGGTCGTCATTACCGATGCAAACGGTCTGCATGCCTACGACTGTGGCGGGAACCTGCTATGGGAAAAAACCGGGGGCAGCCAGTGGTGTGCCGTTCTCGCAGATGTGAACGGCGATGGCAAGGCGGAGGTCGCTGCAAGTTATCGGTCAGCTTCGACCACCTACACCATCAAGGTATATGACGGGTCTGGAACAGAGCTGAAAAGCATCACCTTTCCCACCGCGGTTGCTTCCGACGAGAACGTACAGGTGGCAGGTGTCGTTGATCTGGACAATAACGGAACCAAGCAGATCGTCTTAAACGTCTGTAAATGGTACTATTGTGGCGTGTGGGTCTTCGAGTACGCCTCTGGCGCGGAGAAATGGCACTACGACGTTGGCGCCCCAATTCATGACTTTGTGTTTGCCGACGTTGACAACGATGGCAAGCAGGAGATCATTATCGGGTACACTGCGGTTCACAATGGGATAAGCGCCAACGGCTTCAACGATTCAACCGCGTATGTCATCTGTTATAAGAGCGATGGTACGCTGAAGTGGTACAACCCTATAGGCACTTGGGGCGCAGATCCATCGCTGGTGGACATTGACGGTGATGGATCTCTGGACGTCGTGGTTGCCCGCAACCAGGATTGGTACGGCGGCAACCTGGCGGCGTACGTGCTTAATCCGGCTACCGGCGCGCAGGTGAAGCAATGGATCGGGGCGGCGAACTACAGTAGCGGAGGAAGAGCGGTTGGGCACTTGAGGGCGGGAACGGGAATGCAATTGGTGCTGGGCGAGGTGGCCAATGGCAACTGGGTGGGGATTCATCTTCTCGATGCCAACCTGACTGAGCTGGCTTTCCTCAGCAAGACCGACGAGGCGTCCTTCGTTGTGGCAACCTGCGATCTGGATGGCGACGGACTGGACGAGGTGATAGTAGAGCACGGGAGCAGTGTCGCCGCGTACGATGGTTCGCTTAACCGGAAATGGCTCTTCCCTCTTGGTGCGACGACCACGGGCCACATTGCTGTGGCTGACATAGATGGCGACGGCAGGGTTGAGGTACTCGTGCCAACCTCGGCTGGCCTCAAAGTGCTCGCCGTTTGGCCGCCAGTCATCACGAGCCCCACGACTGCCGACGGCACGGTTGGTCTTCCGTTCAGTTACACCGTCGCGGCCACGAAAACGCCCACGAGCTTCAATGCAACGGGTCTGCCGACGGGCCTGTCGGTGAACACCTCTACAGGCCTCATCTCAGGTACGCCAACAGCCGGGGGAAATTACAGGGCCACAATCAGCGCCACGAATTCCTGCGGAACGGGCAGCGCCACGCTTGACCTCGCAATCGCCATGGAGAGGCAGAAGATCGTCTACGTGTCCGACGCGGACGGGTGGCAGAACATCTGGATAATGAACCCGGATGGCACGGAGAAGCAGCAGCTCACGTTCACGACAGGTCCGACGTACTCGAGTCCCCACATCTCGCCGGACGGCACGAGGATTGCCTTCGGTTCGGATCGGGGCGCCACGTGGGAGTTTTGGGTCATGAATGTGGATGGCTCGAACGCAAGGCAGCTTACGAACGTGGACAGGGACGAGTGTTGCACCTGGAGCCCGGACGGCTCGCGCCTTGCGTTCTCCGGGTTCTGGAACGCGGCAGGCCGGGCAACATTCGAGTTGGGCGTCATCAATGCGGACGGCACAGGCCAAACCATCATCCACTCAACCAGCTTGGGTGGCGGCTGGCTTTCGTGGAAGCCTGATTCGGAGACGATTTTCTTCAGCCAGGAAACCAGCTACAATTGGTCTCCGAGCAACGAACTTTGGAGAATCCAGTCGGACGGCACGGGGTTGACGCAGCTCACATCGAATGCTGTGGGAGATTATATGCCAAGCGTATCACCCGACGGTACAAAGCTCCTATACGCAAAGTCCCACGGCGCTCCAGGGTACGGGGATGAACGCACACATCGGATGAATGTTGATGGGACAGGCGACCTTGAGATCCTTGACCTCGCGGGAGACATCTACCAAACTAGTTGGTCCCCCGATGGCGCCAAGTTCGCTTTCGAGGTCTGCACGGGCGGCGCGTATGATATAGGCATAGCCAACGCCGACGGCTCGGGGGTGACATTGATCGCCTCTTCGTTGGCGTTGGAAAGGTTCCCTGACTGGGGTATCGTGCGCTCCCTAGCGCCGCCCGCGATTAGCAGCGCCACGAGTGCCAACGGTACGGTTGGTGTTCCGTTCAGTTACACCATTACGGCCAGCAACGCCCCAACGAGCTTCAGCGCGGCGAATCTGCCGGACGGATTGTCACTGGACGCCGGCACGGGTACGATAACCGGCTGGCCCAACGTGGCTGGCTCGTTCAACGTGGAGATCACGGCCAGTAACGCTGGAGGCACTGGCACGGCGACACTGGACCTCACTATCGCTAAGGGCACGCCGACCATCACGTGGAACAATCCGGCCGATATTACCTATCCGACAGCTCTGGGCGCGACGCAGCTTAACGCCACGGTAAACGTGGCGGGGACGATCGCGTATACGCCTGTGAGCGGCACGGTGCTGAACGCGGGCGCGGGGCAGACGCTTTCCGTGCAGTTCACGCCCACGGACACGGCGAACTACAACACGCCCGCAGCCAGGAATGTGAGCATCAACGTGCTCAAGGCCACGCCGGTCATCACGTGGGCCAACCCCGCCGACGTGACATATCCGTACACGCTCGGTTCCGTGCAGCTCAACGCCACGGTCGCGGGCGGCATGGCGGGATCGCTCGCCTATTCGCCGGCCACAGGCACTGAACTGAACGCGGGATCGGGGCAGAAGCTTTCCGTCACGTTCACGCCGCAGGATACGGCCAACTGCAATTCCGCCAGCAAGACTGTGACGCTGAACGTCCTCCCCGGCATCCTTTCGCTGAACGCCGAACCCAACCCGGCCAAGCCGGGCGAAGTGGTCACGTTCACGCTGGGGGGCGCAGGCGGGATGACCGTCACGTGGGATTTCGGCGACGGCACGACAGGTTCCGGCGCTACGGCGACGCACACGTACAACGCCGAGGGCTTCTACAAGGTGACGGCGTCCCTTTCGGACGGGACGAGCACGTTCACGCAGTCGCTCACCGTGGAAGTGCGGTCGCCGGCGAACCGCGTCATCACCGACTTCATCATCGCGCCCAATCCGGCCGACGTGGGCAAGGAGATGACCTTCACCGCCATCGCCAACGCCAACGCCGGCACGGTCATCTTCCAGTGGGACTTCGGCGACGGCGCCACGGACACCGGCGTCACGACCAAGCACGCCTACGCGCAGCCGGGCGAATACACCGTGGTTCTCACCGCGTATGACCTCAACGGCCTGCGCGGTTCGTCCAGCCAGAAGGCCTACGTCATGACGGACAAAGGTGAGAAGAACATTGACGATCCCTCGAAAGGCGGCCAGGGCGTCGAGAACAAGCTCAACGGCCTGAAGGTGAGAGTCGCTGACAGCAATAATGCCGTCATCGCACTGGAGGTTGACGTCAACGCGGTCAACCGCGACGCCTTCGAGATCAAGACGGACTTCGGCACGGGGCGCACGCCGGTTGGGGGCCTGCGGCCTGTCAACAAATTCGAGACCAGCGGCATCTACATTGCCACGACGACGGCGGCGGACATAGCAACGAGCGAGGTCAAGGGCAAGGCGCGCAAGACGTTGTCCATCAGCCGCTTGGAGACAGGCGAGAATCCGCTGGTGAAGAACGTGCCCGCCAGCACGCAGATCAACCTCAATTCCCTGAAGGGCAAGTTCATCTTCGCGGACAACGGCCAGGGCGGCGCGAAGCCCGATGCCGTCTCGTACATCACCGCCATCGAGCTTCCCGAGGGCTACGACGTCAAGCAGGAGCATTCGTTGTCGCTCGCCGTCGGCAACGTGGTTGACATGGTCACGATCACCGATAAGGGCGGTGCGGCGTCGCAAGGCCGGTTGGGGCGGATCAAGAAGCTGCAGATCAAGTATCCGAAGCTGCCCAAGGGCACGACGGTCCTAAGCGCGGGGCGGACGGCCAAGGTCTACGTGACGTTGAGCACCACCAGCATGTCCCAGAAGGGCTTTGACACCGAGGGCATCACGCCAACCCTGGCCGCCGGCGAAGCGGGGCATAAGTCCCTCGCGCGCTCAATCCAGATGGCGTTCGTGCTGGACGGGGTCGCTTACGAGTCGCAAGCAGCCGTGCAGTTCAGCCTTCTTGGCAAGAATGGCGAAGCCGGGCAGATTAGTGGACGAGGGCCGAGGTAAGCCTTGGGGCTTGGGGCTTGGGACTTGAGGCTTGAGGGCGGAAGGTGATCGAGGGGCTGCGGCTACACGGCGCGGCCCGTCAGCCTTTGCCTAACAGCCGTGCTCGCGCTTCGGAAAGCGGTATCCGCGTCTTCTCTCGTGAACGCTTGTCGAGGAACGCCAGGAATGCGCCGCTCTTGCGCAGCGTTTCCACCTCCTGCTCGAAATCATCCACGTGCGCGAAGAGGAACTCTTCGCCGTCCGGACCCTTGACCAGCACGTTCTCGCCCCGAGCCAGTTCGATGAGTTCGCGCACCGAGACCGAGCGCTCGCTCAGTTCAACCGTCTTCATAGCTGCGCCTCCTCGCCGCCGGCCGGCCGCACGGGCTTTCCAAAAGTGTGGATTCCGAGCCGCGCGCGTAAGCAAGCGGTCTGACCGCTCCCTTACGGTCGCGGCTCAGAGAATAATGGGACGCCGTTACGCCGCGCCGACTTGGAACCGCACGAAGCGCTTGACGGCCGCGCCGCCCTGTTCCTTCATGACCTGGGCGACGGTGATCTTGCTGTCGCGGAAGTAGGGCTGGTCCGGCAGGACGAACGAAGCGTAGAACTTGCCGAGCTGGCCGGCGGCGATCTTCTGCAGGATCTCGGGCGGTTTCGTGGCGTTCCTGGGATCGTTCTTCAGTCTCTCGGCGACGATCTCGGTCTCTTTCTTGACCAGGTCGGCGGGCACTTCCTCGCGCGTCAGGTACGCGGGCTTGGCGAAGACGATGTGCATGGCGAGCTCTTTGCCCAGCGCCTGCGCCTTCTCGCCGCTCACGCCGGTCAGCTCCACGATCGCGCCCTGCTTGCTGTCGTGGTGGATGTAGTAGCCGATCTCGCCCTGGTAGCGCACCACGCGCTTGATGCCGATGTTCTCGCCGATCTTGCCGGCCAGGGCCTTGACGGCCTCGGCCACGGGCGTGCCGTTCAGGGTCTGGGCGGCGAGCTTCTCGGCGGAATCGAGCGCGTTCGTGTCGGCCAGCTCGAGGAGGTCGTTGAGCAGCTTGAGGAACTCGGCGTTCTTGGTCACGAAGTCGGTGTTGGCCGTCATCTCGACGACGGTGAGCGTCTTGCCGTCGGGGGACAGCTTGTGGGCAAGCATGCCCTCGGTCGCGGTTCGCTCGGCCATGGCGTGGCCTTTGTCGAGGCTCTTGGTGCGGAGCCAGGTTTCGGCCGCGGCCAGCCAGGGGCCCTCGCCCTTTGCGGCTTCGGCCTGGGTTTCGACGAGGGCCTTTTTGCAGTCCATCATACGCGCGCCGCTTTTTTCGCGCAGCTTTGCCACCAGTTGAGCATTCACGTCAGCCATGTGATATCTCTCCTCGTCAATCCAGTCTCATCCGCCGATCAAAGCGGCGCCCGTCGGCGGCGTCTCCTGCTGCGTCACCTGGTGGGCGAACGCCCGTTCCTGGGCCTTGACCGCCAACTCGGGGTGCGTCTTGCGCATGTTCATGCCTTCGAGGCAGCCGTCGGCGAGCTTGGCGACGACCAGGTCAATGGCGCGGATGGCGTCGTCGTTGGCCGGGATGGGCAGATCAATGTCGGTCGGGTCGGCGTCGGTGTCGAGCATGCCGATCACCGGGATGGAGAGGCGGCGCGCTTCGAGCACCGCGTTGCGCTCCATGGTCGGATCAATAACGAAGACCGTGCCCGGCAGCTCATGCATGTTGCGGATGCCGTCCAGATTGCGCTTGATCTTGCGCTTCTCGCGGTTGAGCGCGCTCTGCATCTTCTTGTTGTAGGTGTTGATCTCGCCGGTCGCGTCCATCTGCTCCAGCTCCAGCAGGCGCTTAACGCGCAGGCGGATGGTGGCGAGGTTGGTGAGGGAGCCGCCCAGCCAGCGTTCCGCGCAGTAGGGCATTTCGCAGCGCAGGGCGTGCATGGTGATGACCTCGCGCGCCTGGCGTTTGGTCCCGACGAAGAGGACCTGCTTGCCTTCCGCCGCGACCTTGCGGCAGAAGAAGTAGGCCGCGACGATGCCGCGCACCGTCTCGCGCAGGTTGATGATGTGGATTTTGTTGCGCTTCCCCAGGATGTACGGCTCCATCTTGGGGTTCCAGCGGCTCGTGCGGTGCCCGAAATGGGCGCCCGTCGCCAGCAGATCCTTGGCGTTGACAATGGCCATCGTTGAGGACGACTCCTTTCAAGACCGGCCGGCAATCGAGCGATTGCGGCGGTCCTTCGCGCGTCGCGGTCCAGGTTCAGCCAGAGACACGGTTACAGGTTTCAGGTTACCACCAGGGACTGCCCGTCAACCAGAAACCACAAACCTCAAACCAGAAACCTCACCGTTCCCCGGCGGGGGTGTTCTGTGCACAGCCCCGCTTCGACCCGGAAGACCGCGGATTGCGCCCTTCCCGCAGACTGCTGCGGCCCACCACAGCACAGGCTCCCGCCTGGCCGCCCGGCAGAAGCGCGGAGATAGTAGCGTCCGAGAGCGCGGTTGTCGAGTGCCGAACGACCGCTGGCAATACGCACAGTGCTTGCGTCCGCAGGGCATTTGAAAGCGTGGACGTTCGGAGTATAGCTGGGGCCTTGGCCCGGAGACCTGGCTATCAGCTACTGGCTATTGGCTGCTGGTTCTCGACTGCCGGCCAATAGCCAAGAGCCAAAGGAGACGCTGACATGAGTGCTCGACAAAGCCGACGGGAGTTCCTGAAGAGAGCCGCCGTGTGCGCCGGCGCGGTCGCCGGGGCGCAAGCGATTGGCGCGCCGTACATCCTGGCCGCGGGCGCAACCGACAAGCTGCGCGTGGCGGTGATCGGCTGCGGCGGGCAGGGGACGGGGACGCACGTTCCCGCGGCGATGGGCGAACAACTGGTCGCTCTGGTTGACGCGGACGAAAAGAGCATCGCGAATGCATTCAAGAGGACCAAGGAGGTCATCGAGAAGGCCAAGGACAAGGATGCGTACAAGGGCTTCGACGCGGCAAAAGTCCGGGTCTTCAGCGACTACCGCAAGCTGTTCGATGAGATGGGCAAGGAGATAGACGCCATCTCCGTCGCGACGCCGAACCACCAACACGCGCTGCCGGCGCTGATGGCGATGAAGCTGGGCAAGGGCGCGTACGTGGAGAAGCCCATGGCCTACAACATCAGCGAGGCGCGCATGCTGGCGGAGTGGTCGGTGAAGTACAAGGTCGCCACGCAGATGGGCAACCAGGGGCATTCGGGCGAAAGCTACCGGCGGCTGTGCGAGTACATCTGGGCCGGGGCGATCAGGAAGGTCACCGAGGTGCACTGCTGGAGCGATCGCGCGAACGGCGGAGTGGGCCCGCGGCCACCGACGCTGCCCGTGCCGAAGGGAATGAACTGGGAGAACTGGATCGGACCGGGGCCGTACCGCGACTACCACAAGGACCTGCATCCCCACGAATGGCACGGCTGGCACGACTTCGGCGACGGGTCGCTGGGCAACATGGGCTGCCATGTCCTGGACGGCGCGGTGTGGGCGCTGAAGCTGGGCCATCCGACGTCCATCGAGGTCGAGGAGATGGCGGGCGGGACCGAGGAGCGGTATCCCATCGGCACGAAGATCCGCTGGGACTTCCCCGCTCGCGAGGACATGCCACCGGTCAAGCTGTACTGGTACGACGGCAAGCGGAAGGGGATCCGGAAGGCCGGCGAGGGCGACACCCCCGACAGCGTCGCCCGGAACGACGCCAACCGGCCGGCGTTGTTCGCGGAACTGGAGAAGAAGTACGACCGGAAGTTCGAGACGAACGGCACGTTCTACATCGGCGACAAGGGGATCATGTTCACGGGGTGCTACGGCGGCGGCGTGCGGATCATCCCCGAGGAGCAACACAAGGCGTTCCCGCAGCCGGGGAAGACGCTCCCCAGGCCCAAAGGCGCCGGCCACCACGGCAATTTCTTCCAGGCCTGCAAGGGCGGCGAGCCGGCGTGCTCCAACTTCGAGGTCGCGTCGCGGCTGACCGAGATCGTGCTGCTGGGCTGCCTGGCCATCAAGGCCGGCCTCGGCAAGAAGGTCGAGTGGGACGGGCCGACCATGAAGTGCACGAATGTCCCGGAGCTCAACAAGCACCTGTCGCGCGAGTACCGCAAAGGCT
>JAPLOD010000693.1 GCA_026692735.1 Planctomycetota bacterium | reverse complement strand
ATCCTGTAATGCCCCTTCGCAATCCGGTTCACGTGTAAGCCGTCTTCGGTGCGCAGCGCTTTGAGGCCATCAAGCGTCGCCGATCCAGCGCGCGTGCTTGCATCAATGATCTCGGTAAACACGAGAATGCGGTATTCCTTGCCGCCCGGATCTCTGGCCGTGAACGATCCCGTCTGTCGTTTCATGCGTCACCCCTCCTTGCCGGAGAGCATAGCCGCCCGGTCCGCAACCTGAAACCCGAAACCCTGAACCCTGTCGTTCACCGCCAGGCGCGTTTCCGTGCGCGCGCGCCCCGCCCGCGGTGTACTCGTTGGCATAGCGCGCACGAAGGAGGGAACTATGAGCCAGGAAGCGAAGTTCTTCGTCGCAGCCGAACCAAAACGAGAGAGCCGCGCTGGACTGTGGATCGTCGCCGGCGCGATCGGGGCCGTGCTGCTGCTGTGTGTCATCGGCGTGGTCGCTCTGATCGCACTGCAACCCGCGGCGAAAACGACGGAAGTGGCGCCGCCGGCGCCGGTGGCAACAGTTGCCACGCCGCGGAGGGCGCCGGTAGAAGCCGCGGTAAAACCGCCGCGCCCGCCGCCGGAGATCGTCGCGGACTGGGCCGCGAAAGAGAACAAGGCAAAGGCCGCGGCCGCGGCCAAAGAACAGCGCGCACAACTGAAAGCGGAGCAGGAAAAGGACGCGAAAGCCGCCGCTCTGACGAAGGCCGCGGATGACTGGCGTGAGGAAGCATTCAAGGGTGGAGTGCTGAAGAAGGTAAAGGGCGCGGAATTCTGGGTGAACCCGTTTCTTTGGGCGCAGGCTGACCGAGACGTGAAGGAAGGGATCATCCGCAATTGCTCCCGCCACAATGAACTCTACGGCGGCACTGGAATGGTGACCATCCTCTCTTTTGCTGACGACGCGATCCTCGGCGAGTTCACTTGGCGCGGCCCGCAGATCAAACGATAGGAGGAGAACTATGAGCCAGGAAGAGAAGTTCCTTGCGAGGGGCAAGGCCGCCGATTCCGAGGTTCCGCTGCAAGAGGTGAAGCCGTTGCCGCCCCCGCGAACCACGCGCGACATTCCCACGAACGCCGGCGGAAGATGGCTCTTTGCGCTCGGTCTCATCGGCGCGCTGTATTTCATCTTGGCCTATGATCCAACCGTGGATACAATGAACGGCGGACGGGTCTACAATCTTGGCGGCGTCCAGGCGAAATTGCTGGGGACGATGCTATGCGCCATGGTTGCGCAGACCGGCGTCATCTGTGCTTGGCTTTCCAATCGCCGCTAACGCTTTTTTCTTGACTTCCTACCCCAAGGCCTCGGTGTACCTTCGGCACCCCGATAACCGCTGAAGCGGCTATCGGGGCCACCCTCGCGCGTATCGGGGCCACCCTGGCTATCGCTGGTCAACGAGGCCGAGGTCTATGTACTGGCCACCGGTGGTCTGGTGGCAATGGACGGCGAGGAGGAGCTTGCCGGGCTTAAGGACCGCGCGGGCTTCGGGAGTGATGCCGATTTCTTCATACTCAGTGTTGTAGCCGGCGACGGTCGCGGCCAGAACGCCGTTGAAGTACACTTCAGCGTCTTCATCGTGGTAGAGCAGCAGTTGCGGCGCGTTGAGCGGGCCATCCGGCAGAACAACTTCACGGCGCAGCCAGATGTCCGCGGCTTTCCATTCGGTGCCGGGGTTGCGGCCAAATTCAGGTTCCTTCGTCCCGAACGGCGCATTGCTCCGCAGCCACTTCGAATCGTCGCAGGCCGGCTTGAACCAGTCGTCCGCGGGTTTCTCGATAGTGTAACGCCACTCGACGGCTTCCTTCTGAGATGTGGCGATCAGCACTTTGATCTCAGGCGCTTTCAGAATGCCCGCGAGCTGGCCGATAGTCTGGATTTCCTGCGGGTTGAACGGCGTGCCGTCGCGGCGCAGAAGATCGTGGAACCAGACCTTCGGTTCGGGCGCGCCCTTCGGCGAACCCCACGGGAAGTGCGTCTGCGTGCGGCCATTGACCAGGCCCCAGTTGTAGCAGCCGACGCGTTCGGCCTTGAAGACCGGCATGTGCGACGCGAAGAGACTCGCAGGGCGGCGCATCCATTCCGTGCAGAGCACCGGGCGGCCGTGCTTCTTCAGTTCGGCGATCTGGCGTTCGAGGGCGGCCTTATCGCCGTAATTGTGGAAGGAGATGATATCGGACAGTTCTATCTGCCTGCGGTTAAGGTCGGGTAAGCCGCCCCACAGGCCGACGGTGAGGGGCTGCGCCGGTCGCACTTCGCGCGCCCACGCGAACGCTGCTTCGACCAGCGGCAGACTCTTGTTGCCCATGCCTTCGTTGCCGGGTTCGTTGTAGAGGTCCCAGACAACGACGCGCGCGTCCTTGCCGAACGCACCGACGACGTCCTTGACGAACTTTTCAAGGTCCGGCCACGCGTCGCGGTTCATAACCAGCGACTTGCCGGGGCTCGGAACCCAGCCGCTGTTGTGCACGCCGGGAACGGGGTCGTCCTGCTTGCCGACTTTGGGTTCCTTGCCCGCGAACGCGCAGTCATCAAAGAAAATCGGCATCGTTGAAATGCCATGCTTTGCGGCGATGGCGAGGAACTGCTCGAAGCGCTTTTTGAAACCTTCGGGATCGTCCTTCCAGACGACGTAGTTCAGAAAGACGCGCACGGAGTTGAAGCCGATCTTCTGCGCCCAGGCGAGCTCCTTATCGGCGGTCGCGGGGTCGAAGGTGTCCTTCTGCCACATCTCCACGTCGTTGACCGCGGTGCTTGGCAGGAAATTGCAGCCGACCAGCCAAGGCTGCTTGTCGGACCATTCGCGCGCGCGCTCAGCGGGCCAGGGGGCGGGGGCGGGGGCGGATTCCGCAGCACAGAGCGCCGTCGCGGCGAGAGTCAGCATGACAGCGCCAAGAGCCGAGCAGTGGAATGTGAGCATGGAAGCGGTCTCCTGGTTTCTGGAGCGGCATCCATGGTGCCACGGCGCGTGCGGCATTCCAGGGCAAAGAAGGGATACGCCGAAACCTGGCGCTTGACAAATTCGCAGAAAATGCGGTAGATTTAAGGCAATAGGCTGGAGGGACTGACGTCTATATCCAGGGGGATACGCACGGCTGGAAAGCCCGAGGCGAAGGAAGATGATGTCCGAGTGCACAATGTGCAGTCTTGGACACGGAATGGGGCAGGGGTTCAGGGTCGAGGGACGACGGACGACGGGAGGGCAGCGCGAACGACATAAGGTGCAGTTTTGGACACGGGGGAGGGACGGCATCTGGTTCGTAGTTCGTGGTTCGTAGTTGACGGTGCGCGGAAAGCGGCGGCAGGTGGCCGCAATCAACAACACAACGTGCAGTTGTGGACACGGAACGAGGCGATTTCGGGGGATCGCGCTACAGGGAGGAGGGCGTAGATGCGTCTGGTCAGTTTCGGACCGCTTGGCAGGGAACGGCTGGGAGCGCTCACCAACGGCGGGCGCCAGATCGTGGACTTGAACAAAGCGGACAAGAAGATTCCGGCAACGCTGCTGGAGTTCCTACAAGGTGATTTTGGGGGAAAGGCCAGGAAAGTTCTGGCCGATACACCACAGAAGGCCATCGTTTCCGCCACGGGGGTGCGGTTGGGGGCGCCTGTCCCGCGTCCGTGACAGATCATCTGTGTGGGACTGAACTACAAGGACCACGCGGACGAACAGGGCGTGGAATACCCCAAAGCGCCGCTGCTGTTCAGCAAGTCGCCCATGGCGGCGGCAGGACCGAATGCCGACGTAGTGGAACTGGAGGTCGAGGGGCTGGGCAAGCTCACCAACCGGATCGTCTGAACGGAGATTGCGCATGCACGCAGGCTTGAACCTTGCCCGTGTCGCCGCCGGGACCGCCATCGCCGCCCTGCTGCTGCTGATCAGCGGCTGCGGCGAGAAGCAGCGCGACGCAAGCGCGCAGAATCCCGTGCTGCGGTCGCAGCCGCCGGTGACGGCGACGGCAGCGCCGCAGGCTCCGACGAGGCCGGCACCCAGGGGGCCATTGTCTCAAGCGGAACTGGATGCGATCTACGCCACGCCCGCGGGGCCGGCGCCGCGCTACGCCGCAGCCGCCGCGGCAACGCCGGTGACGGGAGCAGCAGCCGGGGAATACGGCGTCGTGGGGGACGCGAGCTGGGACGTACGGATCACACGCGAGTGGCGGCACATCGTCGTCCACCATTCGGCCAGCGCGAACGGATCGCTGGCCAGCTTCGACAGGGCGCACCGGGAGCGCGGCTGGGACGGCATCGGGTACCACTTCGTGATCGGCAACGGCAACGGCTCGGGCGACGGGCAGGTGGAGCCCACGTACCGCTGGCGGCAGCAACTGCAGGGCGCGCACGCCGGCGTTGCCGAGTACAACCAGCACGGCATCGGCATCTGCCTGGTGGGCGACTTCGAGCACAACGGGCGGCCCACGGGCCGGCAGATGGCCAGCCTGCGCGCGCTGGTGCGTTTCCTGCAGGTGAAGACGGGCGTGCCGACATGCGAAGTCGTGGGCCACGGCGATTTCAGGTGCACGGACTGCCCCGGCAAATGGCTCGACATGGGCGCGTTCCGCGCGTCGCTGGGCGGCGGGGCCATTGGCGTGCCCATCCGCCTGACAAGCAGCCCGGCGAGCATGTCGCGGCCCACGCAGATGGCGCGCGGGACGGCCACGCGCAACGGCGCGGCGTTGCCGTGACAGCAGGTGACGAGTGACGAGTGATGGGTGCCGAGCGCTGAGTACGGCGCCGCGCAATTTCCCGCCCCACGCGTGCCAGCAGTTGCACTCCCTGCGCATCGGCGATACACAAAGCAGCCATGCCCCTGTTCCGTGCGTGCGCGCTGTTACTGGCGGCCTGTGCCGCGGCGGCTGTGGCCGCTGAAGCGGACGGGCGCCAGGCTGGAAAGCCTGGCCCGCAGCAGCAACGGGTCTATGCGCTTCAGGTCTATGACCTGCCCGCGCCGGGAACCATTGAGTACGCGCCGTTCCAGGCCATGCTGGAGGACCATCCGCAGGTACGCTACACGCGGCAGAGCCAGTTGCTGCTGAAGGGGCTGGAGCGCGGCAGCCTGCTGATGTCCATCGCCGGCGGCACAGCGCCGGACATTCTGCGCCCGTACGAGCACGAGAACAAAGCGTGGATCAGGCAGGGCTTTCTCGAAAAACTCGACCAGTACATCTACCGGGACAAGGACGGCGACGGGCGCTACACCGAAGGCGTGGACGAGGTCATCTGGAAGCCGTTCCTGACCATGCCGCCGGAAGTACGCGACCTCATCCTCGAAGACGGCCACATCTATCTCGTGCCGCGCTTCCAGTGGTTCCAGTTCTTCATGTACCGCAAGGACATCTTCCGCGAGAACGGCCTTGACCCCGACAAGCGCCTTGAGACGTTCGAGGAGTTCGACCGCGTCTGCAAGATCCTCACCGATCCGAAGGCGAAGATCACGGGCGCGCAGCGCCCCAAAGGCCGGCACGGCGTGGGCATCTACCCGAACGGCTGGATCTGGCAGGGCTGGCTGTACGGCTACGGCGGGCAGTGCATGAAGTGGCTGAAGA
This sequence comes from Planctomycetota bacterium, assembly GCA_026692735.1. Classification (GTDB taxonomy): domain Bacteria; phylum Planctomycetota; class SZUA-567; order H5-PLA8; family H5-PLA8; genus JAPLOD01. The sequence continues at coordinate 5,050 of JAPLOD010000693.1, read as the reverse complement.
CCTGCCCGCGCTGCGGCACGGAGACCGAGTTCCCGCAGGATGAGACACAGTGGGCCTGCAAGCAGTGCGGCGCCAGTCTCAGGAACGTGCGCGGCAAGGAGCGGGCCGCGTTCAACTCCCCCGGCGGCTACAAGGCTCTGAAGCTGTGGCAGGACCAGTTGTGGGGGCCGTTCACCAAGTGTCCGGAATGCGGTGAGCCGGCAACCCTTGGGGACGCTCAGGCGAAGCTCAGCTACCCCATCGCCCTCACCTGCGCGAAGTGCCGGAAGCCGTTCACCGTGGCGAGCGAGAAAGACGTCATCACGGGGTGCGCCAGGGCGCTCATAGACCAGGACACCGATTTCTTCACGATGCTGCGCAACGGCGAGATCGCCATGGTCGCCTACTACGACCTGCTGCCCATGGCCAACACCACGGTGGACTCACGCACCATCGGCATCATGCCCTTTCCGGGCAGGGGCGGCGCGAGCGCGTTCCACTACTACGGCATCTACGCGGGCGCCAAGAACCGCGAGGGCGGCGCGGACCGCGTGCGCGTGTGCGCCGAGTTCATCCTCGACTACGCCGGCCAGTTCTTCGTGCCGAAGGACGACCCGGGCTATCTGAAGTACGACAAGTGGCAGGTCCGCAAACTCGTGGAGGCCGGCTTCTACAACCTCTGTTCCTACGACGAACTGGTGGCCGCCGGGCTGGACGAGTACGCGCGCGAGATCACCCCCGGCTGCCGCGAGATGCAGCGCATGATCCGCGACCACAGGTGGTACACGCTACAGCCGGTGACCGAAGGCTATTCGCGCGTCCAGCAGGAGATCCTCAGCCACGTCATGATCAGCGACATCTGCAGCAGGCGCGATTACGACGTGGCCGCGCAGTTGAAGAAAGCGGAAGAGCAGGCCAACACGCAGGTGTTCATGAAGGACGAGATCGTGCAGGACCTGATGGTGAAGTACCGCACGCCCTTCGTCGTCATTGTGCTGGCGCTCCTGGCCTTCGTGATGTTCCTCGTGCGCAGGATCCTCATGCCCAGGGCGCCCGGCACGAAGCCGCCCGTCCTGCGCCAGTTGTCCCTTGGCAAGAAGGCCCTGGCCGTGGCGCTGCTGCTGCCCGCGCTGCTGCTCGTCGCGGTGTGGGCGTACTACCCGCTCGTGCGCGGGTCGGTGATGGCCTTCCAGGACGTCAGGGTGATGGGCGAGTCGCACTGGGTGGGCATCGAGAATTTCGTGCGCGTCGTCTCCAGCCCGCAGTTCCTCCGCATGATCCTCGCTACGCTGATCTACGTCGTCGCGGTGCTGTCATTGGGCTTCTTTGCGCCCCTGCTGCTGGCGGTGTTCCTGTCGGAGATCAAGCGCGGCACGGTCGCCTACCGCGTGATCTACTACGCGCCCAGCCTGCTGAGCGGCGCGGTGGTCGTCTTCCTGTGGACGATGTTCTACCGCACCACGGACGATGGCCTGCTCAACCACCTGCTGGGCCTCGTGGGATTGGGCCCCGTCCGCTGGCTTGAGGACCCCACCATCAACAAGTGGGCGCTGGCCATTCCGGCAATCTGGGCGGGGACGGGTTCGGCGGCGCTGGTGTACCTGGCGGCTCTGAAGGGCATTGACGACGAAATCTACGAGGCGGCGGAGATAGACGGCGCGGGCACGTTCAGCAAGATCTGGCACGTGACGATCCCCAGCCTCAAGCCGCTGCTCATCATCAACTTCGTGGGCGCGTTCATCGGCGCGTTCCAGGGGATGGGCAACATTCTCATCATGACCGGCGGCGCGTACGACACCAACGTCATCGGGCTGCAGATTTTCACCGAAGCGTTCGCGTACCTGCGCTTCGGTTCATCCACGGCGCTGGCGTGGATTCTGGGGAGCTTTCTGGTGAGCTTCACGATTGTGCAGTTGGGCATTTTGCGGAAGGTCGAGTTCCGAAGGGCGAGCTGATGCCGATCCTGTCGCGAGTGGGCAGCGGAAGCCCCGCGCAAGTCCTGGCGCGCGTGCTCATCTACACGCTGCTGACGTGCGGCGCCCTCTGCATCGTCTACCCGCTGCTCATCGTCGTGGGCCAGGCGATGAGCAACGAGTGGGACCATCGAGACAACGCCGTGGTGCCCGAATACCTCTACGACCGGAACGACCTGGCACTGAAGCACATCTTCTCGCTGACGCGCAACCTGAGTCTTCTCGCCAGCAACCACCACCAGGATGGCTGGACAAGCCAATCGGCCATGCGCGGGGACACGGCCTTCTATGCACAGCAGGCTGAGGAATTCGCCCGGCATGGCGTGCCGCTCGACAACTGGCAGGCGATTGTGCGCGACCTCAATAAGTTCAAGACGACGATAGACGTGGACAATCTGCTGGCGATCGAGTTCCGCATCGAGGACCACTTCCGCCCGTTCCTGCGCGAGAAGTACGGCCGCGCCGCCGACGCCTTCGTGCAGACGCATGTGCAGGAACAGAAGCCGCTGCCGGAGTGGTTCACGCAGACGTTCCCGGAGGCCGCCTCCCAGAAGCGCGTGCTCGGCGACCGCGAGACGCTCGGCATAGCCCTCATGAACCACGAACTGCGCTCGGACTACCTGAACTACCACGCCGTCGAAGTGCCGCCGCCCGGCAATCTGACCGTGCCTGTCTGGCGACCATTCCCCGGTGCGAAATCCGCGATGTGGCGCGAGTTCACGGAGTCGCTGCCGCCGGAGCAGAAGCTGATCGTCTCGTCCGACGCCTACTGGCACGACTACCTGCAGAAGAAGTACCCGACCGTGAAGGACCTGAACGCCGCGTGGGGGAAGGACCACAAGGGCTTCTACGGTCTCGTGCTCTCCTTCACCCCTCCCCCACCCGGCCCCGTGCGGAAAGATTGGGAGGAGTTCATCGTCAAGCGCTGGCCGCGGCGGCTGCTGGAACTGCCGAAGGAGTACGCGGGCGCGTGGCGGGAGTTCGTGCGCTCACGGTTCCTGAAGAAAGAGGACGGGAGCGATCCCGCCGCTCAAGCCGCGGCGCTCAACGCCTTCCAGCGCAGCACGGGACTGGCTTTGAAGAGCTGGGACGAACTGCGGTTCCCGGCGACGCGGCCCGCCGACGATGTGCTGAGCCGCTACTGGTGCGAGTTCACGTTCAGCGGGGCGGTGCCGCCGCAGGAGATGATCCTGCTCGCGCCGGAACTGCAGTTCCGAGTATTCCTGTGCGAACGCTATTGGTTCAGATGGTCCCAGACGGTCGCGGAGGGCAAGGTTACTGCCCTAGCCGCGCTGAACGCCGCGTGGAAGACGTCGTTCAAGAGCTTCGAGGAGGTGCCGCTGCCCCTAGCGTACGCCGACTGCGCGCCGGCGCGGTTCGAGGCGGGGGCGCTGCGCTGGAGTTTCGCCACCGAACCGTTCAAGCGCATCCTCGAATATGTGCTGGGACGCGGACGCGCGGCGCAGAACACGCTGATCCTGGTAACGCTGAGCCTGCTCTCCGCGCTGACGATAAACCCTCTGGCGGCCTATTCGCTGTCGCGCTTCTCGATGAAGCAGTCGCACAAAGTGCTGGTCTTCTTCCTGGCCACGATGGCCTTCCCGGCGGAAGTGGCGATGATCCCGAATTTCCTGCTCCTCCGCGACTTCGGCCTGCTCAATTCCTACGCTGCGCTGATCCTGCCCGGGATGGCCAACGGCTTTGCCATCTTCCTGCTGAAGTGCTTCTTCGACTCGCTACCGCGCGAACTGTACGAGGCCGCGGAGATTGACGGCGCCAGCGAGCTCCAGATTTTCCGCCTGGTTGCGCTGCCGTTGCTGACTCCCATCCTGGCCTTCATCGGGCTGACGACCTTCGTGGCCGCGTACGGCGGCTTCATGTGGGCGTTCGTGATCTGCCCCAAGGAAGAGATGTGGACGCTGATGGTGTGGGTCTACGATTTCCAGACGCGCAACACCAGCGTGAACTACATCATGGCCGCGACGCTGCTGGTCTGCATTCCGCCGCTGATTGTGTTCCTCTTCGCGAACCGGATCATTATGCGGGGGATCATGATCCCGACGATGAAATAGCGCGGCATGGGGATGTCGGGAAGAGCAGCAGAGCCGTCTCCTCCGCGTCTTGAACCACTGGCTCTGAAGTGAGGATGACAGCATGGCCCTTAGCGCTGACACGCCGCGTGACTTCTCGCGGCTGGCCCGGCCCCCGCGCAACGTGCCGCCGGCTTTGCGCGCGCACCTGCTCACCGGTCCCGTGATGCTTTTCGGCGCGGTCTTTTTCGCCTTTGGCAGTATCTTCTGCTTCGTCTTCGTGCCGGCCACCGACCCATTCGGCGCGGCGGAGCTCTCGCGAAAATCGGCGACCGCCATAGGTTGGCTGACGAACGTGGAGAAGACCGGCTTCAGCGAGGGCGGCAACGAAGACTCGGAAGGAACGCCGATCTACCGCTACGAATACAGCTTCCGCCTGCCCGATGGCGCCGAGCACCGCGGCACGAGCTACGCGGTGGGGCAGATCCTTTCGATGCCTCCCTCCCCGGAGGTCAGCCCCAACAGCGCGCCCGTGCAGGTTGAGTACAGCCCCGGCAATCCGCGCTGCAGCCGCATCAAAGGCATGCGCACCGCGCCGCTTTCGTCGGTTGCTCTCTTCGTCCTGCTATTCCCGCTCATCGGAGGACTGCTGACAGGCGTCGGCGCCGCGTGGCGGGCACTGCGGAACATCCGCCTCCTGCGTGACGGGGAGGTCAGCCACGCTACGATCACGGGCGTGCGCGGTGCTGACGGCAAAGACGCAACGCTCGAAGGACTCAAGCGAAGTCACCAAGTGGCCCTGGAGCACCTGTCGCGGCAGGTGCAGTCCGTGCCCGTGCGGAGCTTCATGGCGCTCTGGGGCTGCGGCGTCAAGGCCATCATGGGCTTTGGAGTGGCTCTCTGCTTATTTGCCCTCGGGATGACGCTTTTCGGCAACCAGCCGATGAACATCGACGGCCCGGTGGTCGGCGTGGGCATCCTGGGGTTCATGGCGGTGTGGGTTGCCTTCGGCTGCTCCATGCTCTGGTTTGCGCGCAGGATGACCTCGCGGGCGCAGGGGGGCGACGC
>JAPLOD010000692.1 GCA_026692735.1 Planctomycetota bacterium | reverse complement strand
CGAATGCCGGCCGCCAGCCCGGACATGCCGGCGCCGATGATGATGCAGTCGTAGTGGGAGGCGGATGGCATGAGGCGGGGACCTCGGGGTTACGGAAGCACGTCCCGCACCGCGATGCGTCCGACTGTCTTGCCGTCCAGGATGACGGGGACGCTCTCGCCGGCGGCATACTCGCGCCGCTGCCGGTACTGCGGCTCCCGCCGGCCCGCGGACGGCTCGCTGTACACCTCAATCCTCCGCTCGGCCAGGTTGACGAGCCAGTAGGCGGGAATCTTCCCGCGCGCGTAGATGCGCTTCTTGAGCGTCTCATCGCTGTCCAGTGACGACTCGGCGACCTCAACGACGATAGCCACATCCTTCGGTTGGGGGTGGCCGTGGAGGTACTGGCGGCGGTCCCCGCGCACGACCGAGACGTCGGGTTCCGGCTCGCTATCCCCGGTGCTTACGGCTTCCTGGTCGTCCACAAACCAGCCAACGGGGACAGCCTGTTGGAGCGCTTCCCGAAGCAACTGCGTTGCGATGCGGTGGGGTGGGTTCTTTCCCATTTTGCGGACCAGCCAGCCCTCCAGCAGTTCGACAGGGTCGTCGTCTGCGATGATGCCGTTCCGGATCATCTCATGATACTGATCCACGCTCAGCCGCCAGATCAGATCGGGCGGCACGCCGGCTTTCGTGGCGGCCGTCCTGGGGCGTTGTGCGAGAGTGATAGACATAGCTCGTCCCTGCGTTTCATGGATGATTCTACAGCACGAACCACAGACCACAAGCCGCGCGGCCCGCCTACTTGCTCTTCAGCAGCGGTTCGAGGTACTCGATGGTGGAATCGAGGGTCGCGAGTTTCGGGTAATCGGCCTCGGGGACCTCGACGCTGTAACGCTTGCGCAGTTCCATGATGATGTCGAGGAAGTCCATGCTGTCGAGGTCTATCTGGTCACGGAGCCGCACGTCCCCTTTGATGTTGGACAGGTCTTCGTCCGGAGCGATGTCGGTGATGATGCTCAAGATTGCCGCCCGGATTTCTTCTCGCGTCATGCACTTCTCCCTCGGGTGAAACGCGAACAATGAAACGCGATTCCTCACGTTTCGCTCTTCACGTCTCACGCCTCGTACCTTTTCACCACAACGGCTGAGTTGATGCCCAGCATCCCGGACGAATTGTTAAGGATGCAGTCCACCTTGTCAACGTGCTTGGGGGTGTTCAGCACCAGGTTGGGCAGGGCGCATTCGGGGTCGAGGTGTTCCACGTTGATGGTCGGGTGAACGATATGGTCCTCGAACGCCGGCAGGTTCCCGGTCAACTCCAGCGCCCCGGCGGCGCCCATGGCGTGGCCGATGAAGCTCTTGGTGTTGTTCACGTGCAGGGGGCAGCCAGGGGGGAAAACGGCGCGGATGGCGATGCATTCCTGGATGTCGCCCTGCTTGGTGCCGGTGGCGTGGGTGTTCAGGATGTCAATGTCTCGCGGGCCGATACCAGCGTGGCGCAGTGCCGCCGCCATGCACTGCGCCTGCCGTTCGGCGTTGGGCAGCACGAAATCGCTGGCGTCGGAGTTTATGGCGTAGCCGGCGATCTCGCCGTAGATCCTGGCGCGGCGCGCGATCGCGTCCTCGAGGCGTTCGAGCGTGTAGAGGCAGCCGCCTTCGCTGACGACGATGCCGTTGCGGTCACGGTCGAAGGGGCGCGAAGCCTTCGTCGGATCGGGGTGTGCGGCCAGCGCGCCCTGGGCCTTGAAACTGGCGAAGATGCCGAAGGTGTGAATGCTCTCGGACACGCCGCCCGCCAGCGCGAGGTCCACTTCGCCCAGACGGAGCATCTGCACGCCCTGGATCAGGCCGATGTTGCCCGCCGCGCAGGCCGCGCCCAGCGTGTAGTGCGGGCCGGTGATGCCGAGGTTGAGCGTGACCTCGCCCGCGGGGTTGTTGGCGACGGTGCGCGGGTTGTGGTGGTGGGACCAGAACTTAACGTCGTAGTTGTACTCCTTGATGCTGGCGATCTCGTTCTCGGTCTCAACATTGCCGTGTTCCGTGACGCCGAGGTACACGCCCACGCGCGAGCGGTCGGCGGCGGCGATGTTGATGCGGCTGTCGGCCAGCGCTTCGTTCGCGCAGTAAATGGCTATGGACCCGGCCCGCGTGCCGCGCCGCAGCTCCTTCTTGCGCTGGTACTTCAGCTCGTCGAAATCGCAGACGCCCGCCAGCACCTCGCCCATGTAACGGGTCGTGATCCGGCGCACGCCGGACTTGCCCGTCAGCAGGCTCTGGCGGAACGTGGCGAGATCGTTGCCGTTGGGCGCTGTCAGACCGATGCCGGTGATGACAATGCGCGCGGCGGTGAACGGACTTCCGGCTGGCACGCTTCCTCCTGTCGGTGACCGACCCCAAGTGCGAAGGGAACAAAGTAGCGGAGAGGGGGGCATTTGTGGAGTGCGGAATGGCGGGTTGTGGACTTGAGGGCCCGCGGGGGGAAAGCGATTGAACGGAGGCCGAACGGCCTGTAGATTACCGGCGACAGGTTATTCCGTTGTGTGTGCGTCGTGCCTGGGGCGAGGGTGTCTATGGCGGACCAAGCCTCCGACGAAGCGTTCGCCCGTCTCGTCAACCAGATGGGCGCGGCCACGCATGAGCACATCGAAGCGGCGCGGCAGGCGCAGGCGGAGGCCGCGCAGAAGGGCGTCATCCTCTCGCTGGCCGATGTCATGGTGCAGCGCGGGATGATTACGCCGGTGATGCGCGAGAGCATCGAGAAGCGGCTGCAAGCCCAGCAGACCGGCGGCCTCCAGCAACTCGGCCCCTACAAGCTCCTCAAGAAACTCGGCGAAGGCGGCATGGGCGCCGTGTACCTGGCCGAAGACACGAGTGTCGGGCGCAAGGTGGCCGTGAAAGTGCTGCCGAGGAAGTATTCGGAGGAACGCGAATTCCTTACGCGGTTCCGGCGCGAAGCTCAAGCCACGGGGAAGCTGAACCACGTCAACATAGTGGTGGCCTACAACGTCGGCGAGGACATGGGCCACCACTATTACGCCATGGAGTACTGCGAGGGCGAGACGCTCGACCGGATTCTCAAGCGCGACAAGGTGCTGCCCTGGGACAAGGCGTTGGCCATTACGATGCAGGTGGCGCGCGGGCTGAAGCATGCGCACGAGCACGGCATCATCCATCGCGACATTAAGCCGGCGAACATCTTCATCTGCGCTCCGTTGGGCGGCACGGGCGAGACGCCCGTGCTACAGGAAGACTTCGTCGCGAAGATTCTCGATCTCGGCCTGTCGAAGAACATCGGCGGCAACGAGCAATCGTTCTACACGCAGACGGGCGTCGCTCTCGGCACGCCGCATTACATCAGCCCTGAGCAGGCCAAGGGCGACAAGGGCATTGATGGCCGGACCGATATCTACTCGCTGGGCGCGACGCTGTACCACCTGGTCACGGGGCAGACGCCATTCCAGGGCTCGACGGCCGCTCTGATCATGATGAAGCACCTTAGCGAGGAACTGCCCAATCCGCAGGACGTTTGCGAGGACATTCCGGACGGCGTGGTGCTGGTCATCCAGAAGATGATGACCAAGGACCCGATTGACCGCTATCGCGACTGCAGCGAGCTGCTCGACGACCTGGAACAGGTGCTCGACGGCAAGATGCCGAGCAGCCAGGCCATTGACGTGGGCAAATCGTCCGTGGCGGTGGCGCGCGCAGTTCGGCCAGGTGCTCCGAGGCGCGACCGTAAGGGAGCGATACCGCTTGCTCACGCGCGCGGCTCGGAGGGCGCAGCGCGCGGCACGCGGCAGCACGAGCCGGTTGCTGACCGGCGCACGGGCGGCCGGCGCGTCGAGGACGCGACGGAAGGCACTGCGGGACAAGACAGCAGTGGCACGGCGGGCAAGCGGAACCTGTACATTGCGGCGGGCGTGGCGGGGCTGGGGCTGGTGACCCTCGTCGTCGCGCTGCTGATGCGCGGCTCCGACACGGACAAATCGGAAATCCGAAATCCGAAATCCGAAGGAAACGGAAGTGCCAGTGGTCAGTCGCCAGTGGTCAGTGGCGAGAAGCCGCCGAGCGCAGTCGTGCAGCCCGATACCCGCGCCCCGCAACCCGAGACCCGGCCCGTTGACGACGCCTGGGTCAAGTCCGTGCAGGCGCTGCCCGCGGACGAACAGGTCAAGAAGGTCGTGGAGAAGTTGAAGGAACTTAATCCGGGGTACGACGGGAGCGAGAAGCACGTCCGCGACGGCGAGCGCATCTCGGAACTTTCCATCGAAAGCGAGGCGCTGGCCGACATTTCCCCGCTGCGGGCGCTGACGGGTTTGCGCAAGCTGAAGTGCAACGGTTACTACGACAACAGCCCCCTACACCAGCACCGCTTCAACCGCGTCTCCGATCTGACGCCGCTCAAGGGAATGCCCTTGGCCGAACTGTGGATCGAGCGGTCGGCAGTCAGCGACCTGTCCCCGTTGCGCAACATGCCGTTAGGCCAACTCCGCTTTGTACATTCAAGGGTGAGCGATTTGACACCGTTGGCGGGGATGCAGCTAACTTGCTTGAATTGCTCTTGCAGCCCGGTCAGCGATCTTTCGCCGCTGCGCGGAATGCCTCTGCAGCGGCTCGATTGCGAGTCCACAGGCGTCAGCGATTTGTCGCCGCTCCAAAGGATGCCGCTGAAGTTCCTGTCCCTGAACAGCGCGGGACGCCTGACGGACATATCGCCGCTCAAGGGGCTTCCGCTTGAGGAACTCGTGATCGTGAACACCAAAGTCTCGAACATCGCAGTCGTCAAGGACCTGCCACTCAAGAAAATCGCAATGACCGAATCGCGCATCGCCGATCTTTCGGTGCTGAGGCTGCATCGCACGGTGGAGACGATCAACGGGATGCCCGTAGCGGAGTTCTGGAAGAAGTACCCGGAGGCGGGGGCGGCAAAGCCGGACGTTAGCGCCGGCGAGAACCCGCTCAAGCGGGCCAAGGTGGGCGACTGGGTGGAGTACACGCTGAAGGTCACGGTCGGCGGCAAGACGGGCGACTCTTCCCAGATGCGGCAGACCGTGACAAAGAAGAGCGACACTGAGGTGACCATCGAGATGTTCATGAAGACCCCCGCCACGGAGATGAAGCAACAGTATCCGGTTGACCTGACGCGGAAAGCCTTTCAGTCACCGATACCGGGTTCGGCGCCAACCGGGCCCAACACGAAGCAGCTTGAGAGCGGCACGGAGGTCCTCACCCTGGCCGGCAGGCGCCTGACGACTACGTGGACGCTGAGTGAGACCAAGATTGGGAACCAGATCGTCAAAGCCAAACAATGGACCGCGCCCGGCGTTCCGGTGGGCGGCATCGTCAAAGCTGAGACCACGACGGATACCGTCACGTTCGCCTACGAACTGAAGGATTTCGGCTTCGGTGAGGGAGCGGCGGCAACCGCAGGTGAGGACATCAGCGATCCGGCGCGCTGGGCCAAGGCCATCAACCTGCTGGCGCTGGTGGACCCGAAGCAGGACGCAAAGGCCGGGAAGTGGGAGCTGAAAGACGGCGGCCCTCTGGTCGAACCGGGGGACGATTCGAAGCTGCGATTGCCGTATCGTCCGCCGGAGGAGTACGACTTCCGCGTCACGTTGACGCGGCAGACGGGCGACGAGTGCGTGATGCAGTGCTTGCGCGCGGGGGGCCATTCGTTCCGCTGGCGCATGGGGGGCTGGCGGAACACGGTCTTCGGTTTCGGGGTGATCGGCAAGGACGACGCGGACGCGAACGCGTCGCGGGTGCAAGTACCGCAGTGCCTGCGGAACGGAACGCAGCACACGTCGGTGGTGCGCGTGCGGAGGGACAGCGTCGAGGGGTGGCTGGACGGGAAGCTTATCGCCAAGTGGAAGACCGACTACCAGGACATGAGCCTGCTGCCGAACTGGACGCTGGGCGACGACAGCGTGCTGGGGCTGGCGTGCCAGTTCAGCCGGACGCAGTTCCACAGCGTCGAGGTTGTTGAGGTTTTCGGCAAAGGCACGTTCACCCGCCCCGACGACCCGGCCGCGAAGGACGCCGAGCGCAAGCGCACCGGCGCGGCAATGGGCGAGAATCCCGTCGCAAAGGCCAACGTCGGCGATTGGACGGAGTTCGCGACGCAGCAGGCGTTCCCAGGAGGAACCAGCACGGGAGCGGTGCGGATGACCGTGACAAAGAAGACCGACAGGGAAGTTGTCCTTGAGATGGTCACGAAGGCCGGCGGCAAGGAGACGAAGCAGCAGTTTACGATTCCCATCGCGCAGACGACTGCTGCCGGCGCCGTGCCGGCTGGTATTGACATCAAGCAGCTTGACCACGGCGCCGAGGTGCTCACCGTGGCCGGCAAACAGGTGCGGACGTACTGGACGCTGCGCGAAACGACCATGCTTGTGCAGGGCAAGACGGTGACCTCGAGGCTGAAGGAATGGATTTCGCCGGACGTGCCGCTCCAGGGCAGAGCGAAACAAGAATCATCCTCGAGCCTCGGCGGTTCGGGCGTTATGGAACTGAAGGATTTCGGCTTCGGCGCAGGGAAGTGAGGGCCGGTGAGGAAGAAACGCGCTCATAAACCGTACTGGGAGATGACCACGCGGGAACTGGCGGAGGCGACGAAGGAGTTCGACAAGCCGTTCGTTGCCGACACGTTCGCGCCGCTCTCGCCGGAAATGCGTGAACGCTGGGAACGCGCCAAGCGCAAGGTGGGCCGGTCTACTTGAGGACCGCCCTGAAACCGGCCTGCTCGAAATGCCGGTCGCCGGTGAGGGCCTCCTGGATGCCGCGTTCCTCCATGACCACGAAGGAGATGCAGTCGGTCACGGACCATTCCTTGTCGGGGCGGCTGCGGTAGAGCTCAAGGCCGCGTCCAAACAGGTCGTCGCTCGCGGGAACAATGGTGGCTCGCGGGTTGCCGCGCAGGTGCTCCACGGCCCGCAGGAAGTTCGCCCGCAGTTCCACGTTCGCGAAAGCATTTCCGAACTCGGTCAGTACCCAGGCGGTTGTCACGATCGGCGCGCGGCGCGTGCGCGACTCCTCGACAGCTCGCTCGTGCGCACGATCTTCAGGGCTGAAGAGGGCGAGGAAGTAGAAGGTGTCAGCGAAGACGGGGATCATCCCTTCCTCTTAGGCGTGCCATACAAGTAATGATCGTGGTTCTCCGCCATGTCCGGGGGCAGCCCCTTGGCCGTACCGGCGAACCGCAGGAGGCCCTGCCACAGGCCCTCCGTTTCAGCATCACAATGCCTGGTCAAGCCCTTCGCAGTACCCGCCGGCTTAGGAAGCTTGTCCCGGCCGTTCGCGCCCTTCCTGGCCCTGTTGCGCCGGGGTATCATCTCCACCTTCACCTCGGCGCCCTCCGGCAGCGCGTCGGGTTTCTCAAGCACCACTACTCCGCCCGTCACTCTTCCCCGGCACGTCATATTGTCGCCCTCGCGCGAACGCTTGTCTTCGTCTCGTATTATACCCGCCCCGGGCGCTGCCGGCGGGATATTTCAGCGCGCGCCGTTGCCGTTGAGCGGGCAGGCGGGGCTCTTGAACCAGTCGGCGAGGCGGGCCATGCCTGCTTCGATGCTGACGCGCGGTTCCCAGTGGAGCTTCTCCATGGCCAGCGAGATGTCCGGGACGGCCACGGGGAGTTCGCCGCGATTGGCGGCCTTGAAGGCCAGTTCCGTCTTCTTGCCGAAACACTTCTCGAGAAGGCGGAGAAGGTCCATGAGCGTGGTGCCGAAGCCGGAGCCGATGTTCAGCGCGGCATACGACTCGTGCCCGCGGCACGCCGCCTCAATGGCGGCCAGCACGTCGGAGACCTCAACGTAATCGCGCATGCTGCTGCCGTCGCCGAAGACAGTGAAGGGCCGGCCTTTCATGATCGCGGAGGCGATCAGGTGCGGGACGCAGTCCTCGCGCATGTCGGGACCGTAGACGGCGAACAGGCGCAGGTTGACGGTCTCCGTCTTGTGGAGCGCGTGATAGGTGTTGACCAGCGCTTCGCACGCGAGTTTACTGGCGCCATAGGGCGAGGAGGGCGCGCTGCCCAAGCACTCTTCCATGTACGGGAGGGGCGCGTCCTTGCCATAGACCATCACCGTGCTGGCAAAGACGAGGCGGCGGCAGGCGGAGAGATGCAGGGCGTTGAGCAGTCCCACCGTGGTGCGATAGTTGGCTTCCACGTACAACTCGGGCCACGCCACGGACTCGCGAATCCAGGACCGGCCGGCGAGGTGGATGCAGATTTCCGGCCTGGTCCTGGCGACCACCTCGTTCATCGCCAGGCCATCGTCGCATTGGACGAGCTGCAGGCGATCCTTGAACCTGGCCTGGAGGGCTTCGAGCGCCACCATGCGCCGCTTGCTGCTGTCGGACGCGCGCCGCTCGTAACGCACCATGCCGCTGACGGGGTGTCCCGCCGCCAGCAGGCGGGGGATGAGATGCGAGCCGATGAAGCCGGCGGCGCCGGTCACGAGGATGCGTTCCTTGGGCGGCTGGGGTCCCAGCGGAGCTTTGGCCGGCGCGGGAGCCGCGGCGGGTTTCGCGGCGGGCTTGGCGGCACTGGCGGGGGTCGGTGTGGATGCGGGCCGGATGTGCTGCGGCTGACCTGCACCTGATGGGGGCGTTGCCATGGAGCGTGTGTTTGCGCGGACGGGAAGCATGCTCTCAGGCAGCATGGCCTTCGTGCCGCAGTTCTCCTTTTACCCAGTTGATGGTTTTCTCAAGTCCTTCGGTGAGGCCGACCGCCGGGACGTAGCCGAGGTCCTGCCTGGCCTTGCTGATGTCAGCACAGGTGCGCTCCACGTCGCCCGCCTGCATGGGGGCGGCGGCGACCCTGGCCTTCTTGCCAATCGCGCGTTCGAGCGCGGCGACGAGTTCCTTCAGGCTGACCGGCGTGTTCCCACCGAGATTGTAGACGCCGAACTCCACGGGGAACTTGAATACGGCCGCGAGCATGCCGGCCACGATGTCCGAGACGAACGTGTAGTCGCGGGCGGAGGAGCCGTCGCCGTATAGCGTGAGCGGCTCGTTGAGCAGGATCTTGCGCGCGAAGGAAGCGATGGCCATGTCGGGCCGCTGCCGCGGGCCATAGACGGTGAAAGGCCGCAGGATGATGACCTTGAAGCCATGCAACTGGGCGTACGTTCCGAGGAAGATCTCCGCGGCCCGCTTGGTGGCGGCGTAGGGCGAGAGGGGCTGCAGACAGGGCGCGTCCTCGCGGAAGGGGACGGGGGTGGTGTTGCCGTAGACGGAACTGGTGGACGCGGCCACGATCCTCTGCGGTCCGAACTCGCGCAGTGCCTCGAGCAGCGCGACCAGGCTGCCCACGTTGACCCGCTCATACTTCAGCGGGTCCCGGATGGAGAGCCGCACGCCGGCCTGCGCGGCCAGGTGGAGCACGGCGTCGAAGCGGTCGGCCTGCAGCAGCTTGCTGACGGCCAGCCGGTCGCCGTAGTCGCCTTCGACGAGGCGGTAGTTGCGGCTCTGCAGCGCGGTCTCGATATTGCGGCGCTTGCGTTCCGGCGGATAGTAGGGATCGAAGTTGTCGAGCGCGGTGACGCGATGGCCTTCAAGCAGCAACTGTTCGCAGACGTGCGACCCGATGAAACCGGCTCCCCCCGTGACGAGAACATTCATGGCGGAGATCGTAGGGCTTTTCGAGGCGCTGTCCAATTCGAGTCTGACGAAGGCTGCGGAATTCAATGTATGAACTCCATCCATGGCGACTTCCTCTTGCCGACGAACTTCAGATGTTTCTTCGCATTGTCTAAGAGCGTCCGGATTCTGGCGGCCTCGTCATTACGTGCAACCTTCAAGGCCCGTTCATAGCACGCTTCCGCTCGGACGTATTCCCCCATCTCGTGATGGATGGTGCCTTCATAGAAGGCAATGCTGCCAGATGCCTCGGGATAGCGGATGGCACAACATGCGAGACACTTAGTTGCCGCATCAAAGTGTCCACGATCCGCCTCGACGATTCCCATATTGAACATTGGGTCATCGTAATAGCCCATGAACTGACACTTCATATTGTCCAGATATTCGTAAACAGCTACGGCGGAGTTGCAGTCCCCCACAGCAATGTAAGCATTTGCCAAATGCAGGTAATGAAAGCCATTGCTGGGGTCCTCTGAGATCAGATCCCGCGCACAGATCAACGGAAAGGTCGCACGGTCCTCACTCGTGCGCGGTTCGGCAGGACCGCCTAGCGCAACATCTTGCTTCGACTCGCCTGAAAGCTTCAGGTATTCGTTCAGCCGCTGACGCGCAGCAGCGGAGACCTTCGGTAATGGCAAGTCGGCCATTGCGTAAGCTCCAAACACCTTCCAAATGGACCCTAGCACACGCTCCCATAGTCCCGCGCCCACACCGATTCGCGCAGCGGGGGTGGCCGTTCCCGCTGCAGTTCACGCGGGGTCTTTCCCTCAGGTCTAGCAGTGCTCGATGCTCCATGCGGCGATGTGCGCCCGCATGCTGTCGGGGCCGCGCTGCACGGCGACGTCCTCAATGGTGGCCGCGAACACGCTGGAACTGAACTCGCGCTGCCCCTGTTCCAGGCCGGTGATGATCTGCAGGAGCACTTCAGGGGGCGGCGGGACAAGCGGCTGGGTGGAGCCGTCCAGGAACTGCATGTCAATGCGCGGCTGGGCGCGGTCCACCACCAGGGTGAGGCTGCAGGCTTCCTTGCGCTTGGCATTGGTCAGCACCATCGCCAGGAACATGTCATGAGCAGCCATGTGAACGTTTCTAACAGCAGCGCGGCGCTCTGGCAATGCAAGGATTACCGGTGTATAAAGGGGGCTCGACGAAGGGGAGCCACCGCATGAACGCCACGGAAACCGCTGTTGTGCTGATCGAGTTCCAGAACGAGTTCTGCAGGCCGGACGGCAAATTCCACAACGCGGTCAAAGAGGAGGTCCAGCGCCAGGGCACCATTGGCAACGCCGTCAAACTGGCGACACAGGCGCGGGCCAAGGGCTGCCTGATCGTCCACTGTCCGTTCATCCTCGACAGGAAGTGGGCCGCCACACGCTGTGTGGCGGGGATCATCGCCAAGATCCGGGAAGGCAGCGCCTTCCTGCCGGGGTCGTGGGGCGCCGACTTCATCGAGGAACTGAAGCCTGCGCCGGGCGAGATCGTGCTGGGAGGCAAGCGGGCGTTGAGCGGGTTCACGCACACCGGCCTGGCCCGCGTGCTCAAGAAACGCGGCATCCGGAACGTCGTCTGCGCGGGCTTTCTGTCGAACGTGTGCGTTGAGGCCACGGCGCGGTCCGCGTACGACAAGGGTTTCCACGTGGTCGTGGCCAAGGACGCCACCGCGGCCGCTTCCCGGGCGAACCAGGAATACGTCGAGAAGGAGATCTACCCGGTGCTGGGCGACGCGATGAGCGTGGACGAGATACTCAAGGCGCTGGCATAGGGCGGGGCACGCTGGAGTGGCCGAATGAGTCTGCTGGAGCCGCTGGGCCTGATAGGTCTGATCGCGCTGGTGCCGGTCGTGGCTCTGTACTTCCTGAAGCTCAAGCGCCAGGAACAGGTGGTGCCGTCCACGCTGCTGTGGCGCAAGGTGCTTGACGACCTGCAGGTCAACTCGCCGTTCCAGCGGCTGAAGTACTCGCTGCTGCTGCTGCTGCAACTGGTGCTGGTTGGTCTGCTGGCCTTCGCGCTGGCGCGGCCGTACCTGGCGGCGACCGGCTACGCGGGGAACAAGACCATCCTGCTGGTGGACACGTCGGCCAGCATGGGCACGCGAGACGCGGGCTCCAGCAAGACGCTGAGACCTTTGGCAACCTGAAGGCGCTGGAGTCCGCGGGGCCCGCGTTGAAGGGCAACATCGAGGACCAGAGGGAGCCCGGGGCGGCTGCCACGCCGCTGGAACAACTGGCGCGGCGGCTGAGCAACTTCCGGTTCGTGTCCTACGGCGAGCAGGTCTCCGACAACGTGGGCATCACGCAGATGGACGCGCGCACGCGGCCGGTGAAAGCCACGGACGAGAACGGCCAGCGTTACGACACGGTGGAGACGCAGGTGTTCGTGATGATCGAGAACTTCGCGCCGAAGGCGCGGGACGTGGTGCTGACGATCTCCACGAACGAGCGCCGCTTCCAGCCGCTGGTGGTGCACCTGGAAGGGCACGCGCCGCGGACGGAGACGCTGGAAGCCGCGGAGGCCGAGGGGAAGACGGTGGAGGCGTCGCGCACGGTGGAAGTCGTCAAGCTGCCGGCGGGGACGATGGGCGTCGTGTCCGCCCACATTGACGCCAAGGACAAGCTGCCGGTGGATGACACTGCGTACTGCTTCGCGGGCTCCGCCGAAGGGGTGAAACTGCTGCTGGTGACGAAGGGGAATTACTTCCTGGAGAAGGCGCTGGGGGCGATCCGCGGGCTGTCGCTCACCAGCATGGCGCCCGAGGAGTTCCTGAAACAGTGGGACCAGAAAGGGCAGCAGGCGACGGAGCAGTTCGACGCGTGCATCTTCGAGGCGGTGGCGCCGATCGCCTGGAGCGAGGGCGGGGCGCTGTTCCTGGGGGTGATGCCGCCGCTGCCGGGGTACTCCAAAGGCGAGAAGGCGCTGGAGTGGCCGCATGTCGAGGATTGGGACGTCGGCCACCCGCTGATGCGCTACGTCAACTTCTCGAACGTGACCGTGGCCGAGGCGCAGGCGTGGAAGGTCCCGAAGACGACGAGGACGCTTGTGGAAGGGCGCGGCGGGCCGCTGGTCGTCGCGTTCGAGAACGACCGCATGCACGTGGTCGGGGTGGCGTTCGACGTCTTCAAGTCGGACTGGGTGTACAGGCCGTCGCTGCCGCTGTTCCTGAGGAACGCGGTGCCGTGGCTTGCCGAGGCGTCGCCGCGCCGCCGTCCCACCGCGCAGCGGACGGGCGAGCCGCTGGTCATCCCGCCCGGACTGGGCGCCTCGGCCACGCTGCACAGGCCCGGAGGAGAGCCGCCGGAGAGAATCGAGCTGTCGCAGGAGCACAGCGTGTTCGTGAGGGGCACCGAGACCGCGGGGCTGTACACGCTGAAGGACTTGCCGGAGGAGCGGGTCTACGCGGTGAACCTGGCCAGCCGGACCGAATCGGACAACGCCGCGCGGGGCAGCCTGAAGATCGGCGACATCACGTTTGAGTCCCAGCGCTCGGCCATCGAGGCCAAGCGCGAGATATGGCGCGACCTGGCGCTGGCGGCCGGCGTGCTGCTGGTACTGGAATGGTGGGTCTTCCACCGGCGCGTGGGGATGTGACGTTGAAATCGCGCTGCGCGCGACGCCGATAGTCTGCTGACGCAGCCTATCGGCGCCACCCGCCTCAGTTGATAATTCACAATGCAGGTCTGTGAGGTTGGCGCATGAAGGTTTCGGTTGCGGACGTGTTGGTTGCAGGTGGGGGCGCGATCGGCTTGAGCGTCGCGGAGGCGGCTGCGCGGCGCGGGCTGTCGGTCACGCTGCTGGAGCGGGAGCGGGTGGGCGCGCGGGCGTCATGGGCCGGCGCGGGCATGCTCAACTGCCGCCCCTGGCCGCGAACGACGCGCGGCGGGCCGGACTACTTCGATCTGCTGCTGGCGAGCATCCGGCTGCATGAGCAATGGGCCGCACGGCTGCTCGAAGAGACGGACATTGACGTCGGCTTTCGCCGTTGCGGCGCCGTGGAACTCTACACGCCCGAACGCAACGACGCCAAGGGCGTGGGCCAGATCGGCCGCCTGCTGGAAGGCTGTGCCGCGCGCGGGGTGCGCTGCCAGCGCATCAACGCCGCCGATGTCAAGGCGCTGGAGCCGCGGGTGGCCGTGCAGGACATCGTCGCGGCCCTGCACCTGCCCGATGACGCGCAGATACGTCCGCCGCGTTTCGCTCGAGCGCTGGCGCTTTCCTGCCGGCAGCGCGAAGTCGTCGTCAACGAGGGCGCGGCTGTGGCCGACGTCTGGATCGAGGACGGCCAGGCGCGGGGCGTGGTGATGTCCGACGGCACGCGGCACGGCGCCGGCAGCGTGGTCATGTGCACGGGGGCCTGGACGGGGCAGTTCGAGACGCTGCGCCGGCTGGCGCCGCGGATTGGGCGCATTGAGCCGGTCCGGGGGCAGAGCCGTTGTGTGCGCGCCTGGTGACGGTGGGCGAGCGCTACATTGTGCCACGGCCGGACGGCATTCATCTGGTCGGCAGCACGACGGAGAGAGCCGGCTTCGAAGCGGTCACGACAGCCGAGGGCCAGGCGCTGCTGCGGGCGTTCGGCGAGGCGCTGTTGCCGGGCCTGAAAGAGCTGGAGCCGCTTCAAGGTTGGGCGGATCTGCGGCCGGGCCTGAAGGGGCAGCACCCGCTGCTGGGGCCGGTGCCCGGCGTGAAAGGGCTTTTCGTGGCGGCGGGGCACTATCGCAACGGCTTGTGCCTCGCTCCGTTGACGGGCGAGATCATCGCGGCGCTGCTGGTGAAAGAGCCGCCACCGGTGCCGGTTGAACCGTGGCTGCCGAAGTAAGGTCTAGGGTCTAGGGTTCAGGGTTCAGGGTTCAGGATTGCGGATTTGGGATTTGGAGTCAGGGCCGTGGGTCTTGGCGCTCACGCGACAATGGAACGGAGCGAGACGCTGCAGATCGCGGAGATATTCAAGTCCATCCAGGGCGAGTCCACCTGGGCCGGCTTGCCGTGCGTCTTCGTGCGGACGGCGGGCTGCAATCTTCGCTGCGTGTGGTGCGACACCGCCTATGCGCGCGACGGCGGCACGCCGATGACCGTGGACGAGATTCTGCAGCGCGTGCGGGAGCTGGACTGCAAGCTCGTGGAACTGACCGGCGGCGAGCCGCTCCTGCAGGCGGCCACGCCGGTCCTGGCGCGCAGGCTGCAGGAGGCGGGCCACACGGTGCTGGTGGAGACGTCGGGCGAGCGGCCGATCGAGGTGTTGCCGGAGGGCGTGATCCGGATCATGGATCTGAAGTGCCCCGATTCCGGCGAGTGCGAACGGAACCGCCTCGAGAACATCCGGCATCTGAAGCGCTGCGACGAGGTGAAGTTCGTGCTGGCCAGCCGCCGCGATTACGAATGGGCGCGCGCCCAGATCGCCGCGCACGAGCTGGCCGCGAAGGTGAATGCGGTGCTGCTGTCGGTGGCCTTCGGCAGGCTGGAGCCGGCACAGGCCGTGAAATGGATGCTGGACGACAAGCTGCCGGCGCGGTTCCAGTTGCAGGCGCACAAGTTCATCTGGCCTCCCGAGACGAAGGGCGTGTGACGGGTGATGAGTGACGAGCGATGAGTAAGGGGCGCCAGGAGCCAAGAGCTAAGAGCCACAAGCCGAGCGCCATTGTGCTGCTCTCCGGCGGGCTCGACTCCGCGACGACGCTCGCGGTGGCGCGGGCCGAAGGCTTCACGTGCTGCGCGCTGTCGTTCGACTATGGCCAGCGGCACAAGGTCGAGTTGAAGGCGGCACGACGCGTCGCCGCCGCGCGGGGCGTGGCGGAGCACGTCATCAGC
>JAPLOD010000691.1 GCA_026692735.1 Planctomycetota bacterium | reverse complement strand
GGCGAGCTCCGGCTTGACGAACTCGTCGAACATCTTCGGGCCGATCATGTAGCAGAAGTCGCACTGCAGCATGTAGTAGGGTTCGGCGGAATAGATCGGCGTCCACGCTGTGTAGCCGGGGTTGACGGGCTGCAGGGCGCGGTTGAGCTCGGTGTAGCTGCGCCACCAGCTCTCGTGCGCTTCCCACACGAGGCGCTTGATCTGGCCGGGACTGTCGTACAGCGCCAGCAGCAGCTTCTCGCTGGGGAGGAAACTCGAAACGATGTCGAGGTTGCCGCCGAGGTCCGTCATGCCCACCTGCACCAGGCCCTGCCAGCGCGCCATCGCAGCGCGGCAGACGTTGCCGACGTGTTTGAACCAGCGCTCGTTGGGGTTGAGCTCGAAGGAGAGCTCCTGGGGCGGCAGCTCGCGCGGAGGGTAGAACCACACGGTGTTGTCGTCGCAGTGCAGCCGGCCTCCCAGGAACGCCGCAGCAACGCCCGGGCCAAAATTGGGCCACACGGACGGGAAGCCGTCGCCGACGAACGTGTGGCAGGACAGGTTGTACTCCCAGCGGTCCACGATCTCGTCGGGGGAAGCATCCAGCCCGTAGCGAGCCGTGAAGCCGAACGAGGGCAGCTTCGGCTCCGGCCGGCCGGGGTCGCGGCCCCACAGGCTGAAGTTGATCAGCGGCCGCTTGAGCTCGCCGGCCCACCAGCGGCGGTAGTCCTCTTTGATCTTCTGCCAGCGTTCAGTGCTGAAATCAATGGCCATGCTGCGCTCCGGTGCGAAGATGTGTGGAACCGTGCACTATAGTGCAGGGGCAAGCGTTGGCAAGAAACGCGGCGGAATTCGAGATGACGGATGAAACGCGATTCTGCACTTCACCATTCGCGTCTCACGCCTTACGTTTCACGCATCATTCTGCACGTTCCACGCCGGAGGGACCTCACATGCCCGAAGAAGTACGCTACCAGATGCTGCGTCCCGCGCAGATCGTGGCGCGGCGCAAGGCCTGTCCCGTCGTTTACATCCCGCTGGGGACGCTCGAATGGCACGGCGTGCACAACCCCCTCGGCGCCGACACGCTGCAGGCCGAAGGACTCGCGATCCTCTGCGCGCAGCAAGGCGGCGGGCTGGCCTTCCCGCCGTTGTACTATGGCGAAAGCCGCGTCGAATCGCTGATGGAAGCCAACGCCGCGGACCGCGACAAGATCGCCGCGCAGATGAAACTGCCGGCGGCGAACTTCACGCCCGCGCGGCAGCCGTTCTCAGCCGCGGAACAGGCGCTCAACTACCACAAGCTGCTGCTCCACATCCTGGCGGAAGCGCAGAGCCTCGGCTTCGAGATCGGCGTGCTGGTGGCGGGCCACTACCCGCTGGTTGACCACGCGCGCGCGGCCGTCGTGGAGTTCAACCGCACGGAGCTCAGCAAGAAGGGCGGGCTGCTGGCGTGGACCTTTGTGGACTACCACCTCGTCCGCGACCGCTACAAACACGCGGGCGACCACGCCGCCGGCTGGGAGACGTCGCACCTGATGGCGCTGCATCCGCAGGCGGTGGACCTGAGCCGGCTGCCCCGCAAGGGCAAGAAGCTCATCGGCGTGGGCGGCGCGATGGCTCCGCAGGACGCGACGGCCGCGTTCGGCCGCGAGACGCTTGCGGCGGCGGCAACGGTGGCCATCCGCGAAGTGCAGCATCGTCTCGCGCACAGAGGGATCTACCGCGGCTGCGGCGACAGCCTGCGCGAGGGACTGTGGAAAGAGTGAAGGTCGCAGGCTGCAGACTGCGGACGACAGAACGAGGACGCTATTCCTCCGCCGGCCCGCGCCACACACTGCCGCCGAACGTCGTCACATAGATCAGCCCCTCGTTGGCGGGATCGAAGGTCACGCGCTGAGCGTTCGAGAACGGCAGGCCGTTCATGGCCAGCCACGTCGCGCCGTTGTCCTTGCTGAGCCACAGGCCCGCGCCGGGCGCGCCTTCGCAGAGCGTCATGTAGATCCAGCCGGAGCGCTTCGGGTGCAGATATGCGCCGAAGTGTTCGCTCCCCTGCCGAGCCAGGCGCTGCCACGTGGCGCCGCCGTCCGTTGTTCGATGCAGTCCGCCCTGCTGCTGTTCGCGCGCGTCGGCGGCGCCGAGGTAGATAATCTGGCTGTCCTTCGGGTCCACGGTGAAATCCTTGGGCCATAGGAACTGCTGCGACTTGTTCGCCAGTTCCCACGTGTCCGTGCCGTCTTTCGAGCGGTACAGGCCCACGCCGTCGGGGACGAACTTGCGGCTCTGCGTGCGCGCCGTCACGAGAGCGAAGAGCGTGCCGTCGGCATGGAGGAAGACGCGGCAGACGCGGCGGTTCGTTTCCGCGCCGAGGCCCTGGTTCCGCGCCACCCAGCTCTTGCCGTCGTCGGTGGACTTGTAGACGCCGTGGTTGAAGACGCCTGCGTACAACACGCGGCTGCCAGTCGGGCTCTTCGGGTCGAGCACTACACCGGTGCAGGCCGCGGCCGGCAGACCCTGGCTGGACCGCTTCCAGGTCGCGCAGTGGTCGGTGCTGAGACACACGCCGCCGGCGCCTTTGTCACCGTGGTTTTCCCAGATGATATTGCCGTTGGGGATGTCGTGGACGTTGGAGAAAGCGCCCCAGACCTTGCCCGGCGTCTGCGGGTCGAAGGCCAGTTCGTAGCACGTGTTCCCCCATGGCGCGCGGCCTTCCAGCGCCCACCAGGACCAGGTCTGGCCGGCGTCGTTTGAGTGCGCGAAGCCGATATCCGTGTAGCAGATGTAATGGCGGCTGGGCTGCGCCGGATCGAGGTAGTAGTTCCACGTGGTTGTCACGACCTGGCCGTTGCAGAGCCAGCGGGGCTCCTTGGCCGCCGCGTCCTGGCCCGGCGCAAGGCGCGTGTGGCCGGCGATCCAGTTCTGCGCGCCATCGCGCGTGATGTAACAGCGCCCGCCATCCACGGTCAGAATCTGGTCGGGGTTGTTGGGGTTGCCGGCCACGCCCAG
This sequence comes from Planctomycetota bacterium, assembly GCA_026692735.1. GTDB lineage: Bacteria > Planctomycetota > SZUA-567 > H5-PLA8 > H5-PLA8 > JAPLOD01. The sequence continues at coordinate 10,557 of JAPLOD010000691.1, read as the reverse complement.
AGGACACTCCTGGTAGAACTGGCCAATGGCGCAGACGGTGTAATCCTTCTCCACGGTGATCGGCGGCCAGCGCGGGTCGGCCTGGAAGCTCGAGCGCCAGGTCTGGCCCGCGTCGTCCGAGCGATAACAGGACGCGTGGTGCGGCGGCGGGATGCCCGTGTTGGTGTTGAAGGCGTAGACCGTCCTCGGCTTGGCGTTACTGGTGAGCAACTGGCGGTACTGGGGGATCGGCCCTTCGCTCCACTCGTCGAACGCCTTCGTCTCGAGATTGAGCCCGGTGCCGAGCGCGTGTTCCCAGGTTTCGCCGCGGTCCTTGGAGCGGTACGGCCCGCCGGTGAACTTGCCGCCTTCTCCCTTGCTGGGGATCGAGCAGTAGAGCATCACCAGCTTCTCCTGGGCGTTCGACCCGCCCGCGAACGCCAGCAGCTTCGCGTCGGGCAGCCCGGAGACTTTCGGCGCCCACGTTGTGCCGCCATCGTCCGAACGCCAGAGACCTTCGGCCGTGCCCGCGAAGCAGACGCGCGCTTCAACGGGGCTGGTCTGGTCGAAATGGAACGCGCGCACGGCGCCGCGCGGGCCGTCGCACTTGGTCCAGGTCTTGCCCGCGTCGAGGGAACGGCAGACGCCTTCGCCGGCGCCGGCCAGCATGAGGTTGGGGTTGCCGGGATCAACGGCAAGTTCGCCGCGCGCGGCCGCAGGCAGCTTGCCCAGCAACTCCCAGTGTTCGCCGCGGTCACGGCTGATCATGAGGCGCCCCCCACTGGGCCCGTAGACGATCTTCGGATCGGTGGGGTGGAACGCGGGCTTGCACTGCGTGTTGGTGCGCAGTTGCGAGTGGTGGATCATCTTCCAGTTGGCGCCGCCGTCCACAGAGATGTAGGCCGCGCTCATGTCGCAGTTGACCATCATGAGCTGCGGGTCGGCGGGGCTGATCGCGGGCGTGAACATCGCACCGCCGCCGGAAATCCCGATCGGCTCCCACTTGACCGGCCCGGCCTCCGCGCCTCGCGCGGAGACGGCCAGAGCAGCGGCCAGCAGGCCGGCGGCCATGAGCCGGGGCATGGACCAAGGACAGAATGCCTGACCATCTCCGAGCCGCGACCGTGAGGGAGCGGTTCCCGGACCGCTTGCTGACGCGCGCGGCTCTGAATGGTCAGCGACTTCCGCGGTGCTGTCGTTAGTCGCCATGTTTCACGTTCTCCTGTGCTGCAAACAGCGCTTTCACGGACGGGCGCAGCAGAACAATGATCGTGAAAACGCCCAGGACCGTGCCGAGCGGGCTGAACATGACGCAGTCAATGGCGGCGATGACGAAACAGAACATGTAGTGTCGCTGCGCATTCAGGAAACTGCCCGCACAGAAGACCAGTATCGCCATCGTCCAGATGAAGCACATCATCAAGGCCGGGATGAGCGTGAACATCACACCAAACAACTGCGGCGGGGGGCTCTGTGGGCCGCTGGGAAACTTCCCCGTCAAGAGGGAGAGGCCAAGGAGCAGATGGATGATAGGGAAGAAGCCGCACAACACGCACAGCGCGCCCAGGACGTAATGGAACATGCCCAGCAGGCGGAGGTGCTCCAGGTCCGGTTCGTTCTTCTGCAATGGCTCGCGCTCGGTACTCTCGGAACTCATCAGTAGCCCCCCGTTGCCAGAGCCGTCTCGATAAAGCGGCTGTAGTTCCTCTGCGTCCGCCGGGCAAGAGGCAGGTTGATCGGCGCGGCCGTGGGCATGATGACGAAGCGTCCGCCGGGCGAGCCCGCGGCCATGGTCTTGCGCACGAGGTCCGCGACGAAGCCGGCGTCCTCCGCTTCGAGGTGTTTCAGCTCGAGGCCGCCCATCAGGCACACGCGTGTTCCCAGGGCCTTCTTCAGCCCCGCGATATCAATGTCGCCGTCGGGGGGCGGCTCCAGCGGGTCGAGCGCGTCCGGGGCCATCTCCGCGATCTGATCCACGACGCGGCCGATCTTGCCATGGCAGTGCAGGCGCGCGAAGGCTCCCGCGGCCTGGATCATGCGGATGTACTCCGTGTCGTACTTCGTCACGAACAGCCGGAACAGGTCCGGCCGCAGGTACGGCGGCGTGGCGTACTCGGGCCCGCAGATCCGGAAGACGACGTTCCGTACCGGTCCCGTCAAAATGCGGCGCAGTTCCTCCACGCGGCGTTCATGGAGGCGGTCGAGCGCGGCGCTGAGCGCCTTGGTCTCCGTCACCGCGTGGACCGTGAAGTTGCCGAACTCAAACGCCTCCGCCAGTTCGCAGATGGGATCGCCGATGGAGACCAGCGGCAGGCCGCGCGTGCCGTCCAGATCGCGCCAGGCTTTGTTCAAGTCCTTGAAGTCCGGCTGCCCGGGTTCCCAGGGCAGGTCCAGGTACGCCGCCAGGTCTTCCAGGTCCTTGACGGGGTGCTCGCGCTTCCAGGTGGTCATCACGTCGGCGGCGTGGCTGGTGACCGTGGTGAGCACGCGCGTGGGCGTGCGGGCGATGGTCCGCGTCACATGCTGGTCGCCTTCGTCCCAGTGGTCATGCGTGACAAGCTGCTCCTGCGCGCGGACGTTCGGCACGGACACGCCGCACATGTACAGGCAGTCGGTCTTCTCGCGGATGACATCCATCAGCCGCCTGTAGCTGCGGTGCTTGTTCTCCCACGCGTCCGCATTCCAGCCCACGAGCTCGTACGTGCTGACGGGCACGCGGTCGGGGATTTCCCCCCGCAGACAGGCCAGCAGGCGCTCGGTGCTGTTCATGGCGCACCTCTCTTCGAGATCGGGAATCCGCAGTCGGGATGTGGTATACTGCGGATACCATAACTCGCCAATGCCCTAAACGGGCAGATGTGGAGAAACATCATGCCGAGACACATCGCTCTCGCCGCCGCCCTCGCGCTCCTCGCGGCCGCCGCCAACGCCGAGACCGCCAAGGAAATCCTACGCGCTGAAGCCGCGGGCAAGAACCTGCTGAAACCCGACGCCTGGCAAGGGCTCCACGGCTCAAAGCAGGAAGGCGCGGAGTTCGTCTGCGACAACGGCGCGGACGCGAAAATCGAGCGCGGCTTCTCCCAGACCCTGACGCTGAACCAGACCTCGCCGCTGCCCATCGTCGCCAGCGCGTGGAGCAAGGCGGAGAACGTCGGCGGTTCGCGAGACAACGATTACTCCCTCTACCTGGACATCATCTACACCGACGGCGAGCCACTCTGGGGCCAGACGGCGCCGTTCAAGATCGGTTCGCACGACTGGCAGAAGGGCGAGGTGAAGGTTTTCCCCGCCAAGCCGATCAAGCAGGTGAGCTGTCATCTGCTGCTGCGCCGCCACTCGGGCAAGGCGTGGTTCAAAGAGCCGCGTCTGGCGCAGTTGGAAGCAGGCGGGAACGTGGCGTGGTTCGACGGCCTGCCCGTGACGATCAAGGCGCGGCCCGCGAATGGCTTTCAGGTGCGCGATGTGGCGGCAGGTTCCGATTTCGTCGCCTTCGAGAACGGCGCGGCTTTGGGGCTGAAGCTTGAGGTCACGGAGCGTCCGGTCAAGGACGGCCAGGTTGCGTTCGCGGGCAGTCTGCGCGACACCAGCGGCAAGGACCGCGCGGTGACGCTGGTGTATTCGTTGCCCGTCGCGGGGGACGGCTGGTCGTGGCTGGCCGGCCCGCGACAGCAGGTGGTTGCCCAGGCGCCGCGCGAGTACCTCAGCGCCACGCGCTTCTCAGCCGGCGCAAACGGCCTGCTGTCGCGCTATCCGTTTGCGGCCATTGCCAAAGGCGCGAACGGCCAGGCCATCGTGCTTGACCCGGCCTGCCCGGCCTTCTCTCGCGTGGGCTTCAGTGCGGGCGCGAACGAGCTGTATGTGGCCTATGACTTCGGCCTGACGCCGGAACGGCCGGCCGCCGGTTTTGCCTTCCGCACCTCTGCGTTTGCCGGGACGGAGGGTTTCCGCGGCGCCGTTGAAACGCTCTATGCGCTGTTCCCCGAGCAGTTTCGCTGCCGCACGCCGCAGCAGGGCTTGTGGATGCCGTTCCACAAGATCAGCAAGGTGGAGGGTTGGGAGGATTTCGGCTTCAAGTTCAAGGAAGGCAACGATGAGACCGAATGGGACGACGCTCACGGCATCATCACCTTCCGCTACACCGAACCCCTGACATGGTGGATGACAATGCCGAAGGGCGCGCCACGCACCATCGAGGCTGCGCTCGCGGAGGCGAAGCGCCTGGCCGCGAAGGGCGACAAGAACGCCCAGACGCTGCTCACCAGCGGCTATCACAACGACGACGGCCAGTTCGCCGCACTGATGCGCCACGAACCGTGGTGCGACGGCGCGGTGTGGAGCATGAACTCGTCACCGGGAATCGCCGGCGACGTGACCGATTTCAAGAACAAGTGGAACGCCCAACTCAAGGACAGCCTCTACGGTCCCAAGCGCAAGGGCGACCTCGACGGCGAGTACGTGGATTCCTCCGAGGGCTACGTCACCGATGAGCTCGATTTCCGCCGCGAGCACTTTGCCACCGCCGGCAGCCCGCTGACGTTCTCGACCGAGTCGCACAAACCCGCCGTCTTCCGCGGCCTGATCGCCTTTGAGTACGTCTGCGGGATTGGCAAGGACATTCACGACATGGGCAAGCTGATGATGGCCAACGGCGCCCCCGACCGCCTGTGGTGGCTGGCGCCGTGGCTCGACGTGATGGGCACCGAGACGAACTGGAACTACGGAGGGAAATGGCGGCCGATGTCCGACGACGATCTGCTGTACCGCCGCGTGCTGTGCGGGACGAAGCCCTACTGCTTCCTGATGAACACCAACTTTGAGGACTTCTCTCACGAGCTGGTCGAGAAGTACATGCGACGCAGCCTGGCGTACGGGATGTTCCCGGGCTTCTTCAGCCACAATGCGTCCGAGGGCCACTACTTCAGCCAGCCCAAGCTCTACAACCGCGATCGCGACCTGTTCAAGAAATACGTGCCGCTGTGCAAGCTGGTGGCTGAAGCGGGCTGGCAGCCGCTGACGTCTGCGGGCAGCAACGACCCCAAAGTCTACGTAGAACGGTTCGGCACGAAGTACCTGACGGTGTTCAACGACAGCCCGGAGAGGAAGGACGCGACCATCACGCTCGCCGGCCCGATGAAGAAGGCGAAGTGCCGGGAACTCGTGAGCGGTAAAGAGCTGCCCGTGGCGGATGGTCAGATCAAGCTGACGCTGGAAAGCGAGGATGTCGCTGTGTTGTCGCTGGAGTAACGTATACAATGGCGCCACAGCGGCGGCCGGAGGCCGGCGCTGCACACACCGCTAAGCTCAGGAGGAAGAACACATGAGGATCCGGATCGCGTTTGCGCTCATCGGCGCCGCGGTGCTCAGCCTGGCATCGCAGGCGAACGCCGAGGAGAAGAAGGTCGGTCACCGGGATACGCCCATGCTGCCTGGCGGCAAATGGCACGTGCACGACTCGGAGCGTCCCCAGCCAACCGCGGTGACACCCGGCACGTTCAGCACGCAGGAGACTCCGGGCAAGCCGCCATCGGACGCGGTCGTCCTCTTTGATGGGACGGACACCTCGAAGTTCCAGAGCATGAAAGGCGGGCCGGCGCCGTGGAAAGTTGAGAACGGCGTGATGGTGGCCAGCGGCGGCGACATCCGCACCAAGGAGGAGTTCGGCGATTGCCAATTCCACATCGAATGGACCACGCCCGACCCGCCCTTCGGCGACATCATGAACCGCGGCAACAGCGGGGTCTATTTCTTCGGCCGGTATGAGGTGCAGATCTTTGAGTCGTACAAGGCCGGCATTTATGCCGACGGCCAGGCGGCCGCGATCTACGGGCAGTTCCCGCCGCTGGTGAATGCCAGCCGCAAGCCGGGCGAGTGGCAGACGTACGATATCATCCTCACCGCGCCGCGTTTCAAAGACGGCAAGCTCGAAAAGCCCGCCTGCATGACGGTGCTCCACAACGGCGTGGTCGTGCACAATCATACGGAACTGCTCGGCGCCACGGGCCACAGAATCCTGCCAAAGTATACGCCGCATGAGGCCAAGGGCTTCATCCTGCTGCAGGACCACGGGAATCCCGTCCGCTTCCGCAATATCTGGGTCCGCCCGGTGAAGGACTATGACGAGCCGTAAGGGGCACCGTTGGCCCCCTCACCCTACCCTCTCCCCACGGGGGAGAGGGGACAGGGGAGAGCGGCTATGAGTGAGGGCAGTGCAGCGCCGGCGCGCGCCATTCACGTGGTGACCGGGGCCTTCGGCTATTCGGGCAGGTACATCACGCAGCGCCTGCTGGACGCCGGGCATGACGTGCGCACGCTGACCAATTCCCCCGAGCGCGCCAACCCCTTCGGCGGGCGTGTCCGGGCGTTTCCCTACAACTTCACCGCTCCGGATAAGCTCGCCGGCTCCCTGCGCGGCGCCAGCGTGCTCTACAACACGTACTGGGTGCGCTTCAACTACCGCGGCTTCACGCAGGCGGAAGCGGTCGAGAACACGCTCAAGCTCTTTTCCGCGGCAAAGACGGCCGGGGTGCAGCGGGTCGTGCACATAAGCATCGCCAATCCGATGGAGGACTCGCCACTGGAGTATTACAGGGGCAAGGCCAGGCTGGAGAAGGCGCTGCTGCAGTCGGGGCTGTCCTACGCGATCCTCAGGCCGACGGTGCTGTTCGGGGGCGAGGACATTCTGATCAATAATATCGCGTGGATGCTGCGGCACCTGCCGGTCGTCGGGATCTTCGGCGACGGACAGTACAAGATCCAGCCCATCCACGTCGAAGACCTGGCCAGGCTGGCCGTGGAACAGGGCGCGCGGACGGAGAACGCGGTCGTTGACGCAGCCGGGCCGGAGGTCTTCACGTACCGCGGGCTGGTTGAGGAGATCGGGCGAATCATCGGCAAGCGGCCGCTGCTTGTCTCCGTGCCGCCATGGGTGGGCCGCGTCGCGGCCGCGGTGATGGGCAAGCTGCTGGGCGACGTGATCGTCACGCGGGAGGAGATCAAGGGACTGATGGCGGGGCTGCTGGCCACGACATCGGCGCCCACGGGGACGACCAAGCTCACCGACTGGGCGAAAGAACATGCCGCGACGCTGGGAGTGAGATACGCCAGCGAGCTGGCGCGGCGGAAGAACAGGCGGGTGGCGTACCAGCAGCTATGATGAAACCGCGATTTGAAACATAAGTCGTTTCTGCTATACTAATTACCCTGTTGGTCTGCAACCAGGAGGTTTGACGTGCGCGTTGATGTGAAGCACTCGAAGAATGGCTCCGGCCACCCCTTCGCCAAGAAGGATCCCAAACCTACGCGCGCGCGGCTGGTCAGTCTGCTCGATCCGCTGGGCCGCAAGCGTTACGGCGAAGTCGAACGTTTTCTTGCCACGGTGAACGGCGCAACCAGCGGCTTGTTCTACTACGGCACCAACTGGGGCTGGGCCGTGCGTTACCTGCTTGGCGCCAAGAATACGCTCTGCACGCTGCACCTGCTTCCCAATTCGTTCGAAGCAACAGTGACGCTGGGCAAGGAAATGGAGGAGCCGCTGAAGACTTCCTCCCTGATCGGCGACCTGAAACGCCGTCTGGGCCGCTGCAAAGGCCAGGGCGGCGCGCGCTGCGTGCGGCTCCCGATAAAGAACGACACCGACTACGGCCGGTTTCAAGCCCTGATAAACCTGAAAGCGAGCGTGCTGCGCACCAAGAAACTCGCCAAGGCAGGCAAGAAGGAACTCGTCACGGAGCAGCCTGTGGCCCGCTAGCCCGGTCGTGACGCTCGTGATGCCCCGGGTGGTGCCCGTCTGCCAGCCTGGGGGCGTTGTGTTTGCGGAGCAGAGGCTTTATGGACAATACGGAAGGCCTGTTTGTCGCCGGCACGGACACAGATGTCGGCAAATCCCTGGTGACCTGTGCCATCGTGCGGCTCTTGCGGGAACAGGGCATGGACGTGGTGGGCTTCAAGCCGGTCGCCACGGGCGAGGTAGGCGGGAGCTGGGGCGATGCCGTGGCGCTGCACGAAGCGTCAGGGGGGTGCGAGCCGATCGAGAAGATCTGTCCTCAGCGCTTTGCCCTGCCACTGGCGCCGACCCTCGCCGCGGCACGGGAAGGGATTGAGCCGGACATGAGCCTGGCGCGCGGGGTGCTGGCGCATCTGTGCGTGCGGCACACCGTGGTGATCGTGGAGGGGGTGGGCGGCATCCTGGTGCCTCTGGACCGCAACACGCTCGTGCTCGACTTCGCCGCGCAGATCGGGTTCCCCGTGCTCGTCGTCTGCCGCGCGGGGCTGGGCACGATCAACCACACGCTCCTGACCGTCCGCGAGATCGAGCGCTGCCGCCTGCCGGTGGCGGGCATCATCATGAACAGCACCAGTGCTCAGGACGCGCCTCTGGCGCAGGGCGCCAAGGAGGAGATCGAGCGCATCAGCGGCAACAAGGTCATCGCCGTCATCCCGTATCTGGGCCAGGAAAGCGACCCCGAGGCGCCGCGGCTTGCCTTGGTGGCGCGGGCCGTGGCCGCGCTCGTGAGACAGGTGGATTTTCGAACGTTCCTGGGCAGCGAGGGCATACGCAAGACCCACGCTTCCGGCCGCTTCAGGCACCGCCGAGCGACGGACTGAGCAACAGGCTGAAGAGTCGAGACTGGTGGCTGGAGGGTTCGGACTGGCGACTGTAGCCCGTGGGCTGTAGCCTCCAGCCTGGTTTTCTCATGCGGCGCGCACTCTTATCGGACATCCATGGCAACCTGGTTGCGCTCGAGGCGGCGCTGGCCGACTGCGAGGCGCAGAAGGCCGACGAGATCGTCTGCCTGGGGGATATCTGCGGTTACGGGCCGCAGCCGATAGAGTGCGTGGACCTGATCCGGCAGCACTGCAAGTGGGTGCTCGCGGGCAACCATGACATGACGCTGTTCATGAGCGTGGCGGTGGGGTTCAACCGCTTCGCCCGCGAGGCGATCGAGTGGCAGCGCAGCGTCATGCAGCCGTACTGGTACAGCTTCTCCAAGACTGTGCTCCGCTGGCAGTGGCTGGGAAGCCTCTCGCCCATGCGCCTGGACGGCGATGTGCTCTACGTCCACGCCTCACCCCGCGATCCCATCATCGAATACGTCGAAGAAGCGGACTTCGCGGATATGGGCTTCGGCTGCTCGCAGAAGGCGCAGGAGATTTTCGAGCGGATTGAGCGGCTGAGTTTCTGCGGCCACAGCCACCGGCCGGGAGTGGTGACGCAGGAATTCCACTGGACCAGGCCCCACCTCTTTCAGGACATGACCTGCACGCTCCAGCCCGGGGACAAGACCCTGGTCAACATCGGCTCCGTGGGCCAGCCGCGCGACGGCAATCCGCAGGGCTGCTATGTGATCCACGACGATGTAGCGCAGACGGTAACCTTCCGCCGCGTGGCGTACGATATTCAGGAGGCACAAGAGCGCTTCAAACAGGTGCCGCGGCTCAGCGAGCGGCTGTGGAGGCGCCTGGAGGCGGGCAGGTAAGGGCTTGCGGCGACAGGAGTCCGCGAGGCGAAACTGAACCAACCGCCCTTCCTTGACTTCATCCGCGTTAGGGACTACGTTCGTGACGGACGGTCTGCGAGGGCCGGACCAGGGCTGGCGGAGTTCGAGAGGCGAGGTCCGCGACTCGGAATGCACTGCGGGCGCCGCATGGTGGGTTCCGAGTTCTGGACTTTGAGCTGGGTCCTATGTTGATTGAGTTTGAGCTGTACCAGATTGTGATCACCGAGGGATCGCAGACCCAGGTGATCGTCGTGCGTGAGAAGGGCGGCAAACGCCTGTTCCCCATCTACATCGGCCACAACGAAGCCATGGCGATTGACCGCAAGCTCAACGACCGGCAGGTCCCGCGCCCCCTGACCCACGACCTGTTGTACAGTGTTATCGAGCAGATGGGGGGCAAGCTGATGCGCGTCATCATCAACGATATGCAGGAGGATTACTACCTCGGGCTGCTCGAGATCCGCCGCGGCGACGAGACCATCGTGGTGGATTCGCGGCCTTCGGATGCCATCGCGCTGGCCGTGCGTGCCGGCTGCCCGATCTACGTCGAAGAACAGGTTCTGAACGCTCTGCAATCGCGCGGCAGTTGAGCGGCCGGGTCCAGGGCTCCCGGTTCCGGCTCTCGGGGAACCCTTTCCGATGGCCATGTCCTCCCCCTCCCACGATGCTCCGGATGCATCCGAAACGTGGACCTGCCCCATCTGTGGCGAGGTCCTTGAACACCAGTTCGAGACGTGCTGGAAGTGCGCCGCAGCCGCCGAGCCGCCGGCAGGAATCTCACCGGAGCAAAGGTCGCTCCTTGGCTACCTCCTGTTCACCTTCCGCCTGCTGAGCCTCGGTGCCTTCTGCGCGGTCATCTTCTTCGGCTGCGTGGCCTTCGTGCGGAACCGGGACCTGTACGCTGCCGCATCGCTGTTTCTGTTCGGCGTGTTCATCAGCCTGCTGTTCGCGATCCTGATGCGCTTCGATGAGCAGCAGCCGGAAACCTGGCTGCTGGGAGCGCTGTCCTGGACGCTGGGCGTGCTTCTCTCGCCCGGCCCGCTCGCATTCCTGTGTTTCGTCTCCGCGGGCCTCCTGGCCA
>JAPLOD010000690.1 GCA_026692735.1 Planctomycetota bacterium | reverse complement strand
CTCAGCCTGCTGAACTGGACAGGGCTGGCGCGCGTGGTGCGCGGTAAAATCCTGTCGTTACGCGAGGAAGACTACGCCATGGCCGCGCGGCTGCTGGGCGCGAGCCACGGGCGCATCCTCTTCCGCCACCTGCTGCCGGGGTTCGCGAGCCACATCATCGTCACATTAACGCTCAGCGTCCCCGGGATGATCCTGGGTGAAACGTCGCTCAGCTTCCTCGGGCTGGGGCTGCGCCCGCCCATCGTGAGCTGGGGGGTGATGCTGCAGGACTGCATGGACATCAAGGTCGTGCGCTTCTACCCGTGGCTGCTGCTGCCGGTCGTCTTCATCGTGCTGACGGTGCTGTGCTACAACTTCCTGGGTGACGGCCTGCGCGACGCAGCCGATCCGTACTCGTCGAGGTGAACGGAACTACAGGAACCACAGATGAACACAGATGAACGCAGATGCGCACAGACAGGAGTGAGTCGGAGAGCGGGGAAAGGATGAGCGGCAACGTTCTGGAAGTCGAGGACCTGCGCGTCTACTTCAACACGGAAGAAGGCGAGGTCAAGGCCGTTGACGGCGTGACGTTCGCCGTGCCGCGCGGGAGGATCCTCGCGCTGGTCGGCGAGAGCGGCTGCGGCAAGAGCGTGACGTCGTATTCGATTTTGCGGCTCATCCAGAAGCCGGGCCGGATCGTGAGCGGGAAGATTCTCCTGCACCCCAAGGCCGGGGGGCCAGTTGACGTCACGGCGCTGGACGAGAACGCAGAGCAGCTCTTCCAAATCCGCGGCGGCCTGGCGAGCATGATCTTCCAGGAACCGATGACGGCGCTGAGCCCCGTGCACACGGTCGGCAACCAGGTCTGCGAGGCGATCCTGCTGCACCAGGACGTGAGCCCGAAGCGCGCGGAGGAACTCGCCGCCGGCATGCTCCAGAAGGTCGGCATACCCGGCGCGGAACAGCGGCTGCACCAGTATCCGTTCGAGATGAGCGGCGGGATGCGGCAGCGCGTGGTGATCGCCATGGCCCTGGTCTGCAACCCCGAGCTGCTCATCGCGGATGAGCCGACGACGGCGCTCGACGTGACGATCCAGGCGCAGATCATGTCCTTGATGAAGAGCCTGCAGCAGGACCTCGGCACATCAATCCTGCTGATCACGCACAACCTCGGCGTCGTGGCGCAGATGGCTGACGAGGTCGCCGTGATGTACCTGGGACGCATCGTCGAGCGGGCCGGTGTGCGGACCATCATGAAAGCGCCGCGCCATCCCTACACGCTGGGACTGCTGGGGTCGCTGCCCAGCCTGGCGCAGAGGCAGGCGCGGCTGCCGTCCATCAGGGGCAGCGTGCCATCGCTGGCGGAGGTGCCGAGCGGTTGTCCGTTCCACCCGCGCTGCCCCTACGCCCAGGGCAACCGCTGCGACGCGGGCGAGCCGCCGGCGCTGCAGACGCTTGAGGCGGGGCATGAAGTGGCGTGCGTGCGCGTGAAGGAGATACGACCCGGCCAGAACCGCCAAGACGCCAAGGACGCCAAGAAGGACAGGGTTTAGGGGTTAGGGTTCAGGGTTTAGGGTCCAGGGTCCAGGATGCGGGATGCGGGATACTGGATATTGCATGTGAGGGCGCGGTTCGTGGAGGAGTGCGATGGTAGCTCAAGCGACTGAACCATTGCTTCGCGTTTGGGGGCTGTGCAAGCATTTCCCCATTCACAGCAACGGCTTTTTCAAGAAGCAGATCGGCGTGGTCAAAGCCGCCGACGACATCTGCTTCGACCTGCAGCCGGGTGAGACGCTGGGGCTGGTGGGAGAGAGCGGTTCGGGGAAGACCACCACGGGCCGGGCGATCCTGCGCGCGATCGAGCCCACGCGGGGCGAGGCGCTGTTCACGCTGGACGGCAAGACCGTGGACCTGGCCACGTTGCCGGCGGACGAACTGCGGCCGCTGCGCACGCGCATGCAGATGATCTTCCAGGACCCCTTTTCGTCGCTCAACCCGCGCATGACCGTCGGCGACATCGTCGGCGAGCCGCTCGTGATTCACCGTCTGGCCAAAGGCCAGGAGTTGAAGGACCGCGTCGCGGCGATGCTGAAGAAAGTGGGGTTGAAGCCCGAGCACCAGCCGCGCTATCCGCACGCGTTCAGCGGCGGACAGCGGCAGCGCATCGGGATCGCGCGGGCGCTGATCATGCACCCGGCGTTCGTGGTCGCGGACGAGGCCGTGTCCGCGCTGGACGTGTCCGTGCAGGCGCAGGTGATCAATTTGCTGCAGGACCTGCAGGGCGAGATGGGGCTGGCGTATCTGTTCATCGCGCACGACCTGAGCGTGGTGAAACACATCTGCGACCGCATCGCGGTGATGTACGCGGGCAAGATCGTCGAACTGGCGCCCACCGCGCAGTTGTTCGCCGAGCCGAAGCACCCGTACACGCGCGCGCTGCTGGCGTCCGTGCCCAATCCCGATCCCGACGTGCGGATGAACTACAGCCTGCAGGGCGAAGTGGCCGACCCCGGCAACCTGCCGCCCGGTTGCGCGTTCCATCCGCGGTGCGCGGAGTGCTTCGCGCCGTGCAAAGAGAAGGTGCCGCCGCTGGAAACTTTGGCGGACGGGCGGACCGTGGCGTGCCATCTGCACGGCGGCACGCAGCGACCGGTTACTCCCCGATGATCTTGATCAGCACGCGTTTGGACCGCCGCCCGTCGAACTCGCCGTAGAAGATCTGCTCCCACGGACCGAAGTCGAGCTTCCCCTTGGTGATAGCGACGACGACTTCGCGGCCCATGATCTGCCGCTTGTGGTGAGCGTCGCCGTTGTCCTCGCCCGAGCGATTGTGGTGGTACGTTTCCGGCGACGGGTCGAAGGGCGCGAGTTTCTCCAGCCAGCGCTTGTAGTCTTCATGCAAGCCCGGCTCATCGTCGTTGATGAACACCGACGCGGTGATGTGCATCGCATTGACGAGGGCCAGACCTTCCTGCACGCCGCTCTTCCTGACGGCCTCCTCCACCTGGCGGGTGATGTTCACGAAGTCCATCCGCGCGGGAATGTTGAACGTGAGTTGCTCTCTGTAGGATTTCATGGACGTGCCTCCCTTGCCCCTCCCCCAGCGTCCTGGCGCAATCTGGCAGATTGCGCTACGACGCAGGGGCGAGGGTGAACGATCGCCTTACGCCTTCGTCGCCTCGATGACGGCACTCATGAACGGGTCGAAGACGCGCAGCACCGCCGGCTTGAAGCCGGCGTGGCGCAGGTCCTCATCGAATTCCGCGAACGTGAACGTCCCGCCGACGGGCGTGTGGACCAGCATGTTGATGGCGAACAGCGCGCCCGCGCGCGGCGCGGTCCTGGACGGCGCCATCACCACGTCGCGAATCGCAATCCGGCCGCCGGGCACAAGCGCCTTGTACACTTTCGCGAACAGGGCGCGGTTCTGCTTGCGCGAATTCTGATGAGCGATCGCGCTGACCCAGGCGTAGTCCGCTCCGCCGGGGAGCGGATCGGTATAGAAATCGCCGGCGACCAGCCGCACACGGCCGCTCAGCCCGTTCTGGCGCATCCGCCTGGCGGCGTGCGGGATGGCATCCGGGAGATCAAAGAGGGTGGCGCGCGCTTTCGGCACGGCCTTGAGGAACGCAACCGTCCACGTGCCCGAGGCGCCGCCGACATCGAGCAAATGCTTGAAGTGGAGCGGGCGAAGCTTCTTCACGACGCGCGGCGCCAGCGGTCCGGAGATGGTGTTCATGGCCTCGATGAACGCCGCGCGGTCAGCCTCCGCCCCGCGGATGCTCGGCCGCCGCTCGATGGGCGTGCCGCGCCGGACCACCCGTGCCAGTTCGGACCAGCCGCGCAGACAGTTGGCCTGGTGACGCAGCATCGGCAAGACGCTCCGCGGGGAGGACTCGGTCAGCAGGGGCCTCAGATCCGCGGGCAAGCGGTAGCGCGTGCCCTGCTTGGCGAGCAACTCCAGCGCGGCAAGAGCGTCAAGCAGCGCGGTGATGCCACGAAGATCGGCGCGCAGTTTGCCGGCGACGTCGGCCGCGGGCAGCATCTTCGTTCCCAGGGCGCTGAAGACATCCAGTTCGGCGGCGGCCGCGAGCACGCAGGCGGGCTGGTAGCTGGACATGAGAGACAGGAGTTGGTCCGCACGACTGGCCGGGTCTGACATGGGGGCCTCCTACAGGTTACAGGTTACAAGTTACAGGTTTCAAGTTTCATGTCTCCAGTTTCATCGCGGGCCAAGTTACCGCATGAGGCGGCGGCGCGCCACCGAGCAACCAGACTGACACAGACCGCGCGGGATGCAAGATACAGGATACGAGATACCGGATACCGGATACAGGGTAGCAGGCGCTCTTGGCCGACGGAGGCGCGGCGGGCACATGGGATGTCCGTCCGTCGGCGTTGAAATCGCGCTACGCGCGACACGGATAGCGCTGAAGCGCTATCCGTGCCACCCCAGGCACATTTCACAGGCGCGCGGGAGCGCCTTCTGGTATGCAAGGCGCGGGGAGCGGCTTCTTGTGCCTGCGGCACCAGCCCCGCCGGGGCGGGCCACCCGGGGTTGGGTGTACCTGCGGCACCCCGAAAAGCGCTGAAGCGCCTTTCGGGGCCACCCGCGTCAACCTGACGGAACACCGAAGCTGGCGATTGCTCTGCCGCTGGCCTCCAGTTCAGAGTAGACCCGTGCCGCCTCTGGCGACGGAGCGCTTTTCGGAACGATTACGACTGTCTCGCCGGTGAAGGTGCCTGTGAACCCTTGCCAGCTTACGGTCTGACGACCTTGGCCGCCCTCGCCAACCTCCATCGTGCCATCAGAGTTGATGCGGAACACGACCCACGCGTGGGTGTAGCGCGGTCCACTGGTGTTGCAGGTAACACATGGAAGATGGATCTGCCGTAGCTCCGCTGGCGTGATACGCGCGTAGTAGATACTGAACTCGTGTGGCGGCAGCATTGCGCCCAGTCCCTTCGCGACGTCTGCCATAAAGGTGCCGCACTCTCTTGTCTCACAACGCGCGGCCATCTCTGACTCATCAGTCTGCACCCCGTGAACGCTCAGCACGGTTGCCGCAGCCGCCGGCGCGCAGGTAAAGCCTGTGCTCTGCAGGCAGACGCCGTCCTTCCAGCCTGGCGGTCGGACCTGATGCATGACGACCAGGCTGCTTTCAGGTGTGGAAAAGGCTGCCCACAGCACAAGGGGAAGTGCGGCCAATAGGCGCGCCCAACGGAGGCTGCCTCTGCAGAGACGCGCAGCGAGGAAGCCCAGAATGGTCGCCAGCATCACCACGGGCGCCCGTCCTGGGAAGGCGCCGACCCAAGACCACCAGATACGTCGGACCTCCCACACAGAGTCGCCCCAGAAGGGGATGGACAGCACAAAGAACATCGCTCCGCCTGCAATCGAACCCGAAACGAGGGCGGCTCTGAGAGGGTCAAACGCCTTCAAATCCCGCTTCCCCTTCAGCCGGCGCCTGAAGAGGCCGAGAGCGATGAGAAACGGCACGAGGCTCCAGAGCAGCTTGCACGCCTGCGACGTGAGCATTTGGCACGCCCCATTCAGATTCCTTGGCAGTTGACCGCAAACCGGAGGCCAGCCGCCGACCCTGGGGAGTGCCCTGCCAAGTGACGAGAATTGGCGGCGCAGTCCCGTTGGCGCTGTTGAGAAATGTCAGTGCGCCCGGTGCCACTGTCCGCAGACAGCGGCCTGGCCGCGGCTGGCCGCGGCTCGGCGAGCCGGGCCACCCCGCGCGAGGCGGCGCCGCCCCCCAGCTAAAGCTGGGGTCTAACAACAGCCACAAGCCGCGTAAACGCGGCTGAACGAAGCCCCCCGGGCGCCGAAAGGAGGGATGCGGCGGGCGGGGGTTGGGGTATACGGGAAGGATGAATGATGAAGGACGACGGATGAAGCTGCGCATTTGCGAGACACGATGGGGTCCACTCCTGCTGGTGACGGGAACTCTGATCATCATCGCGTCCGTGCAGACAGTTCGGGCGGAACACCGCACCATTGAGCGCATCGAGAAGATGCCGAACCTGCCCACGCCGTTCAAGATGCGCGACTGGAAAGTGGTCGCTCAGGGCTATGACAGGCTGGTCTTCGACTTCAACGCCAAGGGGGAGCACCTGCCGCTGATCTGGTGGGACAACGGCCGCGTCAACGTGGACCGGCCGACGTTCGGCTTGCCCAGTTACGTGGGCAGCCCGCACAACAGCGGCGCCGGTCACGAAGCCATCAACTGCCTCGCGGCCGTGCTGGGCGCAACGCTCGCCGGCATTGACAAGAGCAAGGGCGAGCACAACTGGGTGCTGATGACCGAAGCGTACTTCAACTCGAAGAACGGCCAGAACCTGGTGCTGAATAACACCAGCGCAGGCACGGGCGCCAGCTTCTGGTACGAGCTGTACCCGCATTTTCTGTTCTATGGTTTGGCGGACCGTTACCCGGACGTTGGGAATCTGCAGAAGATCATGAGGACGACAGCCGACCGGTGGTACGACGCGTGCGTGGCGCTGGGCGGCAAGGACGGCACAATCAACTTCGAGCACACCGCGTTCAACTTCGGCACGATGAAGGCCGCGGACAACGGCAAGTGGAAGGAACCCGATGCCGCCGGCGCCGTGAGCTGGGTGCAGTACATGGCGTGGACGAAGTTCAAGGACCCGAAGTTCCTGGAAGCCGCCGGCTGGTGCCAGCAGTGGCTGAACGAGCGGAAGACCAACCCGCACTACGAGGCGCTGATGCCCATGGGCGCGTACGTCGCGGCGCGGATGAACGCGGAGCAGGGGCGCGAGTACGACGTGCAGAAGCTGCTCACCTGGTGTTTTGAGCCGAGCGCGGCGCGGCCAGGCTGGGGCACGATTGCCGAGCGTTGGGGCGAGTACGATTGCCACGGCCTGGTCGGCAGCATCACCGATGGCGGCGGCTATGCGTTCGCGATGAACACGTTCGAGATGGCCGGCGTTCTCGCGCCGGTGGCTCGTTACGACGACCGTTACGCTCGCGCGATCGGCAAGTGGATGCTGAACGCGGCGAATGCCGCGCGACTGTTCTACGCGGACGGGCTCCCGCCCGAGCAGCAGACGTGTCCCGGTTGGGCCGGCGATCCTGAGCACGTGATTGCTTACGAGGGGCTGCGCAAGGAGGGCCTGGAATACGCGCGGCGCACGCCGAGGTTCAAGGAGCAGCGCGTCAACGGCAAGCTGCCGGCGGAGGCCGAGCAACAGTGGAAGAACCGCCGTCCGTTCGCGCTGGGCGATCCCTCGCAGTACAACTGGGGGCCGAAGACGGACTTCGGGCTGTACGGATCGTCGTGCGTGGGCTTCTTTGCAGCCATCATCGCGCGCACGAACGAGGAGTGCGTGCTTCAGTTGGATCTGCTCGCGACGGACTTCTTCCACGCGCCGGCCTACCCAACGTACCTCTACTACAACCCGTACCCGGGCTGCAAAGCGGTCCAGTTGGACGTCGGGCCGCAGCCCAAGGCGCTGTACGACACCGTCTCGAAGCAGTTCGTGCGCGAGAATGCAACGGGCACGGTGAGCCTCTCACTTGGGGCGGACGGCGCGGCCGTGATCGTCATCGCGCCGGCAGGCGGAAAAGTGACCCGCGACGGCAACCGCACGCTCGTGGATGGGATCGTGGTTGACTACCGCGCCGGGGAGGCGCGATAACCCAGCGCGGCGGCGCCGCAGCCAAAGGGAGGCACAGGGTTCAGGGTTTCGGGTTTCGGGTATCGGGTTTCGGAACAGCAACGGGCACGCCTGGTGGAATCCTCGCGCCAGGAGAAGAAACGGACGGTTAGTAGTACAGAGACCGTTTCAGAACGCATGGTCTTGGCAAGTGATATAATAATATGCACATCGTGCAGTTCTGGACACGGAGTACGGGGACGGGGCGACGGGGGGACGGGGGGACGGGGTGACGGGTGACGGGGGGCCGACGCTGCACATACGTGCAGTTCTGGACACGGAACGTGGGCGGGCACGGCGGATTCGGGTCGGCAGTCACAACCGCTTGCCATACCGCCCAGGGAGGGGTATAGTTGGGGTGTGGCTTTCGCCATTGGGGGCGAACAGGTTTCGACCGGATCGCGGAGGGTAATGGCTGCGCGTCGAGGTTGCATGGAGGCCTCGTAAAACACCGTGCACGTTACAACTGCCAATCACGATTTGGCTCTCGCTGCCTAACGAAAGTTAGCTCCAGCGACGTGGTTGCGAAGGCCCCGCCTGCGGCGTTCGCAACTGCGTCACCAAAGCAGGCTGGCCTTGGGTTCTCCGGTCCGAAGAACCCGAGGTGAGATCAACCGGGCTGGTTCTGCCGGGGCGCGCCGAAGCCGCACCGGGGGAGCGAGGAGAGCAGGAGAGTAGCCCGGCTACACGCGTAGAGGCCGTATCGGATGCATCTTGGGACGCGGGTTCGATTCCCGCCGCCTCCACATTTCTGTATTCTCAGTAGTGCTTGAGGCACAGGCATTTACCACCTGTGGCTCAGCACCCGCTGCGAGTCGTTGCACATCCGTTGCACACTTTTCCTGCACCAACAGCCGCTCACCCACAGCGTCAACCACCGTGTGAAGCCGGTCGTCGCGCACCTTCGCGTAGCGGTTCGCAGTCAGGCGCGGGTCACCATGGCGTGCCAGCGCCTGAGCTTCTTTCAGCGTCGCGCCTGACTCGAACACGAAGGTCGTGTACGCCGTGCGCGCCGCATGGAAGTCTACCTTCCCGCCCGGTGTCCCCCCGAATAATTCCGTCGTCCTTGCGCCGCAACGACTTGCACGTTTCTTGATTCGCAGCTTCTGCACGCTATCTTCGGGCGATGAATGCCCTCGGCGACGTCTTCAGGAACTGTGTTAACGCACTCTCATGCACTTGGCAAGTGCTGCGCCATCTCGGCAGCTTCATCTGGCTGCTGTTGCTGACCAAGGCGGTACTGGCCGCCAGAGTCCTTGCGCTGCAGAGCCAACTGGCCGCCTGCAGGCACCGCATTGATGCCGGCAAGGCTCCGCGGCCGCGCTTCAACCAGGCATTCAGGATACTCTGGGTCATCCTCTCCGAACTGCTCGACCGGTGGGAAGACTTGGCTCAGGTGATGAAACCGGCCACGGTGAAGAAATGGCACACCGCGGCCTTCCGGCTCTTCTGGCGCTGGAAAAGCCGGCCCGGCCGACCGGCAATCGAACCGGAGATGCAGGCGCGCATCCGCAGGCTCAGCACGGAGAACCCGCTCTGGGGCGCCGCGCACATCGGCCAGCAACTGCGTCTGCTCGGATACGAGCCACCATGCGATGACACGATCCTGAAGTACATGGTCAAGCCGCGTCGGCCGCGCAAGCCCTCGACGACGTGGCTGCCGTTCCTGCACAACCACCTCGATGTTTCGTGGGCCATTGACTTCTTCACTGTCCCGATGATGACCTTCGACACACTCTTTGTCTTCGTTGTGCTCGAACACGACCGCCGCAAAGTCCTGCACTGGAACGTGACTTCGGCGCCGACGATGGCGTGGGTCGTCCAGCAGCTTCGTGAAGCCATGCCCTACGGCGTCCAGCCGCGATACCTGTTCCGCGACAATGACGGCATTTACGGCCACGGCGTGCGTGCGTTCCTCGACCGTTGCGGTATCGAGGAAGTGCGCACGGCCTACCGTAGCCCGTGGCAGAACCCTTACGTCGAGCGGTTCGGCGGCACGCTTCGCCGCGAGTTGCTCGATCACGTCATTGTCCTCAACGAGCGCCACCTTGTGCGTCTGCTGGCAGAGCTCATCGAACGCTACTACCATACCGACCGGCCGCACCAGGGTCTCGACGGAGACACTCCGGTCTCGCACGCCGCGCCACCTGTGTTCAGCGGCCCCACCAAACTCGTCGCCACGCCCGTCCTCGGCGGACTCCACCACACCTACCGGCGCGTCGCTGCCTGAACCGGCATTGTGCGTTTCTGGCAGAACGGCAACAGGCGCGACGCGAGGACACGCCACGTCTCCTCGCTGGCAATAGGCCCCTGTCGCGCTCTGCCGCGCGCTCATTAGCCCGCCCACGCCATTCATCGCCACGCCCAAATCCGCTCGCTTGCCGTCAACTACTCCCGGCGTCCGTCCAGCCCGCCCCACCTGGCGTCCCCGACGGAGTTTTTCGGGGGAACAGCCGCCAAACTGTCCCATCCAGTTCCGGCTGAGTCGCAACCTTCGCCTGTGCGGCGCGCAAGCGGCGCTGCCGCGTCTTCACGGCCAGAACAGATAAAATGAGGAAAGAGTTGAGAAGCCCGCGTTACCGCTCAGGCGCCTTGACCAAGCAGCTCATCTCTCCCACACTGACAGGCATCTGCTTGCTCTCGCCGTTCGGATACATGAACGCCACTTTGTAGTTTCCCGGCTTGACGGCAAAGAGCGCCTCCTGGGGCGACTGTGAACCGAAGCAACCGGCCAAGCCAAGCTGCCGCACGCCCAAGGGCTTGTCGGCTGAGTCGTACAGGCGTACCAGCGTGCCGGGACAGTAAGTCGAGGGCAAGCGCACGCGCAGGCTGCTCATGCCCGGAGGGCGGGGGCATTGGTTGATCAGAATCCCAGCGCTCTTCTCGCCAAGCACGAGGAGGTCCAGATCACCGTCGCCGTCCCAGTCCGCGAGCGCCAGGCCGCTGGCGCTGCGAGCGCAGTCGAACGCCGCCAGCGACGCCGCCAGCGTGAGTTTGCCCTTCCCGTCGCCCAGGTAGATGCGGGCCGGCGCCCCGGCTATACCCACGATCAGATCCAGGTTCCCATCCAGATTCACATCGCCCCAGACCGCGCTGCGCACGTTGCCGGTGAGTCTGGCCAGGTCCCCGGCCTGCGGGATGACGTCCGTAAAGGTCAAATCGTTGTTGTTGCGGTACAAGTGGCATTTACCGCTGCCTGGCACGAACAGGTCGAGGCTCCCGTCGTTGTCGAAGTCGCCCCACGCCGCACCCAGCGCTTCGGCGGCGCTGAAGTCCAGGCGCGGGTTGGGCAGTGGCTTGAAGGCCTTGCCCTCCTCGTTGCGCAAGAGCAGCGCCTTGCCCTGGTGGGCGAGAACATCAGTGAAACCGTCCCCGTCAAAGTCCGCGGGGGCCAGCCCTGCCGCCCCTGTCAAGGCCGTCAACCCGCACGCCGCGCCGGCATCTTTGAAGCGCTGCGGGTCCTGGCCCGTGTTCAGCAGCAACGCTGAGCCCTTGTCGCCGGTGAGCAGTATATCGGGCCGGCCATCGCCATTGCCATCGAGCCAGACTGCTTCCCGAACTCCCGAGCCGCCGGGAAGTGTGATGCCCGCGTCCGCCGCCGTGTACTTGCCGTTTTCGTTGTGCAGCAGTGCGCCGGTGGAGAAGAGCATTTCCGGCTTGCCGTCGCCGTTGCAGTCGGCCCACGAGGCCGTCAGGCTGCCGCCGCTTTGCCGCTCGGCAGACTCGCGCGGAAAGACCGTGGTGGTCACATCCACGAACTCGCCCCCGCTGTTGCGGTAAAGTCTCAGTCCCCCTTCGTTGCAGAGGAAAGCATCCAGCTTGCCGTTGCCTTCGAGATCCACCCAGCTTGCGGAGCCCTGCGTCCCGCGCGGAACAGGCAGAGGAATCGAGCGGATGAACAGGCTGCCGCAGTCCGCGCGCACGCGGTCAATCAGCAGCGTGCCCTTTGGTGGCGCCTCGTAGACCACCAGGGACAGCTTGATGAGTCTGCCCTTGTTTTGCAGCTCGGACCGGGTCGTAATCTGCAGGATATTCACGCTCTTGAAGTTCTTCGCGGTGAGATCAACCTGGAGGTCATACACCCATTGCCCCGGCGGCACCTCCGTCGTCTGGCTTTCGTAATACTTCTCGGCTGGCTGAGTGGTGAAGCCCCAGGCCACGCGGATGGGCTTGGCGCTCTGATTACAGGCTTCGTACAGCAGGCGCTGGACCTGCGTGTAATCATCTTCCATCTTACGGCTCACCGCGACCTTCTCTTGCGTGCCTGGCGCGAAATCAACCCGGAGCATCTCGCCGCGGGGGCCCACTTCCCTGTGCCACAGTGCTTTCTCAGGGACCTCCTTCTGGGGGATGCCTGGGGCTTCCCAGACCAGCGTGCAGCAACCGTCCCCGATGCTCTGGAAGTAGTCCACCTTCAGGGCGTGGTCCCCCATGGCCAACTCCAGTTCGCCGCCTCGTACCAGCGTGCCATGTTCGCCGCCGATCCCGGAAGCCATCCTGCCGTCAATGACGATGTCCGCGGTGTCACGGGCCACAGTGGTGAACTTGTACTTGCCGTCTTTGGGAATGCGTATGAAGCCGGTCCAGCGGACATAGAAATTCTCGCGCAGATTGGTCCCGGTGAACGGCACGGCCCCGAAGGCTATCTGTTTGTCCACGCGCTTCAGCTCGGGCGTCCGGTCCGAGACATCCGGCATGGATTTCAGGCCTCCAGGGAAGCTGAAGTACTCGCCCAGCACGCCAGGCATCAGTCCGCCGGTGGCCCCACCGGGCGGAGGCGAACAAAACGCAGAGGCCTTCACCGGGCGGCTCAAGTTCTCGACTTTCCACTGCGGCCAGGCTTCCAGGCCGTCCGGCTCGTCCGTCTGGCTGAAGGGCGGCGCTTCGATCCGCTCTTCCGTGCCCACGAGTTCCTCACGAGTGAGGGGCAAGACGGCCGGATCGGGAGGCGGCGGGGCGCGTTTGCCCGCGATGACATCGCGCACCACGGCAGTCAACTCAGGCGCGGTGCCCCTGAAGGTGCGATTCATGCGGGTCTCGATATGGGTGAAGTTCCACCACGCCGCATTGGGGTCGGCGTTGGCTTGGCCCATAACCTGGAAGAAATGACGGTTGGCGTAGGCCAGGCAGCGGAGTTCCTCGTCCCAGAAGAATAGCACGGGCATGCCTACCTTGAGCCGCTTAATGAGTACCTCGGGGTTCCATGTCTGCCCCACTCCGAGATTCATCTTGAGCTGCTTGAAAGCGCACTTCCCTCTGATAGTCGGGGTCTTCAGCTTCGCCGTTGCGGTCAGGGCTTTCTCATCAACTGCCTCGATCTCGCCCTCGACGATGGTCTTGGACTCCTCCATCACCTGCTTCAAGCTGTACACGGCGTCCACCAGCGCATGGCAGCGACCGCGTCCCAGGAAGGCTGACGCCAGCAACAGTCCTACGCCCAGAATTACGAGAGAGCCTGCCGAGATCAGAACAGCCCGATAGCTGCGGAGTGCGAGTCGCATGATCATGGCCCAGCCTTCATTTCCTGGAGGCGCCTGCATGAGCCGCGCCAGTGACCCAACTCAAGCGCGATCCTTCTGACCTGTCTACACCACACAAGCTGACCAAGTTTCCGCTAAACTGCGCAGAAGGTGATATTGCAACAGCCAATCAGGATAAGAGCTTGCAGCCGGTCATCAAGATCGGGCGTAGTCGGCGATGGACTCTTTCCCG
Organism: Planctomycetota bacterium; assembly: GCA_026692735.1. GTDB lineage: Bacteria > Planctomycetota > SZUA-567 > H5-PLA8 > H5-PLA8 > JAPLOD01. The sequence continues at coordinate 5,564 of JAPLOD010000690.1, read as the reverse complement.
TCCCACAGCGGATACGGCTTCGACGGCGCGTCGGCGGCGGAGACGGCGAACGCCGTGGCCATCGGATGACCAAGGCGCAGGACATCTCTCTGGATGCCGCGAAGCATCGGCGCTCGCTGGGCGAACGACGATTGGCTCATTCCTCAGCCAGCGCGCCAAGTCTTCAGCCAGCGCTTGGGCGGACTCGTAGCGCTTCGCCGGTGTCTTCTCCAGGCACTTCAGACAGATCGTTTCAAGGTCACGCGGTACGTCGGACGTGATTCGCCGAGGCGGAACCGGGTCGTCGTGGCAGGTGGCGCGTAGGGACCGAGTCGTTTGGCGTGCGCGGCCCCTGGGGCGGCGCAATCGCTTGTTGCCGGGGCGCCAGTGAGCGTGGGATCGGTTGCCGGGTTCGAGGGCGAGAGCGAGAGCGTTTCGCTGGCTGGCCCTGAATCGGGCCTCAGCGTGGGTGCGTCAGACCCTTGTGGAAGAACCGGCTCTGTAGCCATGCACTCCCGCCCCCGTGACGCGTTCGATACCCGATGCGGACGCAATATAGCAGCCCCAGGTCACGGGAAGCAACCGTGATTGCCGGGACGTAGGCTAGCGACACAAATCCGGATTTTGCAGCCGCTGGGATGAGGGACGCGCTATAATACGGTGTCGTGGCTGCTTGGTGTTGAGGGAGTCGGCAGAATCATGGCTCGCGCGCCGGAACAGGCTCGTCGCATCAGCATTCCCGTGCGGCTAATGGTCGTTGCGGCAACGATAGTCCTGGCGGGGCTGTGCGGTGCCGAAGAGACGCCGCCCGCGAAGACGGAAGGCAAGACAGAGGGCGCCGCGGACCCGCGCTTGCCCATCCCTCCGGCCGCGGCTCTCGCTGAGACGGAGAGGCAGATCAAGGACATCTTCAAGGAGGAGTACCAGAAGAAGGGAACAGCAGAGCGGGAGGAACTGGCCAGGAGAATGCTGAAACTGGCGGGCGAAAGCAAGAATGATGCGTTTGCCTACTATGTGGCGTTGCGTGAGTCCAAGGACCTTGCAGTCTCCGCCGGCGATCTTGAGACGGCTTTCAGCGCCATAGACGCCCTGGCGAGTGCCTTCGTGGCGGACGAGGCGGCTCTGAAGACCGCCGCGCTTGCCGCTGTCGCTAGGAGCGCCGCCACGCCTGAGATCGCTGAGAAGGCGTTCGCGGTGGGCTTCGGGCTGCTGGAACATCTCGCCAATGACACCCAGTATGATGCGGCGCTCAAGCTCGTCGGGCCGCTCGACGACCTCGCGCGCCGTGCCAATAAGCCGGAACTGGCGAAGGCGGTGGCGGCGCGCTTGAAGGACCTTCGTGCGGCGCAGGCTGAGTGGGCCAAGGTCAAACCATCGCTCGACCGACTGAAGGCCAACCCCGACGATCCCGAAGCATGTCTCACCGTGGGCCGGTATCACCTTGCGACGAAAGGCGACTGGGAACGCGCGCTGCCACTGCTCGCGAAGTGCTCCGCGCCCGCGTTCAAGGAGGCCGCGGCAAGGGACCTGCTTGGGCCGGAGACGGCGACGGCGCAGGCGGACGTGTGCGACCTGTGGTGGGCTTTGACCGGCAAAGAAAGCGGCCCGCTCAAGACGGCGCTGCAGGTCCGGGCGGCACACTGGTATTCTCAGGCATGTGACGGACTGGCTGCCGCGCGAAAACAGCAGACCGAAAAGCGCCTGCAGACGCTGGACGACGCGGTCCGGACCGCGAGCGGGATCATCGCCGACAAGGTAGTGCTCTGGAACATGCACAACGGCTCCCACGCCAACCGCGGCGCCGCGCAGGCCAGCGTGATCCTGCTCTCGGGCCGCAAAGAGGTGTACGCCGCGAAGGACCTGAAGGTGCCGTGGGACGCGAACAAGGACACGTTCCTCGAGGTGCCGCTCCCGCCGAAGCCGTTCACGTCCGTGCGCGTGGAAGTGACGGCGTTTCACGGGTCCGGGGGCGGGCTGGCGGAAGTGCAGGTGATGCGGGGCGGCACCAACCTCGCGCTCGGGCGGCCAGTGACCTCCTCGCCCGATCAGCCGGCGCCTGGCCACCCTGGGGCCGAAGCCCTGACCGACGGCATCACGACATCGGCAGAATACGGCAAAGGCTACTGGTGTCTCCCCGATGCCACGCCGGGCTCGGCGGAAATCGTGCTGAAGGAGGTCCGGCCGGCGGACGTGCGCGCCACCGCGGCGCCGGCCGGGTCTGCGTCCGGGCCGAGCTTGCTCGCGCTTGTCAATCCGGTCAAGGATGCTGTTGCCGGCGTGTGGAAGAGCGACGGCCACGCAGTGACGTCGGACAACGCCACGGGAGCGCGAATCATGTTCCCGTATGCGGCCCCGGAGGAATACGACGTTCGGATGGAGTTCACGCGAGTGAGCGGCAGCAGCACGGTGAGCCTGATTCTGTCGAAAGCGGGGCACGCGTTTGACTTCGAGATCGCGCGGCCGGATGGCATTGCGGGCTTCGAATGCATTGATGGCAAGTCTCTCGAGGCCACACCCGGCAAAGCCAAGTTCACGGTGACCACCGGACGCAAGTACAGCGTTGTGGTGCAGGTCCGCAATGCGGGCCTGCGGGCCCTGGTGGATGGCAAGCAGATTGTGCTCTTGCCTGCAGACTATAAGGGCATGACGGTGAGCAGCGCGTGGCGTCTGCCTAACGCGGAGTGCCTGGGGATCGGCTCCTACAACAGCCCGACGACATTTCACGCCGTGGACATCATCGAGGTGACGGGGAAGGGAAAGCGGATGAGATAGAGGACGGAACGTCGCCGCTGCTTTTCCCTTCGCCCCCTGCTTCCGTATTCGGCCTGTTCGCCCTAAGCCGCTTCGATCTGGCTGAAGCTGAGCCGGGAAGAGAGCGGGAAGGCGGCGACGCCGGGGAGGACGACGTCCCGCTGGGCGGCCCGATGCCCGCGACAAACAAGGCGTTTCCCGGCGCTAGAACGACGATCTCCAGGCTGGTGGTGTCCTTGGCCGGTTTCGGGGCCAGAACGCGAAGAACAGGGACCGCTCAGCGTAACCCCTTTGAGGACATCGACCCGCTCCGGCGCTAGCGCGACGGCGGACCCGGCCGATACCAGAACGAACGCCAGTATCGTTCATCCGTCTGATAGACGTCAAGCGAGTCCTTGGAGGGATCAAGTGCCGTGGGCAGCGCGCCATAGCGTTTCATCTCGCGCACGTAGTGCTCGTTGGGCTTGAAGCCTGGCATATCGAAACGCTTGATGCGGTTGAGGTCCGCCTCCATCGCGAACATCCAGGCCAGCAGCGCCTTGTAGTCCGGGTCTGCCTTATTGAGGAATATCCTCGCGGTCGGCGTGTCCGGAAACGGGGCTTTCTCGAAGCGTGTGCGCTCCCGGCACAGGCCGAGGCCATCTGACTCCTTTGCCAGCGGCGCCAGCAGAAGCAGGGACTTCTCTGGCCGTGACAGGTTGAAGTAGTGATCGTCCGCATAGCCGAACGTCCACGTCTTCCGCTCCTGGCTCGTGCTGTTGACGTGGCACTTCGCGCAGCGCCGCGTCAGCACTTCCTCGCTTTCCTTGCCGCCAGGCCGCACCATCCCCGTGCCCAGCGCCGCGTAGGTGCCGGGGTAGTGTGCGCCCGCCTCAATCCACAAGCGCACGGTCTTCACTTCACGCGCCGTCGATGCCACCTGGTAATGGCTGCTGTCGAGGAACTTCAGCAGCCGGCTGGCCGACGAGCCGATATCGCGCGGCGGACGGTTGCCCGTGCCGTCGCGCCCTTCCGACACCAGATTCCGGGCGAAGATGCTCGCGTAGCTATTCGAGTACACCGGCCCGCGGTCCCCCGTCAGCGCCAGCCTGCCGTCATACTTCTCATAGTTGTGGCACGCCACACAGTGCCTATCAAGGATCGGCTGGATGTCGCGCGGGAAGTCGAACACTTGCGGCACGTCAGTAATCGGCTCGATGCGGCTCGGCAGGCGCTGCAGCGCCTGCAGCAACGGCCCGCGACCGTTCCCCGGCGTGCGCGTTCGCTGTTCGTGGCAGCCGACACAACTCGTCGTCTCCCCCGGCATCACGCTGACGAAGCTCTGCATGCGCTTGACCGACAGGTCCTGCTCGTCCAGCGCCACGAAAAACAGTGGCCGCAGCGCCGGAGCCTCGAAGTAGGCCGACCCGTCCGGCTCCACCGGCACAGTGCCCAGAATTCTCGGTAGCGTGAACGTTCCATTGATTGTGATCGGCTCCTGCGTGCCGCTGAAGTTCAGCGGCTTGGGCAGCGTTTCGAGCACCAGCAACTTCTTGACCTCGCCCGGCTTGACGCCGCGCATGTTGCGGCCGAGCGCGACATCCGCGAGCACCAGCCTGCCCGTGGGCTGCGTCCAGTCCGTGCGCGACGTGACCAGCGGCTCGCGCGGGCGCGGCACCACCGGCCGAGGCTCGTGCGCCCACACCAGCGCATTGCCGTCTGGCACCGTGTAGAGCATCTCGTACCGCCCGCGGCCGTCCATCACGTACAGGCTCTTCCGGTTGGCAGCCAGAAAGCAGTCCTCGGAGAGCGGATAGGGGTCGCGCCAGCGCGATGCAATATCGGGGTCATTCCCGGCCTGCTCCTCGTCCTTGCCAGATGGGCTTACCTGCCTTGCAAAGGAGCGCTCGTCTGGGCCCGCGCCGGGGTCCACAATCGTCACGCTGCCTTCGTGCTCGGTCCTGCCGTGGCCGGGCGAGAACGACGCCACGACCTTGTGCGTGCCGGGGATGGGTTTGGCGTCGAGCATCACCGTGCCGCCATGCATGTTCCCGTAGTAGACCATCTGCGATGTGCCATCGGGGCAGATCGTCCACAGATGATGGTACTGCACACGGCTGCGGTCCACGTATTCCCAGCGCATGTACAAGACCCGGCCATCCGGCAACACCCAGGGCGTGTTGTCCTGCTCGATATTCGCCGAAATCTCGCGCACGTTCCCACCGTTGGCATCGCAGCGATAGAGAATCGCCACTTGCGTGAACCAGCAGTTCACCCAGCGGTTGCAGCGCGAGGAGCAGAACATGAGGTCGCCGTCTGGCAGGTAGATCGGCTCAATGTCGTCACAGTCGCCGTCGGTGAGTTGCCGCAAGCCGGTCCCGTCGAGATTGACCTCGAACAGGTGGTAATGCAGCGAATCGCCTTTGCGGTACGAAAACAGGATCGTCCGCGCGTCGTAACTCACGCATGGGTCGCGCACCGCGCCCGCGGCGTCCTCCAGGAGCACGGTGATGGCACGCGTGCGCAGGTCCATCCGGCACAACTTCCCGCCTGGAGGACCCCACTGGTGCGCGCGCGGATTGCTGGCCGCATAGCCGAAGTTCGCGTACCAGTGTTCCGGCCTGATGCCGCGAACGGCAAAGACGATTTCCTCCACGGCCGCGAGATCGCGCCGGAGCAACTCCGCAAGCAACCCCTTGTCGGTGGCTTGTGCCGCGGCGGGCGTGCCCCGCAGTACCACCGCGAGGCACGCAACCAGCGTACAGAGCGTCCATCGCCGATATGTGCTGCTGCCATCCGGCATGGGCGTGGCTACTCCTCCGTGAACTGCAGGCCGGCCCCTGGGCCGACCGCCG
>JAPLOD010000689.1 GCA_026692735.1 Planctomycetota bacterium | reverse complement strand
GCCCGGCGGCGCCTGCCGACTTGCCGCCGCCTGTGGCTCCGCCGACGGGGTCCTTGGACTTGTCGTCCACCTTGCCTTCTTCGTAGGTGTCGTTCGTATTACGCGTGGGCGTCTGCTTGCCGCCCTTGCCGTCCGCAGTCTCCTCGACGAACTGCCCCTGGCTCTTGCCTGAGCGGCCCTCGCCCGAGCGCCCGCTGATCTCCATGTCGTTGGGCTGGCGATTGCCGGTGACGCCCTTGGCGGACATGTTGCTGATGTTGCCGTCGGCGGCGTCCCAGCCGGCGCCCTTGTCCATGCTGTCCATCCAGCTCGAGGTGACGTCCTGCACGTCTTCGGTCATCTTGTCTTCTTCGTCAATCAGGTCGCCGATGATATCCTCCAGTTCCTCGGGCAGGTCGGCGAGCGGGACGTCGAACTGTCCCTGCGGCTCTTCCATGCTCCACTTCTGCGTGTCGCGCGTGTCGGGGAGCCATTTCTCGAGGTTGGTCTCGATCTGCTTGGCCAGCTCCAAGCCGGCCTCCTCATTGCGCACGGCGATCTCCATATTCTTGCCCTGCAGCGCCTCGGAGGCCTTCTGGATCTCCTGGTAGACCTCGTTGAATTCCTTGGCGAGCTTGGAATTCGAAAAGTCCTGGTCCGGCACCTTGCTCAGGTCGGTGAACTTCTCCTTGAAATATTTGGCCCAGTCCTGTTCTTCCTTGGCCAGCTCGCCCAGCTTCTTCTTGTCGTCTTCGGTCAGGTCTTCGGGAGCCTTCTTCTCGAGTTCCTCGGTGCTCTGGATGACCTTCTTCTGTTCCTGGATGAACTCGCCGATCTTGTCCTTCGCCTCCTCCAGCTTGTCGCGCAGCCGCTGGCCGTCCTGGTTGTCTTCGAGACCCGGCGGGCCTTCTTTCTTCTCCTTGTCCACCGCGGCCACGTTGCCCAGCAGGGTCATCAGGCGGTTGATGATGTCGTTCTGCGTGTTCTCGGTCTCCTGCAGCTTCGCCAGCGCGACGGCCCGGTCCTTATTGGCGCGCTGCGCAGCCTCAACGGACTTCAACGCCTGGGCCATCTGGCCGTTGAGCAGCGACTTGAGCGTGGTCAGAATGTCGCTGGAACGACCTTTGACGGTGGCATCCTTGGCCGACGACAATTCCTTGGCCAGCACGTCGGTGGCGCTGTTGACCTCGAGCTGCGACTCATGGATGCTGGCGGCGCGCTTGTCTATCAGCCCCTTGCCGATGATCTCATCGAGGAACTCACGCACCGTGATCGTCTTGCCGCGGGCCTTGGTCTCCAGGTCAATCAGCTTCTGGATGCGGTGGAAGAGCGGCTCGAACGGGCTGTCCGGTTTCAGCGTCATCTGCTCGGGCGTCAGCACGCGGATCAGCAACGGCGCGGAGCGGGCCAGGCGCGGCACCGCGGGACAGTGGTCGCTGGCTTCGGCATAGAACACATACACGCCGCCGACGGGGAACTTCGCCGGATTAAGGACCAGCGGGTAGAGCTCCTTGGCGTCCTTCGAGCCGGGGAGCGGATACTGCCAGACCTTGACCTCCGTCAACGTCTGGTTCTTCTCATTCTGGTCCGTGCCTTCCTGCTTGCGGTACACCAGCCGCACGAACTTGAGGCCGAAGTCGTCTTGCGCTCTGGCGGCCAGCGGGACGGTGCCGCCCGGCGGCGCCGACATGTTGAGCGTCTGCGTCTCAAAGGCCACCGCCGGCAAGGCATCGGACTGCGGCAGGACCCGGCCCTCGAAGGCGTTCTTCGTCTCGACGCCGTCAGCAGCCTTCAGGGAGATGATGTACGTTCCCTCCTTGGCCACCGCGAACCCGGCTTCCCAGACATTGCCGGCGCGCTTCTTCAACGGCGCGCTGCCGTCCGGCAAGGTCACGGTGCCCGACGCCAGCTCGCGCGTCGCCTTGAAGACCACTGTCGCCTGCGTGCCGGTCAGCGCGTGCACCAGCCCGCTCGGCGCCGGCTGGCTGCTGGCGCCCAGGCCCGTGTAGGCCGGCGGCTTCAGCTCCAAACGCACGTCTTCGACGCCGGGCTTCTCGCGCACGACCACTTCGCAGGGGAGCGAGCGCCCGTCGCCGCAGGTCATGTAGAAACTGAAGCTCTTGGGGATGTTCGTATACTCGTAGATGAAAGCCGTAGACTGACTGCCGCCTTTGACTTCCTTCGCCAGTTCAGCGTACGGCGAGGGCGACGGCGCCATCGGGATGCGCCGCACCGCGCCATCCAGCTCCGCGACCAGGCAGGCCTCGGTGGGGGGCAAGCCTTTGTCCACGGACGCCAAGCCGTGCACGACCAGCGTCTCACCCGAGAGCAACTCCTGCCTGCCCGTCGGGTACATCAGGACGCGGGTCTGCGAGAGCGGCGGCAGGCCGGAGAGCGGCTTGGCGTAACGGGCGAAGGCGTTGTGCGCGTACGCCGGCATGAGCACGGCGTAGAGCGTCAGCAGGGCCGTGGCCACCACCGCGGTGACGCCCAGATTGCGCAGGCGTTTCTTCTCCCACAGCGCGCGCACGTTCACCTCCACCGCGCGCGTCGCGGCCTGGGAGACCACGTGCCGGATCATGGCCGGCGAACCGTAGGCCCTGTCGGCGCCGGCAAGACGCTTGTTCAACTGGACGGCGTTGATCAGCAGATTCTCGCGCTCGCCAACTTTGCGTTCCAGGTACACCGCCGCGGCCTGATCGTTGATGCGCCAGAAGAACGGGCTCACAACCCAGCCGCCGAGCGACCCGAGAATAGCCAGCAGGCCGCCCGCGCCGAGTATCAGGCGCAGCCAGCCGGGCAGATCGCAGAGGTTGTCAAGCAGCGCCAGCACCAGCACGCCGCCGACAACGCAGCCGGACCACAGGAACAGGCGCCCCAATATCGAGGACGCGCGCCAGATGCCGCGCGCCCGGGCCAGTTGAGCTTCGATCTGGCCGATGGGCGGGTGCTCCGGCGGTGGCGCCGGTTCGAGCTCGCTAGCATCGGAACTCATGGCTCTGTCTCCGCAGGGGAACGGCTCTTGGCTCTTGGCTGTTGGCTCTTGGCTCTTAGTTCACACTGCCGAGCGCGAAGGCCAAAAGCTAAGAGCTATTCGCCCGTCCCCCCATAATTCACTTCGACGGCCTTCTTCTCCGCGGGTTCCACGCGAACCCCACCGAACTCCTTGACCAGCCGTATGGCTCGTTTCTGGCCTTCGCGCGGCTCCATGTACCGGAACAACTGAGCGCGGCCCTGCTTGTCAGTGTGCCATTCCGTCGTGCGCTTGTGCCAGCACCAGATGTCAAGCCGGTGAATCTGTTTGCCTTTGAGCCCCTCCTCGTCGTGCTGCTCTCTGACGCGCCACTGGTGGACAAGCACCTTCGCCGCCTCACAGTGCCCTTTGACCCCCAGGATCTGCTGCTGATCGAAGAAATCCTCGTACTTCGCCAACTGCTTCGCGATGGCCTGTTCGTCTTCCGGCGTCAGGGGCCGCACCTGGCCCTTCACGGTCTTCGACACATCTGACAGCCCGACGTAGACCCCCTGATCGGTCAGTAGCGCTATATCATAGACGTCTTTAGGGAGGTTTTCGATGCAATAAGTTCCTTTTTCCGCGTCAACCTTGCCCAGATAGCCGGCCATGCGCTCGATGCCAAAGGCCGCAGCCTGCTCGAGCTTCCCGACCCCCTTGATGGTCCCGCCGATAGAACCGTTCTCGGCGGCGGCGACGGTGGCGTTATCATTGAAGACGATCGAAGAGACGTAGGTAACGTCCTTGAACTCCTGGCCAAGCTCCCCCTTGTACTGGTACTTCAGGATGAACTTCTTGTTATCGAAGTCCATCGGGTTCTCGCGGCCCGGGATGCGGACGAACACAGGCGTGGTCATCAGGTGCCCGGCCAGGACCTTGCCGGACGTCAGTTTGACCTCGGACCCCAAGTTGATCATCGGGTACTTCCCAGGAAGGATTTCCTTCTCGTCGCTGCCCGCGTTTTTGAAACGCCAGGGACTCTCCAGGCTCTTTTCCTTGATGATGAACGTGATGCTGACCAGTTCGTTCTGCGCTATGTTGACGTACCGCCCGCCGGCGGCGCCTTCCCCTTCATAGAGGCGGAGCTTGCCGTCGGTGAACCAGACTTCGCCCGTGAACGGTTCGCCGTTGCTGAGAGCCACGGTGCCCGGACGGCGCTCACCGGCAGCAATAGCACAATTCAAAATGCAAAATGTAAAATGTAAAATGTAAGATGCTCTGACCGCCCGCCGGGCCGCAGGTTCGAGCGACGCTATTCTGCATTGTTCACTTTGCATTTTGCGTTCTCCATTCTGCATCTTGAATTGTCGTCGTCAGATCAGGTTCATCCTGCGGCGCGCGACCCATTCGCACGTCGTAAGCGCCAGGAAGAGCAGGAAGTAGAACGGCGTATCCCACAGGAGGCTGACCTCCTGCAACCTGACCTTCGCATGCACACCGTTCAGCACCAGATCCACAAGCTCGCCCACCTGGTCCTGGCCCCGCGCCGCCCCGCCGGTCTTCGTCGCCAACTCCTGCAAGTATGACGAATTAACCCCGAGATTTGAGCCCTCGCCGACGCCCGCGCCGGCTTCCAGCAGCAGTTCGCGGGTCTCGAGCAGGCCCTTGGAGTCGGAGGCGCTGGCCTGGAGGCGGTAGCAACCGGCGGCGACGAGGTCAACCTGGGCCGTGTACGTGCCCACCGGCTTGTCCTCGCGGAAACTCACCGGCCCGATCAGCGTGCCGTCCAACTGCTTCAGCGCTCCGCTTATCACCGCCCCCCCAAGCGGCTGCAGGCCGCGGTCCAGGACTCGGGCAGTGACCGCGGCGCGCGCGCCGGGCTGGTACCGGCCCTGGCGGTCGGCGGACAGCTTCAGCAGGGCGCCGCCCTCTTCGGAACTGGCGAGATAGCGCACGGCCTGGCGCCAGAACGAGTCGTAGGTCTTGTCCCCTTCCGTGCCGGCGAGGCTCCACTTCCACAGCGAATTGGTCGCGATGCCAAGCACCTTACCCTTGCCGTACCGGCCGGAGGCGACCACCGCCGGCCGCTCGCCGGACGCCAGCGCAGCCTGCACCAAGGCCTGCGCGCCGGGCCGCAGGCTGCCCGGCGTGTTGTAGCCTTCGAACTTGGCGACGCTGCCGCCTCCGCTGAGGGTGGCGGCGAGGTCGCGGAAGATGGCGTGAGCGCGGCCGAGGGGCGTGAGCTCGAGGGCAACCGTGTCATAGTGGAATGGCGGCTCGGACGCGGCAATCTGCCAGGGGAAGGCCGGCGCCAGCGGGGTCGCGGCCCAGCCGCCCAAGCCGAAGGCGCGCGGACCGCCGGTCAGCACCAGCGAGCCGCCTTCCGAGACGAACTGCTCCAGCGCCTTCAGCGCCGGCGGGTTGAAGTCCTTCGCTTCGCAGCCGGAGAGGAAGATGCACTTGAACTTCTGCAGGAAGTCCAACGCGCCGGGGAACTCATTCCCGAACTTGTCGCCCGGGCGCTGGCCCTGCAGCAGGAAGCGGTCGGCGCCGGTGCGGATGAGGCCCGTGAAGTCAATGCCGGGGTCGGCCTTGAGCGCGTTGCGCAAGGGCTTGTACTCCTGCCCCAGCTCCGCGGCGTAGTAGAGCACGCGCAGGCTGGGGTCCCGAACTTCGACGGTAACCATGCGTTCATTATTCAGCGTGGCCGCCTCGGTGCGGTAGACCGGCACCGCCAGCTTATAGCGGTGGATGCCGGGCTCCGGGGCCTTGACACGCAAGGTGACGTTGCGCTGTCGCGTATCCGGGGAGAGCTTGACGGCTTCGCCGGTGACGGGCTTACCGCTTTCGGTCAGCGAGAGCGACGGCGTACCCAGAGCATCGAAGAACTCCTTGCGGCCCGAGGCGCTCACCTCGACCTGAATCTCGAAGTCGGTCTTGGCGTCCACCTGCTCGGGGTACTCCACGCGGCCGATCTTCAGGTCGTCGCTCCGGATCAGGTCCGTGCCGATGGCCAGCGAGAAGACGGGCACGCCGGCGGCGAGCGCGGGCGGCAGCGCGCGCGCGTCGCCGCCGTCGGTGACCAGCACGAACGCGCCGATGCCGCCGGCCTTGGAGTAATTCTTGGCGCTATCGAGCAGAGCGCGGGGGATATCGGTGCCCTCGCCCGTGCCCTGCAACTCGTCCGGTTTCTCCAGCACGCGCACGCCGTCGGAGAAGGCCATCGGCGTGACGAGCAGCTTCTTCTCCAGGCGCGGCAGCAGCTTATTGTAGACGATCTCCTTGGCATCCTCGAGGCGCGCGCGCCCGAGGGTGCCGTCGTGGGTGGTCATGGAGCGGCTGTCGTCAACGAGCAGGATGACACGGGCGTTCAGCAGATCCCTGGTCTCGCTGAGCAACGCGGGGCGCAGCAGACCCAGCAGCAGCACGGCCACGGCACCCAGCTTCAGAGCCAGCAGCAAGGTCGCCTGGCGGGCGGAGTAGAGCTTGTAGAGCGTGCGATAGAGCCACGCCAGCGTCACGCCGGCAACAATGACGGCCAGCGCCACCCAGCCCCACCAGATGGCGGTATGGACTTTCAGCGCGAGGGTCAGGAAGACGGGAGTCATGGCGCCACCCCCCCGGCCGTTCTTTCCGTAGATGACGCGGGCGCTTCAGCCGGCTTGCGTGCGGGTTCGGCCAAGGTGAGCCCCGGCGCCGGGGCGGCCCGCGAGGGGGCGGTCCCGACGAGCGGCGCCTGGGGGGTCTTCATGCGCACACCGAGCATGTTGGCCAGGATCACTTCCGCCAGAATGGCAAGGAGAGCCGCAAAGATGAAGTACCCGAACAGCTCCCGCCCCTGGCGCGTTATGTTGACCGTGGCCAGCAGATCCATGCCCGGATCAACGATCAGGGCGCCGGCAAGACCCAGCGCAGCCTTCACCTCATCCGCCCTGCGGTACTCCTGCATGCGTTCATCGGGATCCGGCGTGAGCGCGAAACCCGGCGGTATGGAGAACGCCGGCGGCGCCGCAGTTTTCTTATCGCCGGCCTTGGGCGCCATGCGATACACACCGACCCGGCCCGTCTGTCGCCAGGTGACGCGTCCACCCTCGACCGGGACTTCGTACGTTTTCTCGGTGGGGTCGAAGATGGTCACGGCCGGAGGGTACACCGGCTTGGCATCCTTGCGCCACCGGACGGACAGATCGAAGATGAGCGGGTTGCCGGCCTGCTGGCTGAGCGACATTGACTGCGCGCCCGCAAAGACCGACACGCTGCGGTGCAGGAGGGAAAGGAACTGCGGAACGAGGGGGAGATTGGAGTCGTCGGCGTGCGCCGAGAGCGTCCACCACATCACCCGCCCGAGTTTCCGCTTCTGTTCCAGGATGGCCGGGTGGCCGCCGAAGAACTGCGCCAACACGTCGGTGTTCGGGCCCGGTTCGACCTTCAGGGCGTGCACCACGGCCACTTCGCTGAATTCCACTCCGCCGTCCGCGCCGCGGCAGTCGTCGAAGTACTGCGAGGCGGGCCGCACCACCTGCAGGGAGAAGGGCTTCTGGGTCCCGATGGCGCTGAGCTCGCCGGTGATCTTGCCGCCCAGCAGGCTCTGCAGCGGATGGCCGGCGGCGAGCGCGGCGTCCCGCGAGGTGGAGAAGACCATCAACCCGCCGCCGCGCTCCACGTAGGTTTCGAGCGCTTTGATGGAGGCGGGCGGGACGACATGGCCGCCGCAGAGGATGACCGCATCGTACGCCGCCAGGTCCTTGGGCATGTTCTGCGGCGCCACATGCTCGACGTGAATGCCCGACAGCCGGCCGTCGCCGGTGGGATCGAGCGCTTTGAGCAGGTAGAAGGCTTCGGCCTGCTCGGGATGGCGCGGGTTGACGGGCATCGGCGCGATCACCAGCGCACGGATCGGGCCGCGCACCTCGAGACAGAACGGCCAGACGTTGTCGTAGGGCGCATCGTCGTTGTCGAGCCGCACTTCGCCCCAGATGAAGCCTTCCTGGCCCAGCGTCAGCGTCAGGGGCACTTCCTGCGTGGCTCCCGCCACCAGCGTCACCGCGGCGGACTGAGGTTTGACGTCATGCAGGCCGGCGCTGATGTTGGTGGTGATCTCGCGGACCGAGTTGTTTTTCACGGTAGCCACCAGGCGCATGACGCGCCCGGCGACTTTCGGCCGCGGGTCAATGCTGACGGCCAGGACGGACGTGTTGTTTTCCGGCACTGAGGCCGGGACGGGGCAGAGGAACACCGTGCTGTCCCGCGGCAATCCGCCCGCGGCGTCGCGGAGGGCCTGCTGGTCTTTGAGCGTGTTGGCGTGGAAATCGCTGAGGATGTACACCTCGCGGTTGAGGCCGCTGGACGTCTGCGAGAAGACCTGGTTAGCGCGCCCGAGCGCGTTGGTCAGCGAGCCCGAGCCGTTCGTGGGATAGAGCGCCTGCAGGGCCTGGTAGAGGCGGTCCTTGTCCACGCTCAGCGAGGCGACCTCAGACGCCAGATCGCCGGGCACAGTGGGGATGACGGCCGCGCGGCCTTCCGCGCCCAGGCCGCTCACGATGGTCGCGGCCTGGCCGCGCGCGAGCTCCAGGCGCGTGCCGGCGGGGGCGAGGAGGCCCATGGAGGCGGAGTTGTCAATGATCACGACGCAGTCGGCGGACCCGCCGCCCGCGCCCTTGGCGTGGAAACCCGGCCGGGCGAGGGCGAGCACGACGAGGGTCACGGCCAGGACGCGCAGCACCAGGAGGAGGATCTCTTTGACCTTGCGGCGGCTGGCGAGCTTCATGTCCACCCGGTGGAGGAACATGAGCGTGGGGTAATCCACGGCGAGGCGCTTGCGGCGGAAGATGAGGTGCACGAGGATCGGCACCCCGGCCGCCATCAGCCCCCAAAGAAACACCGGGTTTGCGAACACGAGTACCGGCCCCTTAACATTTTGGATTTTCGATTTTCGATTACGGCTTGGCGCGCCCACCGGCGTCGCGTCGCCAATCCAAAACCCAAACCCCGCAATCCGCACTACATGCTGGCGCGGCGCGCCAGGTACGCCGCCAAGGCGGTGTCAAACGGTTCGGCGGTGTTGAGCACGTGGTAATCAATGCGGGCGTCGCCGCACATTTTGCGGTACGACTGGATGAACTCCCGCACGCCGGCCATCACCGCCTCGCGTATCAGTTCCGCTTCCACCTCCATGCGCTCCCCCGTTTCCAGGTCCCGGAAGTCAATCAGGCCCCTGTAGGGAAAGTTGATCTCCATGTCGTCAAGCAGATGAAACAGGATGACCTCATGCCGCCGGTGCCGGAAATGGCGCAGCGCACTGGCCACCATGTCCTGGTCGTCGAACAGGTCGGTGATCAGGATCACCATGGAGCGCCGCGGCAGCCGCTCGGCCATCTCGTGGTACACCTCGGCCAGGCCCGTCCGGCCGGCGGGGTGCACGCTCTCCAGGTGCAGGAGCATCTCGCGGACCGCGATCGCGCTGGCGCGCGGCGGGAAAACCTTATCAATCGCGCCGGCGTGGGTCACGAGGCCCACGGCGTCCTGCTGTTTGCTGAGCAGGTAGATAAGCGCCGCCGCCGTGTAGCAGCCGTACTGAAACTTCGTGACGGGCGACGTGGCCTTGAAGTCGAGGGACTTGGAGCAATCCAGGATGACCGTCCCGCGCAGGTTCGTCTCCTGCTCGTACTGCCTGATCACCACGTGGTCGGTGCGGGCGAGGACGTTCCAGTCAATGTGGCGGATGGGATCGCCGGGGACGTACTCGCGGTATTCGGCGAACTCGATGGAGAACCCGTGGTGCGGCGAGCGGTGCATGCCGCTCATGTAGCCTTCGACGATGCCCCGTGCGCGCATCTCCATGTTCTCGAAGCGCGTCGCGGCCTCCGGCGTCAGGTACACGTATTTGCGGGCTTCAACAGCCATTCATTTGTAGTCTTTCTCGGAAGGCTGGGGCACCTTATTGAGCAGTTCGACGATCACTTTGTCAGAGTCCACGCCCTGGCTGGTGGCGTTGAAATTGCAGAACATGCGGTCGCGCAGCACCGGGTGCGCCGCCGCCCGGACATCCTCGCAGCTCACGTTCATCCGGCCCATCAGGATCGCGCGCGCCTTGGCCGCCAGCAACAGGTACTGGCCCGCGCGCGGCCCGGCCCCCCAGCTCAACCACTCCTTGACGAAATCCGGCACGTCCGGACTCTCCGGCCGCGTGGCGCGCGCCAGGTCCGCGATGTAGGCAATCACATGCTCGCTGACCGGCACGCGGCGGACGAGCCTCTGCATGCGGAGGATGTCCTCGGCGGCGAGGACCGGCTGGATCGCGTACTCGATATCGCCGGTCGTGGCGCGGTAGATCTCAATCTCCTCGTCGCGCGCCGGGTAGGTGATCTTGACCATGAACATGAAGCGGTCGAGCTGTGCTTCGGGCAGGGGATAGGTGCCTTCCTGCTCGATGGGATTCTGCGTGGCCAGCACGAAGAAGGGCTGGTCCAGCAGGTAGGTGGCGCCGCCCGCCGTCACGCGGCCCTCCTGCATGGCTTCCAGCAGCGCGGCCTGCGTCTTGGGCGGGGTGCGGTTGATCTCGTCGGCCAGGAGAATGTTGGTGAAGACCGGCCCGCGCACGAAACGGAAGGCGCGGTGGTGAGTCTGCGGGTCCTCTTCCAGAATCTGCGTGCCGGTGATGTCCGAGGGCATCAGGTCTGGCGTGAACTGGATGCGCTTGGCGTTCAGGTCCAGGGCCTGCCCCAGCGTGCGCACCATCAAGGTCTTGGCCAGTCCGGGCACGCCGACCAGCAGGCAGTGGCCGCGGCAGAAGAGCGACACCAGCAACTGGTCAATCACCTCGCGCTGCCCGATGATCAGCTTGCCCATCTCGGTCGTAATGCGCTTGCAGGCTTCGTGAAGCGTCTCGACCGCCTTGATCTCGTCCTCGGGAAGCGGCATGGCCGGCGCGCGCCTGGCTTCGGCCTTCTGGACCACCACGGCCGGGGCTGCCGCTGCGGGCGCTGCTGCCGCAGGCGCAGGCGCCGCACGGGGCTTTTCGGCAGGAGGCGCGGCTTTGGCAACCGGCGCAGGCGCCGGTTGAGCCGGAGGCGCAGCTTGAACCGCGGGCGCAGGCTGGGAGGCGGGCGGCGCGGGGGCCCTCTCGCGGGTGATCTCGGACGTCTGGCCGAGCGTGTCGTCGGCGCCGCTGCCGACGAAGACCTCGGTTATGAAGCGGAGCTTGGCGTTGCCGATGACGATCTCGTCGCCCGAAGCGAGCTGGGCCTTGGTGACGATCCTGCCGGCCACCACGACGCCGTTGCGGCTGTTGAGGTCCTCGATGACCCACGAGCCGTTGCTGGCGACGATCCGTGCGTGCCTGCGGGACACGCCCCAGTCTTCGAGGCAGACGATGTTGGTGCGATCGCGCCCGATGGTGACGCCATCGCCCTGCAACGGATATTTGGCGCCAGCGTGTTGGCCTCCAACGACCTCCAGAACACAGTTCGGCATTGACTACCTCTACAGAATTCAAAATTCAAAATGAAAAATGCAAAATGGGATGGTTTCATTTTGCATTTTTCATTCTCTCTAGTGCGTCATGGCGTATGTCACGATGTTGACGCCCAGACGCATCGCATCGGCCGCCGCATAGCCTTTGCTCTGCGGATGCTCGTCGCCCTGCCACCCGCCACCCAGGTCGTACTTGCTGTAGATCACGCGCACGTCGCCGTCCAACTGCAGCCCTTCGAACTGCGGGCCGTCCAGCTTCGGGTCAAGGCGCTGTACCGCGGGCGTGTAGGCGACCTTGGATATCTTGAAGTATGTGCTGAACAGCTCGTGCTCCAGCCCGATCGTCTTGAAGTCCGCGTTCGGCAGTATGCGCTTCATCTCCCGCCGCACCGCCAGGTCGAATGTCTTCAGCCCCTGGGTGTTGTCTATGAACAGCGTCCCACCGCGCCCCAGGAAGCCCCGCACTGCCTCCACCGCCGCGTCGGACAACACCATGTTGTGACAGCCCGACAGGTACAGGAACTGCACGTCTTTCAGGCTGTCAGTCGCCGGGTCAACCGTCTTCCGCCGAAAGGTCACCTTCACGTTCGTGTCGCGTGCCAGCGTGCGGAGCAGGTTCTCAGGTCCGCCGGGGTCGGTGCTCCACACCGCGTTGTGCTTCATCTGCGCGAAGACGAACTCGTTGGTCGGGTTCTTCCTGTCGCCTTCGCCGAACAGTTCCGGCCGGGAATGGGCCTTACCGAGTTCCGCATACCCGACGGCGTAGGAGACCATGTTCAGGCCGATGACCGTGGCGTCGGGGATGTTGTAGTAGAGGGCCTGCTTGATGCTGTACTCCGGTGTGAAGTTGTCCCAGCCGCAGCCCAGGCCGTACTTGCTGACGACCACCCCAACGCGGCAGCCGACGTAGATGCCTTCGAGGGCCGGATCCTTGTTGCCGACGGCCTCCGGCAGGTTCACCTTCTCCAGGTCAACGATCATGTGATACATGGGGTGATCCAGGGGTATCTTCCGCAGGTTCTCCTCGGGGAACGCCTTCTTCAGGATCTCGACGGCGCCCTTGTAGAAGAACGGGCTGCCGGCCACCGAATCCATCCAGATCATCCCGCCGGAGAGCACGTACTTCCGCAGCATGACGATCTGTTCGTCCGGCAGCCGCAGCGTGCGTCCGCCAGAGAAGAACAGCACCGGCATCTCCGCCGGGTCGCCGCTGAAGGTATTGAGGTTCACGTCCGCGCAGCGGTACTGCAGCTTGAGATGGTTTCCCGCCTTCTTGAGCAACTGCTGGCAGTCTGCCGGGGCCAGGTTCCAGTCGCTGATCTGCATCTTCGTCCCGTCTTCGCCCACGAAGTCCGCGGACGCTCCCCACACGACTTTGCCGATCAGCGTCGGCGGAGCAGGCTCGCGCTTGCGTTCACTGCGCCGCAGCGGCGTTGCCGGCAACGGCAGCGGCGGGACAGCCTCGCCGCCCTTGATGGACTTGCGCTGGGCTTCGGGCGGGCGGCCGAGGGGCTTGAAGTAATCGTCCTCGGTCATCGCCAGCGCCAGGCCGCTGGCAAAGAACAGCCCCAGCACTGCGCTGCCACCCCAGAATCGCGTCATGGATGACATGGACTCCTCCTCTCCGTGCGGCGATTTGGCAAATCGCCCTACAACCGTGCGGCGATCTGGCAGATCGCCCTACAACCGGGCGACCACCCACGTTCACTAGTCTTACCCCGTCGCGATGGCGGCGGCGAGCGCCGTTCCGGCGGTATCGTCTCCTGGCCCCCTCCCACGGGGGCGGAAGATTGCGCAACAACGGCGCTACCGCTTGGCGAGCAGATCCGCGGCCAGCGCCGTTTCCGCGGCGTACGGCTGTTCCTTTCTCATGCGCGCGTACGTCGCCTCGGCCAACTCAGTGCGGTTCATACCGCAGTACGTCTTCGCCAGCAGGAAGAGCATCTCGGGCGCCCGCGGGCTGCCGGGGTTGACCTTCAGCAGCCGGTCGAGCAGGACCACGGCACGCTGGTACTCCTTCTGCGCCAGGTAGCACTCGGCCCGCAATAGCCCCGTGTCGTCAGCCATCCGTTCCTGCGGCGTCTCCCATTCGATGTTGGCGAGTTCCTGCAACGCCGATTCGTAATCGCCGCTCTTGATGTAGCTGCGGATGCTCAGCAGCCGGCCGCGCCGGCCGACCGCATAGGCGCGATCAGTGAGGGGCACGACAGTGCGCAGCCCTTCATAGCGCTTGACGGCCTCTTCGCGCTGCCCGAGCGCGGCGTAGGCATCCGCCAGGTAGATCGCTCGCAGCACAGGCTCGTTGGGCGGGTTCAGCTCGTTATCGTGGATCGTCTTCAGGATACCGAGCGCCTCCTGCGGCTTGCCGATGATATGGATGAGCAACCCGGCGCGATGGAGCTTGGCGCGCGCCTTGGTTCGCGCGTCGCCCGGGCCGCCGATGGCCTCGATGAAGGCGCGGTCGGCCTGCGCATAGTCCCGGAGCTGACTCTGCAGGTGCAGCCCGAGGTTGAGGAACACCTGGGCGTGATCGCCGGCAGGAATCTCCTTGGCCACTTTCCATGCGTGCGCCGCGCCCGCGGCGAGCAGTTCCTTCTCCTTGAGCTCGACGGCGTAGGTGAGCAGGGCCGCCACGTCCGCGCCGCGCACCTCACCGTTCTCCAGGCGAGTCAGCAGCGCGCGGCGGTAGTCCTTCCAGCGCGCGTCGTCGAATTCCTCGCGCTGCGGCCAGACCGGTTCGACCACGACCGTCTGCTTCAGCGGCAGGAAGGTGGAGTCGCCTTCGGGGCTGAGCGTGACCGTGTAGGTTCCCGGCGTGATGTAGCCGTGCTTGAGCTTCAGGCTCTCCTTGGTGTCGAGCGTAACGGCCGTGCCGTCGCCGAAACTCCATTTCACGACGGGGCTGGCCTTGGCGCGGCATTCAAAAGCGTACCGCACCATGCAGCGGCCCTCAACGACCAGGTGATCCACCGGCGCCCAGGCGAAGTCCAGCGTCGTCTTGCCGTCGAGCCGCTCGATCGTCTTGGCGCGAGCGCGGCCGATGGGCACGAAACAGCCGTCCTCCATCAGGCTCATGTTCTTGTCGCCGGGCTTCTGCCACGCAGCCATGGTCGCCGTCTCGCCCTGCGTCTGGACGTGGTAGTACTCAAGCAGATGCGTGGCGGCCGTCAGTTCGACGGTACCGGCGTGCTGTCCGAAGCGGCCTTCCCACATGTTGTGCCAGCCGGGGTACTGAGCGACCAGCTTGCCGTTGATGAGGAGGAACGACGCTTTGTCGGAGTTGGTTGCGAACTTGTAGGTGCCCGGCGCCGGCACCTGGAAATACGCGCGGTAGTAGCTGACGAAATTCTCATTCGGTCCCATGGGGTTGTAGCCGTCGAAGATCTTCGGCCGCAGCGTGCGCCCCATGAGTTCCTTGGAGTTCTCGAACATCTTCTGGTATTCGGGCCAAGTGTTGCAGCCGCCCTGGCCCTTCCGGCGCACTTCCATGATGACGCCCGCGGGCGCCAGCCACGGCTTGGGCGGCGTCGCCGTGGGGTTGCCGAAGTAGGCGTAGTACAACGTGCCCTGCTTGGCGGCGAGACTATCGAAGAGTATCTCGACCTGGTCGCCCGGCCCGGCCTGCAGTATCTCGTGGCCCACAGTCTTGCCGGCGGCGTTTACGACGCGGATGTCGCGGCCGTCTTTGGAGAGCAGCCCATGCGTCGAGAACTTGGCGCAACAGGCGGGCACGCCTGGAGCGATGGTTTCGATCTCAAGCGCGCGGCGGCATTGGAAGTCGCGCGAGAACCATTCGCCGCTTCGCACAGGTGCAGCAGCCAACGCGCCGACCAGCACGAGGCAACTCAGTGAACGGACCACGCGGCTCATTCGCAACTTCTCTCCTGCTCCGCAGACATAGTACCCTTGCGGAAGGCACGGCACCTCACTACTTTAGAGTCGGTTACGGGCCTCGAAATGCTGCACCCGTATCGCTTCCTTCTGTATACCCCAATACAACCCTATTGGCTGTTGGTTATTGGAACCCAGAGTAGCCGCGTACTGCGGCAACCCTGAGCTATGTTACGCAACCCCTGCGGGATTGGATGGAATGTCCCGTCGTGTGTTCTTTTCGGTTGCGCCGCAGGCGGACTTGTGGTAGGGTAATGTTTGGTTGGTTCGACACATATACAGCCCGGCTCGTCTCGACGAGGCGACGGGCGAAACCGGACCGGCCCACAGCGAGTTTCAGGTCACAGGTTTCATGTTACAAGGTAACGGCACGGGGCGGTTGTGAGCCCGCGTTCGTTACGGTGAGCAGGCAGGATGCCTGCGGTACAGCCGGCACGGGCAGCCAACAGGCGGCGGTGCCGCAGCCACATGGGCTGCCCGTGGCACACGCCGGCGGTACAACCATAGCATGGGCTGCCAGACCATGGCGGGGTTCGTGCGTGTGACACGAATCCTGGAGAACGTGCTACCGTGGGATTTCACGGCGGCGCGGGCGGGGGGTCGTTGTCGGGCAGCGTGTGGGCGGCAAGGGGGTGGCAAGGGCGGGAACGTCACAATGTGCAGTCTTGGACAGCAAGAACAGCCGGGTATCGGGTTTCGGGTATCGGGTATCGGGAAACAGACCCGGGACAGCGGCGAGGGACAGCACGAGGTACAGTTGTGGACACGATGGCACGGAGGTTTCAGGTTTCAAGTTTCAGGTTTTAGGTTAACGGCATGGCGGTTTCAGCGACACACGTGCAGTTCTGGACAGAGGCGGATCGGGGGATCGGGTCAAGGAACAGCAACGACACCGGGGCACGGTTTTCCTCATTGCTGGCAACGCGAGGTCTCGCTACTCTCCTCAGAACGCCGCCCATCACGGCAAGGGCAGGGCTGCGGGCAAGGAGCAGGGCGTACGGAACAGACAAGCTGGAAAGCTTGTCCTACATCCGACAACGAGGAGACGTCCATGGCGCGCACGTCTGGCAAGCACAACCCGGACGGTTGCGGCACGACCGGCCGCATTCCGACACTGCATGTCGTCGCGGAGTCCATCCCGCAGGCTCACTACCGCGCCATGAAGGCCGTGTGGGAACACGGGCTGGCAATCCGCACCGAATACGACCGTAAGGAAGGCGGGAAGTACATTGACCCGCCCAGCCGCGATGCGCGGGTGCTCGTCGAGATCACCGACCCATTCGCTCAGCCGCGCTACCCGCCGGTGTCCTTCTGCGAGATCGGCACGTACATCGCGGAGATCATGGGCGCCAAGGACCACCTCGTGCTGCCCATCGCCACGCTGAAGGAAGCCATCGGCGGCGAGCTGTCCGCGCACCAGTGGCCGTACACGTACCACCAGCGGCTGGTCGCGCATCCGGATCTCGGCGGTTCGATCGTGAACCAGATTGACCTGGCGGTCGAGCGCGTGGCCAAGACGCCGTATACGCGCCGGGCGATCGCGACGACCTCGGTGCCCAATCTCGACCCGTTCCTGAAAGAGGACGTGCCGTGCCTGCGGGAGGTGCAGTTGCGCTGCCCCGAAAACGCCGCCGGCAATCTCCTGCTGAACGTCTCGACAGCGTGGCGGTCGCGGGACCTGTTCAAGGCCTGGCCGGACAACGTGGTCGGCCTCACGTTCTTCTTCCAGGTGCTGGCGCGGCAGATTGCGGCCAAGACAGGGCGGCCGGTCAAGGTGGGCAGACGCGAAGGACATGCTGGTGCTGCCGCAACTGCGGGAGCTGCTCACCCCGCGGCTGGCCAAGCAGTGGCGCTTCCCGAAATCAGCGCTCGCGCTGCTGCAGGAGCTGATCGCGGACATCGAGTCGGGCAAGTGCACGGTCTAACGAGGGACGGGGCAGTGAAGAGCACGGACGAGCAAGCGACCGCCCGTCCGTGGCACCATGAACGCATAGGTATCTACTGCACGCCGAGCATCTGTTTGACGGCGGGCAGGATCGCCTCGGCCCAGACTTCGTAGCCCTTCCCGTTGGGGTGCAGGACGTCGGGCATGAGGTCCTTCTTCATGCTCTTGTCTTCGTTGAGGAACTTGTCGCCGATGTCGAGGTACTTGATGGTCTTGCCGTCGTCGAGTTTGGCGAGGATCTTGTTGGTCTCCTCGTTCTTCGCCCGATGGGGGAAGGGCTTCTCACCGCGCGGGAAGATGCCGAGCAGAAGGATCTTGGCCTGCGGCTGCTTGGTCTGGATCTCCTTGACGATGGCCTTGATGCCTTCAGCGACGTCCTCCGCGGAGTCGCCGCCGTTGTTGGTGCCGATCATGATGACGAAGAGCCGCGCCTTGTAGCCGTCCAGTTCGCCGTTCTGCAGCCGCCACAGGACGTGCTGGGTCTGGTCGCCGCTGATGCCAAGGTTGAGGGCCTTGTAAACCGCGAAGTTTTTCTGCCAGACGGCCTTGCCGCCGCCGCGCCAGCCGTCGGTGATGGAATCGCCGACGAAGACGAGGTTGATTGTGCCGTTCATCTTCTTGATGTCGGCCAGGAAGCCCGTGTGGCGTGGAGGGTCTTTCACTGCGGGCTTCGTGGTGTTGGGTTCGCCGGCCAGGACCAGCGGCGCGCCCAACAGCGCACAGGACAACATGACCAGCAGGCAACGGCGTGACAGCAGCATTGGGGTCTCCTTATGATGGGTTCTGGACGACGGACCATGGTAGGGCGGCGATGGCCCGCACGCCACTGTGAATCACGGATATCCGGGCGGGATATTCAACCGCGCCGGAAAAACAGGGGCGGCTGTCACGCCGCCCCCCAAGCTTCAGGCCGTACGCCTCTCCATCAACACCTGCTATAACCGCAGCTCTGGCACTTGGTGCAGCCTTCCACAAAGGCCAGCGTGCCGCCGCCGCATTCCGGGCACTTGAGCTTGTACTGGCTGAGCAACTCATCGGCCGCCGCCCGGGCTCTGCTGCGAGGCGCGGCAGTGGGGGCAGCGGCAGGCGCCACCGCGTGGGCGACAGCGAGGCCGACGGCGGTGGCGGTGCCCGGCGCATGGTCACCGCCGTTGCCGTTGCCCTTGTCGTGGCCATTGCCGGTCTCGCCGACGGTCTGCACGGCGTCGAAGTCCACTTCGCCCAGCAGGATGGCGCGGAGGCCGGCGCGTTTCTTCGCCTGCCAGTACTTGCGCAGGGTCTTGCCGAGCGCGTCGCCGAGACTCATGACGCGGCCTTCCTTGCTGGGAACGGAGAGGTAGCAGCCGATGCCTTCGAGCTGGTCCATGACCAGGTCCAGCGAGCCGCCGCTGCGCAGGAACAGGCTGACCATGCGGCAGATGGCTTCCAGGTCGCTGGCGGCGACGTCGCCGGCCTTGCCCAACTGCGCGAAGACCTCGAGTTCCTTCTCGGACTTCGGGTCCACGGTGATGGTCACATGCATGTGGCCGAAGGGCGTGTTCTGGCGGATGCGCACCGCCGAGAGAATGGTCGCGGTCTTGACGGGCTTGAGCCCCACGGGCGCCGCGGGGGCCGGCGCCGGCGGCTTGGCCGCGTGTTCGTGCTTCTTCTCGCTTTCCTTCAGCGCCATGGGCTGGCCCTTGCGGCAGCCGTCGCGGTACACGGTGACGCCCTTGCAGCCGCTGTCGTAGGCGAGGCTGTAGATCTTGCGCACATCCTCGGGTTTGGCGTCGCTGCGGAAGTTGGTGGTCTTGCTGATGGACGAATCGCAGTGCTTCTGGAACGCGGCCTGCATGCGGATGTGCCAATCGGGGCTGATATCGTGCGCGCAGACGAAGACCCGCTTGACGTTCTCCGGGATATTCGGGATGTGCTGCAGCGAACCCTCCGTGGCGATGCGGTCGAATAACTCCGTCTCCGTCCAGCCCCAGTAGTGGTTGGCCTTGGCCACGCGTTTGAACTCATCGTTGACTTCCACCAGGCGCTGGCCATTGAGCACGTTGCGGAAGAAGGCCAGGGAGAAGAGCGGTTCGACGCCGCCGGAGCAGTTGGCGAGGATGGAGATGGTGCCGGTGGGGGCGACGGTGGTGCAGGCGGCATTGCGCTGCTTGCGTTTCCATTCCAGCTCCCAGCGGCTGCCCTTCCAATTCTTGAAGACGCCGCGCGTTTCGGCCAGCCGTTCGGACTCGTTGTGCGCCTCGTCGTTGACGAACTTCATGAACCGTTCGCCCCATTCGACGCCCTCCGGCGTGTCGTAGCCCACGCCCAGCTTGTAGAGCGCGTCCGCGAAGCCCATGATGCCGAGGCCGATCTTGCGGTTCTCGGTGCAGATCTTCTCGATCTGCGGGATGACGTAGTTGTTGACATCAATGACGCC
This sequence comes from Planctomycetota bacterium, assembly GCA_026692735.1. Lineage (GTDB taxonomy): Bacteria > Planctomycetota > SZUA-567 > H5-PLA8 > H5-PLA8 > JAPLOD01. Next base: position 3,105 of record JAPLOD010000689.1, on the reverse strand, counting down.
TTCCAGGAAGCGCGTGCCCATGTGGACCGCGCGGCGCAGGCCGTCCCAGTCGTAGGTCGCATGCCCGTGCGGGTCGGTGCGGACGAAGTAACCGAGGTTGACCGAGCCGAGATTGCACGCCTCGTAGGGCAGCAGCGGCTGTTCGCCGCACGGGTTGGTGGCCTCGATCTCGCCGACATTGGGCGTGGGGTTGAACTGGTTGATGCGGTCAATGAAGATGACGCCGGGCTCGCCGGTCTGCCAGGCGTTGTTCACGATGGTGTCCCAGATGTCGGCCATGGTCCAGATTTCGGGCCGCGAGCCGGCCGCCAGCGCCTGGTAGGCTTCCAGGGGAGTCAGGTCGTTGAGCTGGTATTCCTCGATCTTCAGACCCTTGGGCAGCACGTAGCTTTTCCTGGTGCGGAAGTTCGTGACGACGTGCGGCTGCGTGGCGTCCTTGCGGTAGGCCTCCATCCACGCGTCGGGGACCTTCACGGAGATGTTGTAGTTCTGGAAGCGGGAGAGGTCCTGTTTGGCGAAGATGAACTTGAGGATGTCCGGGTGGTTGATCTTCATCATGCCCATGTTCGCGCCGCGGCGGAACGCGCCCTGCTGGATAGCGTTCGTCGCTTCGCTCAACACCTTCCAGAAGCTGATCGGGCCGCTGGTCGTGCCGCCGCTGGACTTGATCCAGTCGCCCGTGGGCCTCAAGCGGTCGAAGGCGAAACCGGTGCCGCCGCCGGCCTTCTGGATCAACGCCGTGGCTTTGACCGTGTCGAAGATCTCGTCAATCGAATCGCCGACGGGAAGAACGAAGCAGGCGCTGAGCATGCCCATCTCGCGGCCGGCGTTCATCAGGGTGGGGCTGTTGGGCATGAAGACGCCCCGGATCATCATCTCGTAGTAGGCCTTCTCGGTCCTCTCGATCTCGGCCTGCGTGGCGCCGTACTTCGCTTCGGCGGCGGCGCCGGTGTGAGCCACGCGCATGAACAGTTCGTGCGGCGTCTCGGTGCACTTGGTGTCCGGGCCCTTCTTCAGGTAGCGGCTCATCAGGACGCGAATGCTGTTTTCGGTCAGGCCCAGAGCCTTGCCGTTTTCCCAGATGGGGTCCACCGGCTTCAAGCTGGCAGTCGGGACGGCCGCGGCACGCGTGGCGTCCTTGAGTTTCTCCATCCGATCCTTCACAGGAATAGTATCCGCTGCATTGTGCCCACCTTCAACTGATCCATCGCTTTTTGCCGGGTAGATCATGGACTTCCTCCTCGTACACACCCACCCCACAACCCTAATTTTATCCCAAATAACACATTTTTTCAAACGTAAAGATCATCGTCCTCTGGTTGATCGCGATTAAGCGAAAAACGCAGCATTTAGTAGTGAGGCAGGACAGAATACCCAATCGGTAGCGGTAGTCAACAAGAAAAAACTCATCGAATCTTAACCAGTTTTCCACGTGTTATACACAGTCTAAGGTTCTCTGCACGTAGAGCTTAACCGTAACGGCAAGGCGGCGCCAGTGGAAAACTTTTTGGCAAATCCGGCCGGTTTCGAGCTCCAGAAAGGGCGTTTGGGTGTCGGGAATCCGGGCACTGGGTCCCCGCCACAGGCCGGGAAGCACCTCCCGGCTCCACGGCCGTTGCGCTCGTGGAAATCCCTTGTCGGCGGCCCTTGCCACACTACACTGCCATGCGATATGCTCAGCGTTCGAGGGGGGGTGTCTAGGGCTCATGGCCACAGAACCTGTAGGATATCTGCTCGGCGCCGGCACGCGGCCGTTGCCGCTGGCCAACGGGGATGTCATCACGTTTGGGCGCGATGCACAGAACTCAGTCATCGTGGATGACGCCATGGCCAGCCGCCGCCACGCGTGCGTTGACTGCCAGGAGAAAGCCGTCCGCATCAGAGACCTCGGCTCGCGGAACGGAACCTTCGTCAACGACAGGCGCCTCGCCGCGGACGAACTGTTTGCGTTGCGCAGCGGCGATGAGGCGCGTATCGGCGGGAAGGTCTTCTACTTCATCAGCACCGTGGCCGGCCTGGAGCCGCGGAAAGCGGCTTTGAAGCACGCCCAGCAGTTCTCGCAGATGCCGACACTGGGCTGGGAGAGCCCTTTTTTCGCCGGCGCGGACGGCAAGGTAGTGAAGGAGCCGACGCCTGCGGCGCAGAGCCCCGCTCCGTCGGTGCATGAGACAACGCAGACGGTCATTGGCGCGACGGCGCGTACGGCCGCGCTCTCCGGCACGCTCTGCGATGGCAGCCTGCCTCAGATCATCCAGTTCATCCACGCCGGAGGGATGACAGGCAAACTCTCCGTGGCAGGCCAGCGCGTGAACGGTTCGATCCTGTTCCTGAACGGTCAACTCTACGCGGCCACGGCGGGCGAGACGAACGGCGCCGAAGCGGTGTTCGCGTGCGTGCTGGAGCGCGAAGGCCACTTCGCGTTCGACCGGCAGGAGCGCGCTCAGGTCCAGCAAGCCGAGAAGACAATCACGAGTAACACGATTCACATCATCTTCGAATGCTGCCGCCGCCTGGACGAAGGCGCCGCGCGCTCCACCGAGCAGCCGCAGGCCACGACGGGGTAGCGCCGTGCCTCCGGCGACTCAAGCCCGCGTCGCGAACGCGCTGGCAAAGAACGCCGGCCACACCTATGATGTGGCCCCATTCACCTGACCCATCGGCTCGATGACGACGCATGTCTGACACTCACACGCCCGCTCCTCCATTGACAGCGCCTGCGGCCGCTGCGCCGGGCGGCGGCGGCAGGAAGTGGATCTTCGCGTTGCACACGCGGATCCTGGTCGGCCTGGCGCTGGGAGCGGTGGTCGGCATTCTCGTCAATCGGCAGGTCGCTGCCAATGCGGAAAGCCAGGCCAGCCTGGCGTGGGTGGTCTCGCATATCACCGAGCCGATCGGAGTGCTGTTCCTCCGGCTCCTGCTGATGACCGTCGTGCCGCTGGTCTTCTCGTCGCTGGTCGTCAGCGCCGCCGGCTTCCGCGACCTGCGCCAGTTGGGCCGCGTGGGCCTCAAGACGCTCATCTACACGCTCTGCCTCTCCGCGCTCTCCGTGGCCCTCGGGCTGACGCTGGCCAACGTCTTCCAGCCGGGGCGGCGCCTGGACGCCGC
>JAPLOD010000688.1 GCA_026692735.1 Planctomycetota bacterium | reverse complement strand
GCAAGGAGCTTGTGCCCGCGGCGGTCGAGGCCAATGTCTGGCAGTCCATCGAGAACCTCCTCGCCAAGAGCGCCGCCATCCGGAAGCGCGCCGCCGAGGGGAAACTGCGTGTGGAAGGCGCGGTCTACGACCTGGAGAGCGGCCGGGTGCAATGGCTGGGCGCGCATCCGCGGCAGAAACAGCTCCTTGAGGACACGGACGGCGAGGAGCGCGCGCCGTGAGAACGAGAAGCCCGTTCGTGTACCACAGGCATCTGGCGCGCGTCGCGCTCGCCTGGCTGTTGGCGTGCACGGCAAGCGCATGCGGCAACGCCGCGGAGGCGGGCATGGCGGACAGGGCCGAGATCCGCGTACGCAGTTTCCTTCCCGAGAAGCCGGTCTGCCGGGCGCGGCGGCCGGCCCCGGTTGCTGTGGTGCTCGAGAACGCCGGCGATAACGCCGCCGACGCGCAGCTCAAGCTCACTCTCCCCGCGGGCGTGAAGGCAGTGCGCGGCGATGCGAGCACCACTGTGCGGCTCGAAGGCGCGGAGGAGAAGAAAGTCGTCTGGGAGCTTGAGGCGGACGAGGCTGCGCAGTGTGAGCTGACTCTCCACGTCGGCATCGGGGACAGGACTGTAGCCACAGTCGCCTTGCCAATGAACTTCCTCGCGCCGGTTGAGATCAGGAAGCTGCCCTACATCCCCGAGCCGCTGCCCGTGCAGACGGAGATCCTCATCGGCGCGCATCATTGCCCCTTGTGGGAGGCCGACAAGCCGAACATGTGGGCCAATCTGCGCAAGCATCCCGAGCGGACGCCCGCGCTGGGGTTCTACGCGCAGGAGAACCCGCAGGTCTCGGACTGGGAGACGAAATGGGCGGTCGAGCACGGCATCTCGTTCTTCATCTACTGCTGGTACAGGACAAGCCAGGGCGGGCCGGTGAAAACGCAGTTCAGCAGCGCCATCCACGACGCGCTGTTCAAGTCGAAGTTCGTTGACAAGATGAAGTTCACGATCATGTGGGAGAACCAGAGCCGGGGCACGGCCGGCGTCGCAGACGAGAAGGACCTGCTGACGAACCTTCTCCCGTTCTGGATGGAAAACTACTTCAAGCATCCCAGCTACCTGAAAGTTGACAACAAGCCGGTGCTCTTCATCTACCGCCCGGAGTTTCTCGTCCAGGACCTCGGCGGCGCGCAGAACGTCGTCAAGGCGTTCGATCTGATGCGGCAGGCGTGCAAGGACAGGGGCTTCGCCGGCCTGTATATCCTGGGTGAATACCGCGGCCTCGATCCCAACCACCTGAAGCTCATGAAGCAGCTCGGCCTCGATTATACCTTCGCCTATTGCTGGCACATCCAGAACAACCCGACGCCGGAGCAGGCGATCAAGACGCAACTGGAGTACATCAAGAAGACGCAGGACCTGCGCATTCTGCCGCAGGTCGTCACGGTGTCGCAGGCGTGGAGCGGCTGGCGTGACGAAGGAAGCATCTGGAAGATACCTCCGCGGGACTTCGAGTCCCTGTTGACGAAGGCCAGGGACTTCATCGCCACGCTTCCGCCCGGCGAGCTTGGCAGCAGGATGCTGCTCCTCGACAACTGGAACGAGTGGGGCGAAGGCCACTATATCGCCCCCTACAGGGAATACGGCTTCGGCTACCTGGACGCCGTCCGGAAGGTGTTCTCCAAGGCGCAGGAGCCGCACGTGGACCTCATCCCGGAGGACATCGGCTTGGGCCCGTACGACACCGCTATCAGAACGCTGATGCAGCGGGAGGACGAGCAGCGGAACCTGGCCACAAAGAAGGTGCTCAAAGCCGGCGCGCCCGAAGACGGCCTGGTTGGCTGGTGGGCGTTCGACGAGGAGCAGGATTGCCCCGTGGCCCTGGACTACTCGGGCCACAAGCTCGGTGGGGCGCTCCACGACGCGGAGCGAGCCAAGGGCATTGACGGCAACGCTCTCGTGTGCAAAGGCGGTTCCGTCGTTGTCGCGAACAACCGCCTGCTCTCTCCCACGTCCGCGCTGACTGTAGAGTGCTGGGTCAAGACCGACGTGGCCGGACAGGACAATAAGTGGTTCGTCAACCGCGTCTTTGCCGGAGGCGAGGCCACGGGGTTCCGCCTCGGCATCCTGGAGGGAAAGCCTTGCTTCGAGGTGCCGCTGACCAACTGGAGCCATCATCTCAAGGCCAGCACGCCGCTGCCGACAGGAAAATGGGTCCACATCGCCGGGACGGCCGATGGGACAGTGATGCGAATCTACGTGGACGGCGAAGAACGCGGCACGATGGAGCGGCCCGGCCAGATCAAGCCCAATGACTTCCCCCTCTGCCTCGGCAGCTACGAGGTGAAGCACGCGGCGTACTTCGCCGGCCTCCTTGACGAGGTGAAGCTCTACAGCCGCGCACTGCGCGCCGAGGAGGTACGGGAGCATTTCCGCAAGCTGGCGGACCGGGCCGGCACGGCTCCCGCCGATGGCAAGTAGGGGGAGAGGCGAGCCAACCACACGCGACGCCCCTCCCCCTCGCGTTCGTCCTTTACGGCGGCCGTGCCATGCCCTATCCTCCATCATATGTCGCCGCTGTCGTTCACACTGAGCTTGCTGGGGATCTCCGTTCTCGCGGGCTTTATGGGGTCTCTCCTGGGACTGGGCGGGGGTATTGTCGTCGTCCCGGTGCTCACGCTGCTGTACGGCATTGATATCCGTTACGCCATCGGCGCATCAATCGTCTCGGTCATTGCCACGTCCAGCGGCGCGGCGGCCGCCTACGTGAAGGAACGGATGACCAACCTGCGCGTGGCCATGTTCCTGGAACTGGGGACCACCACCGGCGCGATCACGGGGGCGTTCCTCGCGGGGATCATCCAGGGCCGCTGGCTTCAGATCATCTTCGGGTTGGTCATGGGTTTCTCATCCCTCGCCATGCTCCGTCGCGAAAGGCACGGCGTTCCCCTGCCGCCTTCCCTCCTGGCCGGCCCCCTGCGCTTGGACGGCAGCTACTACGACGAGTCGCTCGGGCGCGTGGTCGAGTATCGCGTCACCCGTGTCAGGCTCGGCCTGCTCCTGATGTACTGCGCCGGCGCCATCAGCGGCTTGCTGGGCATCGGGTCCGGCGCACTGAAGGTGCCTGCGATGGACCTGGTGATGCGCTTGCCCATCAAGGTCTCCTCGGCCACGAGTAACTTCATGATCGGCGTGACCGCTGCCGCCAGCGCCGGCGTGTATTTCGCCCGCGGGGACATAAGCCCGTTCATCGCGGCCCCCGTCGCCACGGGGGTGGTCGTCGGCGCCACAGCCGGCTCCCTGGTCCTCGGCAGGACGGACAGCCGCGTGCTGCGGGCGGCCTTTGTGATCCTGCTGCTGCTGGTATCGGTGCAGATGGTGTGGAAGGGCCTGCAATGACGCCAACGAACGCGGGACCTCAACCCGAGCGGACGGACGCGCGCGTTCGCCGCGTGGAACTGGTGATCAGCGCCGTTTTGCGCACCGGCGTCGTTGCCAGCCTGGCGGTCATCGTCTTCGGGACAGTGCTGTCGTTCGTCCACCACCCCGGCTATCTCCACCCGACATCCGACCTGCAGCGCCTCACCGGGCCCCGCGCGGCTTGTCCGCACTCGCTGGGCGAGATCGGGGAAGGTCTGCGGCAATGGAGGGGTCAGGCATTCGTTGCCGCGGGACTGGTGCTGCTCATCGCCACGCCCATCATGCGCGTCGCGATCTCCATCCTGGCGTTCCTGTATCAACGCGACCGCATCTTTGTGCTGGTGACGACGACGGTGCTCGCCTTGCTGCTGCTCTCATTCGTGCTCGGCGCAACCGGCTAATCTCCCACCTCACGTCCGTAGCCTGCTTCCGTTCTCCTCACAGTAGGATGACGCGGTGGCCACGCCGCACCTTCAAGCTTTGTGGGTGGCGAAGTAATACAACGTAACACCAGCCCCGAGCGGCGCTTCGGCCTGGCGCTCCATGGTCCGGGCAGCGTTTCTTCCCTGCGCTACGGCAGGCTCCACTTCCAATTCCTGATCTCCGGCATATCTTCCCCGTGCTTGCGGATATACTCCTTGTGCTCGATCAGCGTGTCGCGAATCTCCTGTTTCAGATACGCGGCGCGAACGGATAGCCGCGCGACGCGGTCAATGACGTCCGCGGCCAGGTGGAAGCGGTCCAGATCGTTCATGACCACCATGTCGAACGGCGTGGTCGTCGTCCCCTCCTCCTTGTACCCCCGGACGTGCAGGTTGTCGTGGTTCGTGCGGCGGTACGTCAGCCGGAGGATCAGCCAGGGATACCCGTGATAGGCGAAGATGATCGGCTTGTCACGCGTGAAGAGCTGGTCGAAGACCTTGTCGCTCAGCGCGTGCGGGTGTTCGCTCTGCGACTGCAGCGTCATCAGGTCAACCACGTTGATGACGCGGATCCTCAGGTCCCGCACGCGCCGCCGCAGCCACTCGACCGCCGCGAGCGTCTCCAGCGTGGGCACGTCCCCCGCGCAGGCCAGCACCACGTCCGGTTCGCCGCCGGCATCGTTGCTGGCCCACGGCCACAGCCCGATGCCCGCCGTGCAGTGCTTGATCGCCGCGTCCATGCTCAGCCACTGCGGCGCAGGCTGCTTCCCGGCGACGATGACGTTGATGTAGTTCCGGCTGCGCAGGCAGTGGTCTGTGACCGACAGCAGCGTGTTTGCGTCGGGCGGCAGGTACACGCGCACCACCTCGGCCTTCTTGTTGGCGACATGGTCAATGAAGCCCGGGTCCTGGTGGCTGAAGCCGTTGTGGTCCTGCCGCCACACGTGCGACGTCAGCAGGTAATTCAGCGAGGCGATCGGACGCCGCCACGGGATCTGCCGCGTCGTCTTCAGCCACTTGGCGTGCTGGTTGAACATCGAATCCACGATGTGGATGAAGGCCTCGTAGCAGTTGAAGAGCCCGTGCCGGCCGGTGAGCAGGTAGCCTTCCAGCCAGCCCTGGCACAGATGCTCGCTGAGCACCTCCAGCACCCGGCCGTCCGGCGAAAGGTGCTCGTCGGACGCTTGCACCTGCGAGCACGAGACCTTGTCCGTGGCCTCGAACACCGGCGTCAGGCGGTTCGAGGCGGTCTCGTCCGGCCCGAAGAGCCGGAAGTCGCGCTGCGCCTGGTTCAGCTTGATGATATCGCGCAGAAACGCTCCCATGACCCGCGTGGCCTCGGCCTCCACGGCGCCCGGCTGCGGCACTTCCACGGCATAGTCGCGGAAGTCGGGCATCCGCAACTCCCGCAGTACGAGCCCGCCGTTCGCGCGGGGATTGGCCCCCATGCGGCGCTCGCCCTTCGGCGCCAGCTCGGCCAGCTCGGGGATGAGCGTGCCTGTGCTGTCGAACAGCTCCGTCGCTTTGTAGCTCTTCAACCATTCCTCCAGCACGGCAAGGTGCGCGGGGTTGCTCGCCACCTCCGCCAGCGGCACCTGGTGCGAGCGCCACGAGCCCTCAGTCGCCTTGCCGTCAACGGACTTCGGGCCCGTCCAGCCCTTCGGCGTGCGCAGGATAATCATAGGCCACGTCGGCCGGCCCTTGAACCCGCCGGCGCGCGCGTCCGCCTGGATGCCCCGGATCTCTTCGGTGACCGCGTCGAGCGTGGCGGCCATGAGCTGATGCATGGCGTTCGGCTCCTCGCCCTCGACGTAGTACGGTTTGTGGCCGAGTCCGCGGAAGAGTTCGTCCAGCTCCTCCCGCGGGATACGAGCGAGGACCGTCGGGTTGGCGATCTTGTACCCGTTGAGGTGCAGGATGGGCAGCACGGCGCCGTCATGCACGGGGTTCAGGAATTTGTTGGAGTGCCAGCTCGCGGCCAGCGGTCCGGTCTCCGCTTCCCCGTCGCCGACGACGCAGCAGACGAGCAGCTCGGGGTTGTCGAAGGCCGCGCCGTACGCGTGCGCCAGAGCGTAGCCGAGTTCGCCGCCCTCGTGGATTGAGCCGGGCGTCTCCGGCGCAACGTGGCTCGGAATCCCGCCGGGAAACGAGAACTGCTTGAAGAGCCGCTTCATCCCTTCCTCGTCCTGGGAGATGTTGGGATAGACCTCGCTGTAGGTGCCCTCGAGATACGTGTTGGCCACCAGCGCCGGCCAGCCGTGCCCGGGGCCTGTTATGTAGATCGTGTTGAGGTCGTGCTTCTTGATGATCCTGTTCAGATGCACGTAGATGAAGTTGAGGCCCGGCGTCGTGCCCCAGTGGCCGAGCAGCCGGGGTTTGACGTGATCGAGTCGCAGGGGTTTCTTCAGCAGGGGATTGTCGAGCAGGTAAATCTGGCCGACCGACAGGTAGTTGGCGGCGCGCCAGTAGGCGTGCATCTTGCGGACCTCGTCGGCACTCAAGGGGTTGTTCATGGTGGCCTCCTCCCGAGATGGCTGCTTCGGATCGTCACTGTGATAAGGCCAGTGTTGTACGGTGGTGGCCGGCGTCGCGCCAGTGACAGGACGCTCGCTGCCCCATGCCTACGCGCCCCCACTGAACGCTAACCACGAAGAACACGAAGAACACAGATAAGAGTTCACACAACGACGCCCGTATCTTGCTCTTCGTGCTCTTCGTGGTTCAATGCCGTACGCCCTTCGTCTTGCCTCCCGCCGAAGCATCGTCGCGTATCATCAGGCAGTGCTCGATGCCGGCCTCGACGAAGCGCGGCCCTTTGGTCTTGAAGCCGTGCGCCTCATAGTACTTCTCCAGGTACGCCTGGGCGTGCAGCTTGCACGTGCTGAAGCCTCTCTTGCGTGCGACGGCGATCATGAATTCGGTCAGGCGCCGTCCCAGATGTCGGCCGCGATACGGCTTGCGCACGGCGATGCGCTCAAGCTTCGCGAATCCGTCGAGGAACCGGATGCGCCCTGCGGCGACCGGTTCGCCATCAAGCTCGCTGAGAACATGCACGGCGCCGGTGTCGCACCCGTCGCGGTCCAGGTTGTAGCTGATGCCCTGTTCGCCGGCGAAAACTATCCCGCGAACCACGAAGGCCTTGACCAGATCATCCAGGTTCTCCACGACGCGCAAGACTTCAGCCATTCAGTTGCCTCCAGGAAAGGCGCCAACGTACCACGCCCTCCGCCGCAGGTAAAGGCGGCTGCAGGGCATGATCGAAGCCCAGCGCCAGCCAGAAGATACAGGACGCAGGCTACGGGATCCCGGCTCATTGTGCAGCAAATGGTGCGGTAGGGTACTCTATGTACAAGTGGAACCTGTGTCGTTCCACGGTAGTGGGCAGGGCCTCTCCTTGGGGCACTGGCCGGCTGAGTTGGAGGGGGACAAGCAGAAGGAGGAGACTTAAATGGCGCGAGTATGGTGGTCGTTGGTGATACTGGTGACGATGGTCCTTGGGACCGCGCAGGTACGCGCTGCTGACGCTGGCGGGCGGGCCGGAGGGCGAAGCGTGCCCTTCACGATCGAACGTATCGTTGAGCGGCTCGGGGCCGACAACGCCTTGACCGACGAGTTGAAGAAGAAGGTTGAGGCGGTCAACGAAGAGTTCACCAAGAAGATGGCGGAAGCCGCGAAGAAGGAAGGCGTCGTGGCGGCCCAGGCGGAGATTGAGAAGGCGCGCCAGGCCGGGGATCGGGATGCCATTCGAGCGGCGTACAAGAAGCTGACGGAGGCGATGGGCTTCAACGCGTTCGACGAGTACAAGAAGGCGCTCTCGGCAATCCTGAGCGAGGCGCAGATTGCCAAGCTCTTCCCGCAGCGGCCAGGCGCCGGCGAGAAGAAGGCCGAAGAGAAGAAGTAAGCGGCCGGCGCATCTCACCGCGGAGATGCCTGGGGTCTGGCGAACAATGGGAAGCGCAGGCCGTGGTCGGGCCTGCGTTTCTCATTTCGTCACGAACGTGATCTTCTGCGCAGCCGTCCAGCGGCGCTACAGCGAGCCCTTCGCTGCAGGGATAAGGCTGAAGAACTCCGCTCGCGTGGCCCCCGAATCGTGGAAGCTGCCGAGGACCGAGGACGTCGTGAGGACCGAGTTCTGCTTCTCCACGCCGCGCATCATCATGCACAGATGGCGGCATTCCATCACGACGCCGACGCCTTCCGCGTCCACCGCATTGCGGATCTCGGTGGCGATGTCGGCGGTGAGCCGCTCCTGAATCTGCAGCCTTCGCGCGTGGGCGTCCACGAGGCGGGCCAGCTTGCTTATGCCCAGCACCTTCGTTCGCGCGATGTAGCCGATGTGACATCGTCCGAAAAACGGCAGTATGTGGTGCTCGCACAAGCTGTAGACCTCGATGTCCCTGGCCACGATCATGTTGTTCGCGGAGGACGCGAAGACGGCGTTGTTGATAATCGTCTTCACGTCCTCGCGGTAGCCCTGCGTCAGAAACTCAAACGACTTCGCGACCCGCTCCGGCGTCCTGAGCAGTCCCTCGCGGCTCGGGTCCTCCCCTATCTCGGCCAGCAGCTCGCGCACGAGTTGCTTCACGCGTTCCAGGTTCATCGCTTGATCCTTTCTGTGAGCCAGTCGGTCAGTGCGCGGTCCGGCGCCAGTTGGGTCCCGGCGGCCGCGACAGGCAGTGCCGCAAGCCGCTCGCCGGTGTCCGCCAGAGCCAGATCGGGACAAAGTTCCAGAAGCGGCAGTGCGAGAAACGAACGCGAACGGATGTCCGGGTCCGGCACACGAAGCCCCGCTTCGTCAATGGCTGTGTCACCGTACACGAGCAGATCGAGGTCAACGGTCCGCGGCGCGTACTTGTCCGCGGTGCGCGTGCGGCCCAGTTCGTCCTCGATGCGGCGCAGGACGGTGAACTTGAGCGCACGCGCGTCCAGGTCTGTCTCGATCTTCCACACGCCGTTGAGGAACTCCGGATCTGTGGTACGGCCCTCCTCGCCGGTGCCTGAGCGCTGCAGCGCCGCCGTCCGGTAGAACGTCGAGGTGGCCGTGACGCGAACGGCGCGCATCAGCTTCTCCAGGGCCGCGGGGATATTGGCTTCCGGCCGGATGTTGGAACCCACTCCCACATACGCGACGACAGTCACTGCGCTGGCCGCTCCCGCACGAGCTCCACGCCCACCGTCCGCGCGAACCGCAGCGCGCCCGGTTTCTCGACCAGGACCCGCACCCGCGCCACCCTCTCCGGCTTGAGACAGATCCGCGCGAGCCGCTCGGCAAGATGCTCCACCAACTGGCACTCGGACGTCTCCACGTCCGCGATCACCTCTTTCTTGATGGCCCTGTAGTCTACCGTGTCCTCAAGGCGGTCGCTGCGGCACGCGGCGGAGAGGTCGGCATACAGCGTGAGGTTGATGACCACGTCCTGCTTGGCGCGGCGTTCCTCGGGATAGACCCCCACGATGCAGCGCAGCAGCAGGTCGCGGATGTGGATCGCGTCCAGCGGCCGTTCAGCCATACACGCACCCCCGCAAATGGCGCCCGCCGTCCACGTAGATCACTTGTCCCGTGACGAAATCGCTCCCCAGCAGAAAGAGCACCGCGGCAGCAATGCCCGCCGGCGTCCCGATGCGGCGCAGCGGATTCGTGTTGACGAGCTTGCGCAGGTACGACTCATCCTTGCCGGGCGGCGGCAGGATAAGGCCGGGCGCCACGGCATTCACCCGCACACGCGGAGCGAACTCCAGCGCCATCATCATCGTCAGTGTATGCAGCATGCGCTTGCTGAGGTGATAGGCGGCGTGCCCCCGGTCGTAGTCGGCGATGCGGGCGTCAAGCAGGTTGACCACGGCGCCCTCACGTTGCTGGGCCGCCAGCGCCCGGGCCAGGAGCAGCGGGGACAGCGCGTTCACCTGCACGTTGGCCTCGAAATCTTCACGCGTGAAATCCGTCAGTTGGCTTGAGGAAAAGATCGAGGCGTTGTTGATCAGATAGTCTACCGGCCCGGCGGCGCGCGCCGCTTCGGGCAGCAGGCCCTCGGCCTGCGACGGGTCGGACAGGTCCGCACGGATCGTCCACGCCTGGCGCCGGCGGCGCCGGATTTCCGTCGCCGTCCTCTCCGCCTCCGCGGCCGACCCGCTGTAATGGACGATGACGTCGGCGCCTTCGCTTGCCAGCGCGAGCGCTATGGCGCGGCCGAGCCGTCTTGCGGCGCCCGTCACAAGGGCGATTCTGCCTGCTACAGGAGACTTCGCGTGCTTCACCTGCTCCTCCGTCATGCCGGTCCTCACGGCTATAGATATCGGCTGCTTCAGACCCCGACTGAAAGCCGGGGCAGGGCTTCATCGTGAGGTGCCGTGTCAGGCAAGTTGATCTGCCCGGTGCCTCTGCTACAATGCCTCGACCTGATGACAACACGGAAAGGAGCCGTATGAAGGAACTGACAAGCCGCGAACGCATCAGCCGCATCCTCCGCCGCCAGCCGGTGGACCGGATCGGGCTGTTTGAGCACTTCTGGGGCGACACTCAGGCCTGCTGGACCAAACAGGGTCACATCAAGGCCAATGAGAACCTCGCCGACCACTTCGGCTTCGATCTGGAGCTGTCTTGGCCTCTGAACACGGTGGCGGATCTCGACTACGTGCCCGAGGTGCTCGAGGAGACCGAGACCACCAAGTTGGTCCGTAACGGCAACTACGCCACCATGCGCTCGCACAAGCTCCACGCCTCCACGCCCGAGCACGTGGACTTCATGGTCAAGGACCGCGCTGGCTGGCTGAAGCACATCAAGCCGAGGCTGACCCCTGAGCTGCGGCGCATCAACTTCCAGGCTTACCGCGATGCCCGGAAGAGTGCCTGCCGGGCCAAACGTTTCTTCGCGTGGTCGGGCGTCAACGTGTTCGAGATCATCAAGGACGTCTGCGGCCACGAGTTCATGCTGCTGGGCATGGCCGACGACCCGGCTTGGGTGAAAGACATGGCCGATACCTACGCCCGGCTGACCGTGGAACTGCAGGAGGTTCTCTTCGCCAAGGAAGGCCTGCCGGATGGCATCTGGTACTACGAGGACATGGGCTTCAAGCAGCGGCCGTTCATGTCGCCGCGCATGTACCGCGACATCATCTGGCCGGCCCACAAGTTCAGCGTTGGCTTCGCCAAGAGCAAGGGCCTGCCGGTCATCATGCATTCGTGCGGCTACATTGAGCCGCTGCTGCCCGGCATGATTGAGGCGGGCATTGACTGCCTGCAGGTGATCGAGGTCAAGGCCGGCATGGACCTGCTGAAGCTGTACCGCACGTACGGCGATCACCTGTCATTCATGGGCGGCATTGACGTGCGTGTCCTCTACACGAACGACAAAGCCCAGATTGACGCCGAACTGAAGGCGAAGATTCCCGTCGTCATGAAGCACAACGGCTATGTGCTCCACAGCGACCACTCCATCCCCGATACGGTGCACTACGACAGCTACCGGCACTTTGTCCAGCGCGGGTTGGCGTTGGGAACGTACCGGCGCTAGCCGCGTTCCGTCTTCGTCATCGGACGTTCGCGAGGCGATGACTTGCCGGCGATCATCCCCCGATTGGTAGTGAGCGAACGCGGACCCGGTCCGGCTCGATAACGACAATACTGCCTTGGTCAAGAGCGTCTGCAATGACAGGGATATGCCTGAGAATCAGTTGAGCCTGCCTCTGCGGATACCGCTCCGCGCCATGCCGGAAGAGTATCACCGATGGCTTGGCCGAACTCCGCGACGCGAGGGTCGCCCCAAAGTCCGTGTCCGCTGAGATGAGAACGCGCTCCTCCGCCGCCGCGCGGTCGAGAACGGCGTCATCACTTGCCGCCTGCATCCCATAGTTGCGCACGTGGACGGCATCGTGCCCGGCAGCGCACAGCTCCACGGCAACCAACGGCGACAAGGCGTTGTCAACGAGGAATCTCATGCCCCGCGCACCAGCGGCAACTCACGTTCACGAACTGCTTCAGAAGCGTAGCGCAGCGCCTCGCGAACATCCTCTGCTTCGAGGTCGGGAAACGCGCGCAATATCTCCGCGGTGGCCATGCCGTCCGCGACCATGCCCACGACAGTCGCCACGGGAATGCGTAACCCCCGTATGCACGGGACCCCGCCCATTTGGCTCGGGCTTACCGTAACGCGCGTGAAAGGCATAACCGTCTCCCCATATCGCCCCCACACAACTATAGCACATGGCTCATGCCCACACAGGGGATTTCCACGGGCCGTTCGGGATGAGCGTCTCCCGTCTCCGTCATCTGAAGTCCACGAGGCTGTTCGGCATCCAGTGCGCGTCTTTGCCTCGCCATTTCACGTTGCAGCCGATCGGCTCGGTGACCGGCATGCGAATGGGCTTGCCCGCCAGCAACGCGTCCACCGCGTCGCGCAGTTCGTGCGTCGTGGCCTGCGTGCCGTCGTGCGGGTTATCGTCCATGCGGCCTGTGTAGACGACCTTGCGCGCGGCGTCGAGCACGAAGAAGTGCGGCGTGCGCTGCGCACCGTACGCTTTCGCCACCATTTGCGACTCATCACGCAGGAATGGCCACGTGAAGCCCAGGCGCTTGGCGCGCTCCTTCATGTGCTCAAAGCTGTCGTCGGGGTGGAAGGCCAGGTCGTTGGAGTTGATCGCGATGTACGCCACTCCTTTCGGCGCATACTCGTTGACGAATGCGCGCTCCCGCGACTCGTTGCCTGTCGCCGCCGGGCAGTGGTTGCAGGTGAAGCAGACGACCACGGCTTTGGCCGCGGTGAAATCCTTCAACGCGTATGTCTTCCCATCCACGCCCGGTAACGAGAACTGCGGCGCGAACTTGCTGATCTCAATCGTGAATCCCATGAGTAGCTCCTCCTGTCGTTATACGGCGGCCCCTGGCGGTTCGCGGCCCTGTCTCAAATGACCTCAACATCGAGACTGTAGTAACGAAGTCGGGAATTGCGTAAGTTTGGCAAGCTATGGTGACGATACCCTCCCAGGGGGAATGGGAGGGGCGCATGGCAAGACCTGGAGTGTACGTTCCCGATGTAACGGTTGGGGTGGTTGATCCAA
>JAPLOD010000687.1 GCA_026692735.1 Planctomycetota bacterium | reverse complement strand
GGAGAAGGAAGGCGTGGACTGCTCCGGGTGCGTGGTGAAGAAAGGCGTGCCCAGCGGCGTGGCGCTGATCGCCATCGGCGAGAGCAAGAGCAAGGCGAAGGCCGAGAACCTCATCTTCGTCGCGCCCGGCGCGAACACGCGCTTGACGCCCGAGGACGTGAGAAGAGGCATGCCGAAGGACCTGTGTCCGGACGACGCCTTCGTGTGTTCGTTGGAGGTGCCCCTGCCTGCGGTCCTGGAAGCCTTGTGCCTGGCGTGGCGCGGGTGCGGTACCGTCATCCTGAACCCTGCTCCGTTCCCGTCGCGCGGCTTCCCGCGCGCGCTCAAGGACTACTGCCACTTTCTCACGCCGAATGAGACTGAGTTCGAGGCCCTGTTCGGGGCTCCGGTCGGCAGCCGCGCGGCGATGGCCAGGGTCCGGGCGTTCCGGGGCGCGCACGGACTCTGCTACCCCAGCATCTTCGTGACGCGCGGCGCACGCGGTGTGGACCACTACGATGTCCACGAACTGCGAGGCGAACGAGCCGAGGTGCGGAGACTCTCCCGTCCTCGGGGGCGGGTGTTCTGTCTGCCTGAAGGCTACTACAAAGGCTTCGTCGCCGCACCTTCGGTGGAAGCCGTGGACACGGTGGGAGCCGGCGACTGCTTTAACGGCTGCCTGGCGGCGCACTTCTCGTCTGACAGCCACGACATGAACAGCGCGGTGGAGTTCGCCGTGGCCGCCGCCGCCATCAAAGTCACGCGCCACGGCGCCCAAGCCGGCATGCCCTACCGCGCGGAAATCCTGAAGATGCTGAAGCGCAATGTACCATGAAGGATGCATGACGGCCTTTCATCCTTCATCGTTCATCATTCGTAACCGTTCAGTCCTTCTGTCCTCCGCGCGCCTCTGCGCCAACTTTTGGTATCCGGCATCTGGTATCCGGCATCCGGTATCCGGCATCCGGTATCCGGTATTTCGCCTACAGCACCCTGTCAACCTCTTCCCGCGAGTGTTCGTCCAGCGCGGAGAGGGATGGGATCTCGTAGCGGTAGCCCAGCGTGTCGCGGATGAGGATGTGATCCTCGGTGATCCACGTCACATCCTTGTTGACGCTCTTGACCACAAACCGGCGCATCCCGCGGTCGGTCTCGACCTTCCACGAACGCGTGCCGAATTGCGCGGTGGCTTCGAGCACCCGGTGTATGCGGGCCGTCAGGTAGCGTTTTTCGAGTTCCTCCTCAGCGATGCGGCGCGAATCGGCGTCGAGGGACGACAGGTCCTCCAGCAGCACCACTTCCTTCTTCTTCTCGTCAACGATCGAGACTTCGCGGCGCTGCGCGCTGACGGGCCGGGGCCAGAGCAGCTTGACGGGCTTCTCTTCTCCGCCCTCGAGGAACTGGATGAAGACCTTGTCCAGCTTGCGGATCAGCTTGAACGGTCTGGGTTTTTCGTCGGCCATCGCTACGCTTTCCACACCGCGGTTTCCGCGGCCAGCCTGTTCAACTCCGTCTGCATCTTCACCAGCTTGGCGTAATGCCCGTCCTTCGCCACAAGCTCGTCGTGCGTCCCCTGCTCAATGATCAGCCCGTCGTCAACCACGACCAGCCGGTGGGCGTTGCGCAGCGTGGAGAGCCGGTGCGCGATGGCGATCGTCGTGCGGCCCTTGATGAGGTACGCGATCGCCTCCTGGATGCCTTTCTCCGTCTCCGTGTCCACCGAAGACGTGGCCTCATCCAGGATGAGGATGGGCGGGTCGTGGAGGATGGCGCGCGCGATCGCGATGCGTTGCTTCTCGCCGCCCGAGAGCATGGTGCCTTTCTCGCCGATGATCGAGTCGTAGCCCTCTTCCTTGTCAAGGATGAAGTCGTGGGCGTTCGCGGCCCGCGCGGCGCGCACGACGTCCTCGAAGCTCGCCTCCGGCCGGCCGTAGCGGATGTTCTCGAGGACGCTGGCGTTGAAGAGGAACGGATCCTGCGGGACGATGCCGAGCTGGCGCCGGAACTGCTCCAGCTTGAGCGTCTTGAGGGGGTGACCGTCAACCGTGATCAGTCCCGAATCCACATCGTGGAAGCGGCAGACCAGATTGATGATGGTGCTCTTCCCCGCGCCCGACTTGCCCACCAGCCCGATCATCTCGCCGGGCGCGATGTCGAACGAAATGCCCTTGATGACTTCCTTGCCGCGTTCGTAACTGAAACGCACGTCCTTGAAGGAGATCGCCCCCTTGAGCTTCGGCAGCGAGGCGGCGTCGGGCGCGTCGTAGACCTCGGGCTGCGCATCGAGCACGGCGAAGACGCGCTCCGCACCCGCGAAGGCGTGCGTCATCCAGTTCACCACCGCCGTGAACCAGCGCAGCGGCCCGAAGAAGAGCCAGATGTAGCCGACGAAGGCCAGCAGGTCTCCGAGCGTGAGGTTCGGGTCGCCGCCCGCAATACGCTTGGCGGCGAAGTACCAGACCGCGATGATGCCCAGCGACATCACCCACGACATGCCTTCGGCGAAGCCGATGAACGTGCGCTCGATGCTGAAGCGCGTGCGGAAGAGCTTGGCGTTGGTCGAGTCGAACTTCTCGACGCGGCTCCGCTCCTGCGCGAACGCCTTCACGATCTTGATGCCGTAGATGGACTCGTTGAGGATCGAGTGCAGCGCGCCCGTCTGGTTGCCGTGCTTGTGGAACAGCGGCACCAGCTTGCGCCAGAACAAGCCGCTGCCGCAGATAAGGAACGGCACGGGCAGAAAGACCAGCAGCGCCAGCCACACATCCAGCCGCAGGAGGATGCAGGCGATGACGACGAAAGACACGCCGTTGACCAGGAAGTACGGCAAGCCGTCAATCAGGAAGTGCTGCAGCTCGCCCGTGTCGTTCATCACACGGCTGACGATCTCGCCCGATTCGCGCCGCTGGTAGTAGCTCATCTGCAGGCGCTGCAGGGCGGCGTGCAGGCGGCTGCGCAGATCCGTCACCAGGCGCGCGCCAAGCCAGGACATCAACGCGCCGCTGACAATGCCCGTGAGCAGCAGCACCAGGCCGCAGCCCACCATCGCGCCAATCCACAGGTTCAGACGCGTGAAGTCGTGTCCCTTGATGACCTCGTCCACGATCATCTTGGTGAGGTACGGCGGCCCCATCTGCGCCGCCACCATCAGCAGCGTGGAGCAGATCATCAGCGTAACCTTGCCGCGGTACGGCTTGAGCAGCCCCAGCAGGCGGTAGAAGACCCGCAGGCACTGCACGCAGGCCGTGCAGTTCGCGCCGCGTTCCAGCAGAGGTGCGCCACAGCGCCGGCAGTACGCGGGCTCCGCCTGCTCGGGTGAGGGCGGCTCTTTCCCTTTGGCCAGCTCGTTGATGACGTGGCTTAATGCCGCGAATTCCGGGACGTACGCCTTGGTGTAGTAGATCAAGTGGCGTTCGCCTTCGGGCGTTTCGGCAACCAGGCGCGCGCCGCCGAACAACTCGTCCACCTTCACCTTGGTCTCGGGCGTCAGCTTGAGCGACTAGCTCTCACCGAAGCACCGCTCCTCGGTCAGGTCGCTGTGCTGGGAGAACAGGATCTTCTCGTCCTTCTCCAGAGCAGGAGCAAGAACGCGCACGACCTCGTCGGGTACTTTGCCGTCCAAGTGCGCAGCCATGTGGTATCCCGGTTCGATGCTCTCCCTGCCGTTCAGTAGAGACAGCATACCACAGAAGGGAGGATGCTGCACGCAAAGCGTGGCCAGGCGGGCTACCTGTAGTACAGGTTGAACTCTCCGCGCTTGTTGTACTCGCAGTACGCCTTGAGCACGTAGCTCAACGCCATGCTGCCATCGGCGCGCCGGCCGTAGACGCTGCGGCCCGAGTAGTAGTTGAAGTGCATCCCGAACTGGTCGAAGATGCGGAAGAAGTCGTTCATAAGCAGTGCCTGAGCGGCCTGGCCGTCGGTCGCGTTTTCGAAGCCGCCGAATTCGCCGCAGTGCATTCCCACGCCGTACCTGACCGCGAACTTGAACGCCTCCGTCCACTGGCGGCAGATGTTGCTGATGTCCCGTTCTTCCGTGGGCCAGCGCTCCGAGGGCCTGAAGAGCCGGAAGTTGTAGTCGTGGAAACTGTACACGGTCAGCGGGTCGCCGGTGGGCTCGATCAGCTTGAGCTGCTCGATCGCGCCCCAGGCTTCGCACGGCTCAATGTAACAGAGATGCACGGGGTCAATGGCGCGCACGCGGGAGGTCAGCACCTTCATGGCGGCGTTGTAGGCGTCGTGCTTGTGGTCGAACGGCTCGTTGATGAGGTCGTAGGCGACATCAAAGAAGGGCCGGTCGCACAGTTGCCTGGCGATGCCCTCGTAGTGCTTGTTGACCTTCTCCATAAAGTTCGCGTAGTCCGTCCGGACGGCCTCCTGCTTCTCGCCCAGCGTCTGGTCAATGTTGTTCATGTAGTTCAGGCCGGCCCGGTTGCAACAGTCGGCCATGACCGCGACGCGCGTGCGGGCCGGGTCAAGCGGGCTCTTGTCCTGCCCGAAGTTGTGTTGCGGGCGGTAGCAATTGGAGCCTGTCGCTTTGATGAGCTCCACCTCGCGCTTGTTGCCGGCGACGCCCGTGTCGGAGCCTGCGAACATCCACGACGTGAAACCCACCAGCCGCGGAAAGGGCTCGACGGGGTAACTGTACGTCACGCGGTCGGCGTTCCTCACCGCGCGATACGGCGCCAGCAGGCCTCCGTCCTGCAGCGTCTCGGGTGGCTTCTCGAGTTTCAGGCTGCGGAACTTGCAGTCCACGGCATAGGACGCCAGCGACGGCAGCGGCGCGACCTTGAGCGGCTCGGTCCCCCACTCGTCGGCAATAGTCAGGTAGTCGTAGACGATGGTGTGCTCGAGGACCGGCCCTTCGGGGACGTTCCTGATGCTGAACTGGAAGCCGGCCTTGGGCCCCGGCCGGACCATGCGCGTCAGCCCCATATAGTTGACAGGCACGGCCAGCGCCGCGCGGCTCCAGAGCGCGATCGCGTCCGCAACAGCCGGCGAGGCCGGGTCCGGCACGGTCTTCACCCACGGCCGCACGGCGACCACGCGCGCGCTGGCGCCGGCGAACGTGAGCCGCACGAGGGCGCCGTCGCCGGCAATGGCGACAGGGCACTTCTCGAAGACGAGCAGCACGGGACGGTCGGGCGCCTGGGCGTCCTTTGCCTGCAGCCACAGGAGCGCCCAGTTGGCGGAGAGCTTCCCGTCGCGGGCCTGCTGGTAGTCCTGGTTGGCGGCGAGTCTCTTCCCGCCGGGCAGAAGAATGTCCTTGGGTCCGGGCTGCCGGCGCGCCGCCCAGCCCTGGATTTCGAGCACCGTGCCATCAAGCGTGAGCACCACGGCAGGAGAAAGCGGGGTAGCCAGAACGCGGCAGGTCGGCACGCCGGTCTTCTGAGTCTCGACAGTGGGACAGCTCAGCGTCACGCTGCCTGTCAGGCCGCGCTCGGCGCCCGCGCCGGTGATCTTGAACGCGAGGACGTTCTCCGCGCCGGGGCGGATGACATCGGCGGCAATCGTGTAGCCGCGCAAGCCGGGCTTGTCCGCGGAGCCGACGAGCGTGTCGTTCAGCCACACCTTGTCCGCATCGTGCGCGCGGAAGCGCAGGATGACACTCTGGCCGCGCCATTCGGCAGGAATGTGAATGCGCGTGCGATACCAGGCAGCGCCTGTGTATGCGGCGTACGAAGCGGCCTCCGTCCAGGAAGCCGGGACGGTGGTCCTGGCCCATTGGTTCTCGATGTTGTAGCCGATCGTCTCGCGCTTCTCGGCTTCGCCGGCGTTGTGCGGATCGAGGCTGAAGCGCCAGTTGTTCCCGTCGGCCTTGACGACGGTGGGCGCGAGGATGGGGTTCACGCGCAGACCCCATGAACCGATCTGGCTGTCCACGAGGTCAGGATGGGGAAGCCAGCCGAGGCGGTCGTAGCGGCTTTCGTTGAGGTTGTTCAGCGGATGGCCCCAGGCGTCGGCCAGGGCCTTGCGGAGCTTGGGGAACTCAGTCACATAGCCCACGAGCGGCATGGTGTTCTCCGCCTCCCCGATCTCGCGAGCGGACGGCAGCGCTATCGGGGGAGACGCCTTCATGGCTTCGCGCGGGATAATCTGGCGGGCCAGATCCAATGCCTTCTGTTCGTCCAGCAGGAACCGCCGCATCGCCAGCAGCGCCACCGCACTCCTCGCGCGGTCCACCTCTGCCGCCAGCGCCGCGGTCTTGTCAGCCGGCAAGCCGGCGGCGCCGCCGCGCACCTTGTCAACATCGGGCGCCAATCCCGCCAGCCGCACCGCGAGCTGCCGAGCTTCATCTTGCTCCTTGATGCTCCACCGTTCCGGCCCGGCCCAGCCGTAGGCGGAGTTCTCATGGATGACAATGCCCTTGCGCGCCAGCAGGCCCGCGCGCCAGCAGAGATCGTCGTAGTCACGGGCAATGCGGACGGCACAGCCGTCGGCGGCGACGTTGGCGAGGTCTGTCTGGGCCTTGAACGGCTCTTGCGCTTTCACGAGCGCGCCCTCGTCCTTCGCGTCCGGCTGCAGCCAGGCTTCATCTTCGATGATCGTCGTCGGCGCGAACTTCATCACGCGCCAGTCCGCGCCGCTGGCAAGCGGCGCAGTCCCGGCGGCGTGCTTGAGCACGCCATCGAGCGCGAACCCGGCACGGGGCGCGCTCACGCACAACGCGTGTCTGCCCGGCGTCAGGTGCTCAGTCAGGTCAATCGGGAACGGCCGGTTCGGATCGTGCTTCACTTTCTCTTTGGGCGCGTAGCTGAAGACCGGCGTGCCGTCAACGAAGACGTACAGGTAGCCCGAACTGCGAGCCTCGACAACGGCGGAGCCGGGCTTCTCCTGCACATCAACCACGGTGCGGTAGACGTACGGCGTCTCCTTCACCTCGAACCAGTACAGAGGCACGGGCTTGAAATCGAGCTCCTTGCCGTCCGGGAAATCGGGCACAATCCAATCCGCGGCGAAGGTCGGGAAGGTGCAGATGAGAGCGAGAAGCCCGAGCAGCGGAACGCGGATTGCACGACGCATGGCTGGCCCCCTTGCGCAATCGGCCCTACGATAGCAACCGCGACGCGCTGAAGCCAGCGCGTCGGCGGGGAAATCCGCCGCGTTGGTTTTGCATTCAGCGTCCGCGCCACTATTGTCTGTACGCGGGGGCGGGCGGCATTGAACCACGAAGAGCACGAAGAACAAGATACGGGCGTGGTTGTGCGAATTCCTATTCGTGTTCTTCGTGTTCTTCGTGGTGAGCGTTCAGTGGGGCGCGTGGGCACATGGGCGAGTACCATCGCAAGGGCTTCGGGCTGAAGGACACGGTCAAGCCGCTCCTGGAAGCCGCGTACGCCAGCCGCGTGGTGGACCTGCTGCGCGCGAAGGGGCGCCAGCTCACGCGCGGGAACCTGACCGTGCGCCTGGCGCGGGAGTTCGGCTTCTGCGTCGGCGTGGAACGGGCGGTGGACATCGCGTACCAGACGCGGCAGCGCTTTCCGGACAAGCGCATCTTCATCACCAACGAGATCATCCACAACGCTTCCGTGAACAAGCGGCTGCTCGACATGGGCTTCGTCTTCCTGTCCGGCAGTTACAGCCAGGGCGAGACCTGCGACGACATACAGAGCGGCGACGTGGTGATCCTGCCGGCCTTCGGCGCGCCGGTGAAGGAGATCGAAGTCCTGCGGGCCCGGAACTGCATCCTGGTGGACACCTCCTGCGGCGCCGTGGTCAACGTGTGGCGCAGCGTGGAGAAGTACGCGCGCGACCAGTTCACGAGTGTCATCCACGGGAAGTACAACCACGAGGAGACCATCGCGACCTCGAGCCGCGCCCGCCGGTATCTCGTGGTCCGCGATATCGCGGAGGCCGAGTACGTCTGCGCCTACATTCTGGGCAAGGGCCAGCGGGAGGACTTCCGCGCTCACTTCGCCAAGGCCGTGTCGCCGGGCTTCGATCCGGACAAGGACCTCGAACGGATCGGCATCGCCAACCAGACGACGATGCTGTCCACCGAATCCATGGAGATCGCAGCCCGCATCCGCAGCGCGTTCGTCCGGAAGTACGGCGAGGAGGAGACGCAGCGGCGCGTCCGCATGCAGGAGACCATCTGCCGTTCGACGCAGGACCGCCAGGACGCGGTCATCGAGATGATGCAGCCGCCGCCCGACGCGATGATCGTCATCGGCGGGTACAACTCGTCCAACACGACGCACCTGGCGGAGATTTCGCAGCGGCACTGCCCGTCGTACCACATTGACGAGGCCGCCTGCATGATCTCCCGCGGCCAGATACGCCATCTGCCGATGGGAGCAGAGCAGGAGGCGATCCACGAACACTGGTGGCCCGACAAGACGCCGCTCACCATCGGCCTGACCGCCGGCGCCAGCACGCCGAACAACAAGATCGGCGAGACGGTGCTGCGGCTGTTCGAGCTGGCCGGAACGGATGTAACGGACCTGGTGGCGGAAGCCGAGGCGCTGGGACAACCATGAGACACTACATTCTTCCTGCCGTCGTACTTCTGGTCGCGCTGACCGCGCCCGCGGGCGAAGCGGAGCAGACTGGAGACGAGGCCAAAGCCAAGGCCGCCTTTGAGGCCGCGTACGACGCGGGCACGGCGGCGGCGATCAAGAAGGACTGGTCCGCCGCGGAGAAGCAGTTCGACGCGGCGATCAAGGCGCTCGGGGACCTCCCGCACGCCAAGAAAGCCGTGGCGCAGGTCTTGCTGGCCAAGGCCCGCGACATGGCCAAGCAGGAGGGCGCGCTGGTCGCGGCCGCCGAACTGCTGAGGTTGAAACAGTGGACCGAAGCTGAAGCCGCCTACCGCAGGGCCGCCGTGCTCCTGGGCGAAACCGACGCCATCCGGGAGGGCATCGCCGCCGCTCAGGCCGGAGCGAAGGCGGAAAAAGAAACGGCCGGGAAAAAAGCCGCGACGCCGCCGTCCCCACCGCCCGTCGTGCCGCCCCTGCCGCCACCTGCACCCGAGACGAAGCCCGCGACACCGGCAAGCACCGCCCCGCCGCCCCCGCCACCGGCCCTGGGAATCCCGACGCCGGCGGGTCTCGACCGCGAGGAGTGGCTCAAGGGCGCCGGGTCGTCGTGCTACTGGGAGGGCGAGCGTCTGCACCTGGAGGAGGGCGACGAGTATCTCAAGAAAATCCTGACGAAGGATTTCGCGGCCTCCATTGCCATTGAAGCGCAAATGGATCACCGTTCGCGAATCTGCATCGAACTGCGGCCCGTGAAGGACAGCGGCTCGAAAGCCAAGATCGTCGGTTGGGGCAGCAAAGAGGGCTCCCCGCCCATGCTGGCCCTGGACAAGGAAACCGTGGCCAGCGGGGACGCCCGGCCACCGCAGGAACAGGTCACGCTCTCGTTTGTGCGCACAGGCAGCAAGATTGAGTTCTACTGCAACGGCAAGCTGCTAGGCCATACGTTCGATGCCAAGGCCGGCCAGCCCTATTATCTGTGGGTGTCGGGCAAGGGCATCATGAACGGCGCGAAGGTGGTCGAGCGGTAGGGCGATCCTCCGGCTCACGTCCGTATCATCGTCAGCAGCATTTTCATCCGCGTCAGAGCGCGCAACGCGTGCGGCTTGTTGGCGGGCATGATTACCGCTTCGCCGCTCGAGACCTTGAGCGGCTTGCCGGAGATGGTGATCTCCACTTCCCCGTCGAGCACCTGGACCATGGCGTCAAAAGGGGCGATGTGCTCGCTGAGCGCCTGGCCTTTATCGAAGGCGAACAGCGTCACCGAGCCGGTCTTCTTCTGAATGATCTGGCGGCTGACGATGGAACCTGTCTGGTAGCCCGTGAGGTCCTCAAGGCGCGCTGGCGCCCCGGCGCTCAACTCATCAGGCAAGCCCTGCTTCGTGGCTCCCGGCATATGAGATGGCCTCCTCGCTCTTGCGAGCAGACGCACGCGCGGACGCGCGCGCGGAACTGCGCGGGCTGTCGGTGCTGCGCGGCGGCGGGGCTTCGTCGTGGAGTTCCCACAACGGCCGGCCGTTCTCTGCGGCAAGCACTGCGATGACGTACATCTGTTGTGACCACGTTGGGGACAGATCGAACATGCCGGTGCTCCTGAAAAGCCTTGTCTTCGCCTGCGCCGCAACACATTGTGCTTGCGTCGGCGATCTGCGAGATCCCTGGTCGTGCGCAGCAACGGATGTGCCAAGGACGGCGGCGCATCCTGCCATGGCACCGCGCCGACTGCTTCAGCCGTGATGCGCCCCACCGTTGGTGGCACGACGACGGTATGAATATCGGCTTGGTGCGACGCCAACTTGAGGACGCTGTGGCCCGCGCCCTCACCTGGTCTCTCCGCCTTTGGCGTTTCGCACACTTGACGCCGAGCGCCTTACGGCCGACAACCGACAACTGACAACTGACCACTGACAAAGGACCAACCATGCCTCAACCTCAAGTCGTCACCTTTGAGCGCTCCGTCCCCGTCCGGCACACCGTGGACATCATGGTGGCCGGCGGCGGGCCCGCGGGGCTCGCGGCGGCGGTCACGGCCGCGCGGCAGGGACGCAGCGTCTTCCTCGCTGAAGCGCACAGTTGTTTCGGCGGCATGGGCACGGCGGCGCTGGTCCCGGCATTCATGCCCTTCGGCGACGGCGTGAACTTCCTCGCGGGCGGTTTCGGCCAGGAAGTCTACGACAGGCTCTTCGACGCCGGCGGCACGGGGCCCGACGACAAGCGCGGTACGCTCGGCTGCGTGAACGTCCAGGCCGAAGTCCTGAAGCGCGTCTACGACGAGCTCGTCGTGGGCACGGGCATGGCGTTCTCGTTCCAGACGCAGGTCATCGCCGTTGATACGCGCGACGCCCGCGTCACCCACGTTATCTGCAGCGGCAAGAGCGGCCTGTGTGCGGTCCGGGCCAAGGTGTTCGTGGATGGCACGGGCGACGGCGACATCGCGGCGTGGGCCGGCGCGCCGTTTGAGAAGGGCGACGCGAATGGCAGCATGATGCCCGGGACGCTCTGCAGCCTGTGGGCGGGCATTGATTGGGACGCCGTCCGCAAGTCGGGCCTCAACGCCGAGAAGGAACTGCCGCGGGCCTTCAAGGACAAGGTCTTCACGCAGGAAGACCGCCACTTGCCCGGCATGTGGCGCGTGGGGCAACACATCGGTGGCGGGAACATCGGCCACACCTTCGGCGTGGACTCGACGGATGAGCGGTCGCTGACCAAGGCGCTGCTGTGGGGCCGCAAGAGCATGCTCGAATACGAGCGCTACTACAAACGGTATCTGAAAGGCTTTGAGCAGATGGTGCTGGCGGCCACCGGCTCGCTGCCGGGGGTGCGCGAAAGCCGGCGCATCACCGGCGACTACGTGCTGAACCTCGACGACTTCAAGAAGCGCGCTGTCTTCGACGACGAGATCGGCCGCTTTTCGTACCCGGTGGAAATCCACGCTTCGACGCCGGATGCGAACAACTTCGAGAAGTTAGAGGATGAGTTCAAGACGCTGCGCTACGGCAAGGGCGAGACCGACGGCAGTCCTTTCCGCACGCGTCTGCCGCAGGGACTGCGGAACGTCCTCGTCGCCGGGCGCTGCCTCAGTTCGGACCGCTACATCCAGGGCTCCGTGCGCGTCATGCCGGGCTGCTACATCACGGGCCAGGCGGCGGGCATGGCCGCGGCGCTGGCGGTCGAGAGGAAGAAAGACCCGCGCAGCGTGGACGTCACGGAACTCCAGTCGCGGCTGAAGAAGATGGGCGCGTTTCTGCCCAACTTCAAAGGGTGAGGACTGCGCATGTCGGTCACGTTCAAACGCTGTGCCGAAAACCCGATCGTCCAGCCGGGGCTGTACGACTGGCGCAGAGCGGTCGTGTTCAACCCGGGCGTGCTGCTGGACGACGATGGCAAGTTCTACATGTATGAGCGTGCCGCGGGACAACTGCGCCCGTTTCACTGCTGCATCGGCATGCTGGAAAGCAATGACGGCGTGCAGTTCAAGCACGTGCAGGACACGCCGGTGCTCACGCCCGCAATGGCCGGCAGCAAGTACGGCAGCGTGCAGGATCCGCGCGTCGTGAAGATTGACGGCACGTATTACATGACGTTCGCGTACAGGCCCTACGCGTGGAACTCCAACCCGACGGGGCTGGGCGTGCCGCAGTCTTCGGAGGCGCAGTATCCCGGCTTCAGCGGCGACCCAAAAGAGAACATGACGCGTTCGGGCATCGCGGTTTCAAAGGACCGCGTGCATTGGGAGATCAAGTGCTGGCCGACGCCGGTTGAGCTCGACGACCGCGACGTGATCCTGTTTCCCGAGAAGATCAACGGCAGATACGCGATGCTGCGCCGGCCTCTGCAGTTGGTGGGGCCGCAGCACGGCACGGACCAGCCCGGCATCTGGCTTTCCTTCTCCGACGATCTTGCGCGTTGGTCGGAGCCTGTGCTGCTGGCCAGGCCTGAAGCGACATGGGAAGGCGGCCGCATTGGTGGGGCGGCGCCGCCCATCCGCACCAGCAAGGGCTGGCTGGCGTTCTACCACGGCGTCGAGGACGAATATCCTCCGACGCGGCGCGTGGTCTACCGCCTGGGCGCGATGCTGCTGGACCTGAACGACCCGCGCAAGGTCCTGGCGCGGACGCAGCGGTTCATCATGGAACCGCAGACGTACTACGAGAAGTTCGGGCTGTACATTCCGAACGTCATCTTCCCGACGGCCAACGTCGTCAAGGACGGGCTGGTGTATCTGTATTACGGCGTGTGCGACACGGCGATTGCTCTGGCAACCGCGCCGCTCGACGAACTGCTGGCGCACGTATGGAACCGCGGATGAACGCGGATGCACGCAGACCGAACATGAGAGGGGGCGGGTTATGGCGGAACAGCTTGCGGTCAAGGGTGGCCCGAAAGCAATCCCCGATGGCACGATCAAACCGTGGCCGCCGATAGACGACGTTGACCGGAAGATGGTCATGGCCTCGCTGGAAGGCACGAACCACGCCTTCGGCCCGAACTGCACGGCGTTCGAGAAAGAGTTCGCCGCATGGAACGGCAACAAGTACGCCATCACGACCAATTCCGGCACGGCGGCGCTGCACATGGGCGTCGTGGCGTGCGGTTGCGGCACCGGCGACGAGGTGCTTGTGCCGGCGTATTCGTGGTCGTCGTCGGCAACCTGCGCGCTGCACCATAGCTGCATCCCCGTCTTCGTGGACATTGACTACGACACGATGAACATTGACCTCGACAAGATCGAAGCGGCCATCACGCCGCGCACCAAAGCCATCATCGCGGTGCATCTGCACGGCCTGCCCGTCCCGATGGACAAGCTCATACGGATCGCCCACCGGCACAACCTGAAGGTCATCGAGGACGCCTGTCAGGCTCACGGCGCTGCCTACCGCGGCAAGAAGGTCGGGACGTGGGGCCACTGCGCCGCGTTCAGCTTCAACCAGAACAAGTGCCTGTGCGCCGGGGAAGGCGGCATGTTCGTCACCGACGATCCGGCGCTGCACGCCGCCGCGCTGCAGTTATGGTCGTTCGGCGAGACGCGCAGGCCGGGCGAAGGGCGCGATTTCCACGCGTACGCGATGGGCTGGATGTACCGCAACGACGACCTGGGCGCCGCGTTCGGCCGCGCGCAACTGACGAAGCTTGACGGCTACCTGGCTCGGCAGCGTGAGAACGCGGAAGCGCTGACGGAGGGCCTGCGCGGCGTGCCGGGGCTCATCCTGCCGGAGGAGCCGCAGCACTGCGTCCACAACTGGTACAATTACACCCTGCGCTTCGACATGGAGCAGCTTGGCCACGCGGAGGACGCCAGCGACTTCCGCTACAAGATCATGAAGGCGCTGCAGGCCGAAGGGGTGGAGACGAGCGTCTGGCAGGCGTTCATCCTGCCGGCCATGACTGTGTTCCAGGCCAAGAACGGATTCGGCGAGGGGCATCCGTGGAGTTCGCCGCACGCGCGGCCCGTGGATTACTCGCTGCACCAGTACCCGAACGCGCAGAAGCACAGCGACAGGCACACCGGCATGACGACGCCGCTGCGCGCGCCCAACGGTCCGGACGTGGCCCGCCTGGTGGCGCACGCGATACGCAAGGTGATGGAGAACGTCAAGGAACTGTGATGCAACCGCAAGGTTCGTGGTTCTTGGTTTGTGGTTCGTAGTTTGTAGTTCACGCAGCGGCGCACAGCGCGCGAAACTATGAACCACAAACAACGAACCACAAACCACGAACCCGGAGCCCTGTTCGTTCTCTGCGTCTCTGCGGTGAATGAGGAGGTACGTCATGAAGGCTGGCTTTGCGGAAGTTGACATCACGCCGCCGGTGGGGACACGGAAGATCGGCTGGCTGAAACTCATCATCGGCGAGCGCGTGGCCGACCCGCTCTTCGCACGCGCCGCGGTCTTTGAGTGCGGGACTGAGCGCGTCGCGTTCATACAGCTCGACACGCTGAGCATCCGCCGGATGGACGTGAACGACCTGCGGAAGAGGATCGAGACCGCGCACGGCTTCCCGGGCAGCCACATCATGGTCGCGGCGACGCACAATCATGCCGGCCCGGCCGTCTGCACCGTGGGCGACGTGGCGCGCGAGGATGCGTACGTCGAGGGGCTGCTGGCGAAGATCGTCGTCATGTTCGGCGCGGCGCTGGCCAACCGGCAGTCATGCTCGATCGGGTTTGGCCGGGCGCTGGAATGGCGGCTGGCGCACAACCGCCGCGTCGTCACCCGCAGCGGCCTGGTGCGCACGCACGGGCGCTTCAGTGACGAGGACGCGCTCTTCTTCGAGGGGCCCATTGACCCCGAGGTGAACGTGCTGGCCGCGCGGAACGGGCGCGGCGAACTGCTCGGCGCGTTGGTGAACTACGCCTGCCACCCGACGCACTACGGCGGGGAGACGGTGTTCTCGGCGGGCTTCCCCGGCGCGCTGGCCAGGATCATGAAAGAGCGCGGCTGCCCCGTGACGCTCTTCCTCAACGGCACGCAAGGCAACGTGCACACCTCCGACCCCGCGGCGGATGGCGCCGACGTGCCGCTGGAGACAGCAGGCCGGCTGCTGGCCGACGACGCATGGCGCGTGATTCCAACGCTGAAGTGGCGCGGCAAGGTGCGGATCGCGTCAGACCGGCGCGTGATCAAGCTGCCGTTCCGCAAGCTGACGCGGGACCAGATCAAGGGCACGGCCACGGGCGCGCAGCGCTTCATTGATTCCGCCATTTACGACCGCGGCATGCCCGAGGTCGTGGCTGAGATCAAGGCTCGCGGCAAGCAACTGGCGGAGGTGCAGGTCTTCTTCATGGACGAGTACGCGTTTGCGTCCATCCCCGCGGAGATGTTCGTTGAGCTGGGCCTGAAGCTGAAGCAACTGGCGCATCCCATACGCGCGTGGGTCGTCGGCGTGGCCAACGGCATGGTCGGCTACGTGCCGCACAAGGAAGCCTTCGCGCGCGGCGGCTATGAGACAACGTTCTTCAGCAGCAGCAAGCTCGCGCCCGAAGCCGGGGACATGCTGGTGCGCTGCGCCGCGAGCATCATCAAGAAGGGGCGACGGCGATGAGGGACGACGCGTGGAAATGCACAGCTCAAAAATCCAAGATGCACAATCGGCGCCGTTTGGTGTTCATTTTGCATTTTTCATTTTGCATTTTGAATTTGTCCGCGGCCTGCGCCGCGACCACGTCGTTCGTCCACGGCGACATGGCGCTCGATTTCGATGAAACCACGGGCGCGCTGCTGAGCATCCGCTACAAAGGCGACGCCCTCGCCACATGCGAGACCGCCCGCTCGCCGCTCTCGTTCGGCGTTGGGCCGCAGGACCAGATCAAGTGGCTCGAAAACTTCGCCGCGCGGGGCACGGGAACGGTGGTCAAGCGCGAACAGCCCGCAGCCGATACGCTCGAATTCACCATACGGGCCGGCGACTTCGAGCTGGTCGAACGCTACAAGCTGCACGCCGCGCCGGCACGCCTGGACCGTTCACTCACGCTGACCAACCGCGGACCTGAGGCGGTGAAGCTCCGCAACGTCAACTTCAAGACGTTCGGCGTCGCGGCAACGAAGGACGGCTTCTACCGCTTTCCGCACCAGTGGCCGCCGCAGAGCCACACGTTCGCCGAGATGAAGAAGGGGCAGAAGCATGGCGGCGGAGGGTCTATTGCGCCGCTGGTGGCACAGCTTTCGCCGACGCGGTCGCTGCTGTGGCTGAGTTACGCGACGGACCCATCGTGGCTGCGCGTCGAGGAAGGCGACGGGCGCTTCGATGTCGTGCAGGACGTCCAGGCGGCGGGCTTCCTGAAGCCGAACGAGCCGCAGGAGATCGGTTTCGTCAGCATGCAGGTGGTGGAGGCGGGCTATTGGGAAGCGCTCCCCGCGATGTGGCGCTGGATGGACAGCGTAGGACTGAAAGTGCCCGCCGACAGGCCGGCGTGGGTCGAGGAAGCCATCCTCTACTGCTTCCATCCCGGGGGGACCATCGGCAGCAACTTCAAGGACCTCGGCGGCTTCAAGAACGCGACCGAATATCTTCTGCCGACGATCCCGAAGCTCGGCGCGACGGCCATCTGGATCATGCCTATCGAACAGAAGAGCCCGTACTGGCCGTTCGATTACTACAAGTTCATGGACGGTCTCGGCACGGCCGAGGACTACAAGGCGCTCGTCAAGCGCGCCCACGAACTCGGCCTGCGCGTGTGGCAGGACATGGTGCCTCACGGCGGCAGCCCGCAGGCCGTGCACAACAAAGCGCACCCGGAGTTCATGCTGCGGCGCGAAGACGGCTCGAACCTCAACTACTGGCTCAACGACTTCGCTTTGCCGGAATGGCAGAAGTTCATGGCGGGCGTGGCGACGCACTACTGCCGGGAGTACGGCGTGGACGGCTACCGCGTGGACGCCTGCGGCGGCAGCAAGGAGCCGAACTGGAACCCGGATATCCCCTATGCGCGCGCGAGCCACGCGCTGCTGTGGGGCGGCCTCGGGATGCTGGGCGGCATCCGGAAGGCCGTGCGCGACGTGAATCCGAAAGACGGCGCGATACTCGCGGAAGCCGAGGGCGCGCGGTTGTTGGCAGTTGCCGACGCGCAATACGATTTCGGCTTCTGCTACAACGTCTGCCACCAGTGGCGCAGGGAACCCGCCGCGGATTTCGTCGCGCACTTGCAGGAGTACCTCGAAGAACAGAAGTACGTCGAGCCGCGCGGAGCCGTGCGGCTGCGGCACGTGGAAAGCCACGACAGTCTGCGCGCGGAGTTGTGGTACGGCGTGGACGGCATGCACGCAATGTACGCGCTGAGCGCGTGGATTGACGGCATCCCGCTCATCTACCACGGCATGGAGAACGGCCACAGCTTCGCGCTGCGGGCGATCAACGAGATTCGGAAGAGCCGCCCGGAACTCTCGCGCGGCGAAGCGTTCTACCGCGCGGTGAAGTGCGACGCGCCGGACGTGTTTACGTGTTTGAGGAAACTGGGCGACAAACAGAGCGTCGTGGTGATCAACTTCGGGCGGGACCGGGTGAAGGCGACGCTGACCTGGCCGGGAGGGCAGGCGCAGATGCTGCTTGAGCCCCTTGCCTTTAATCTTTGGCCAGAACCACCGCCCTCAAACACTGCCGGTCCCGTTGGCGGCAACGCTGGCAATGCGCCAGACGGCGGCGAACTGAAGTTTACAGGCGCAACCGAGTGGTGGGTTGAATCCCTCTGCGGGCGCCTGCATGGGGACTACACGCCGCCGCCCGTGGTCTCAAAGACAGGCTGGTACTCCGGCATCTACTGGCGTCCGCAAGGCACCGGGATCCTATGGCAGCATGACGTGTTGCCGCTCCAGCCGTTCCCTGTGCTTCCGCAGATCGGGGCGCGAACAGCCAAGGGCTTTTTTGCGGTCGGTACGCCCGAATCGGCACCCGCAGGTTTGCGCCTGATGGCTGACCCGGACGGTTTGCGACTAACCGGCCTCGGAACTGCAAAGGTCTGTTACGAGAGGGTGGGACCATTCTCCGAAGGCACCCGCGCCGGAGCCGTGCTCTCCTTCGGTTCCGTCACCTTCTGTTGTGTCGGCCCCGACCTCATCGTCAGCAACGACCACTACACGGTTGCGCTGCGCCGGCAAGGCGGGGTGGTGCGCGAATTGTTCGTTGACGGCAAGGTCGTCGCCAAGGACCACGATCTGTACGGCGACCAGGAATACATGAAGGCGTCCGAGAGCGACCGCATCGCTGCCGGCGACGACGTGGAATGCAGTCTGCGCATCGAGAAGGTTGAGGGCGGGCTGAAGCTCAGCTTCGAGGGCCAACTGCGCGGCTTCTGGCGCTTCGCGCTGAAGAAGCCGCCGATCTGGTTCCGCAACGAGTACGTCTTCACGGACGCGCCGCGCTTCCACCAGAAGTACGCGTTCCGCACGGAGAAGACGTTC
Source organism: Planctomycetota bacterium (assembly GCA_026692735.1). Classification (GTDB taxonomy): domain Bacteria; phylum Planctomycetota; class SZUA-567; order H5-PLA8; family H5-PLA8; genus JAPLOD01. The sequence goes on along the minus strand of JAPLOD010000687.1, from coordinate 22,831 downwards.
AAGGACAAGAACGCTTTTCTCGCGGCCATCGTGCAACTACCGAGCGCGGAGCGGTTCCGCTTTGCGCGCGGAAACGAGAGCATAGTCGAGGACGTCGTCGGGCAGGGGACCGAGCGGCGCGGGCAGACCAAAGGCAAACCCGCCCCGGAGCGCGTGGAGTTTCTCGCCGGCGGAGCGAGACAGTGGGGCTTGAGCGGCCTGCGCGTTCCCGAAGGCAGCGACTGCAATCTTTTCATCCACGGGCGGCAGTTCTTCATCACGTTCCTGGACGGGAAAGGCGCGGCGATGGAGCAGGGGAAATGGTACGAATTCGAGGCGGACTGGGAAGCGGAGCCGAATGCAAAATGAAGAATGCAAAATGCAGAATAGGAAATGAGACCATCCAATTTTGCATTTTGAATTTTGAACTTTGAATTGTGAGTCTCCGGCCGGTGTTGACAGGCATGATGCGCGGGAGCTACAATCCGCGTACTCATAACCCTTGGGGGAACAGCCATGAAACGCGACACGAAGCACGTGAAGGCGCAGCCGGCGTCCCGCCGTGAGTTCCTCAAAACGAGCGGCGCGGCGGCCGCGGGTTCCGCGCTGGCGGCGATGGCGCTGCCGCGGGCGTACGCCGACGAGAACAACACCATCCGCCTCGCGCTGATCGGGTGCGGCGGACGCGGCAGCGGCGCGGCAGTCAACGCGTTCGAGTCACCCTACGGGCCGGTGAAGCTTGTCGCGATGGCCGATCTCTTCGAGAACCGCCTCGCGGGCGCGCACAAGAGTCTGAGCGCCAAGTTCGCGGACAAGATGGACGTCCCGGCGGACCGGCAGTTCGTGGGGTTCGACGCATACAAGAAGGCGATTGACTGCCTCAAGCCTGGCGATGTCGCGATGCTCACCGGCTATGCCGGCTTCCGCCCGCAGCAACTGGAATACGCGGTGGAGAAGGGCATCAACGTCTTCATGGAGAAGTCGTTCGCAACCGACCCGCCGGGAGTGCGGCGGGTCATCAAGGCTGGAGAGGCGGCGGAGAAGAAGAACGTGAAGATCGCCGCGGGCCTGATGTGCCGCCATTCGCGGAACCGCCAGGAACTCATCAAGCGGCTGCGCGACGGCCAGCTCGGCGACATACAGCTCATCCGGGCGTTCCGCATGCAGCCTTGCGGACCGATGGGGCAACGGCCGCCGCAGGAGAAAGAGCTGAACTGGCAGATTCGCAACTTCACCTGTTTCCTCTGGGTAGCGGGCGGCCTGTTCGCCGAGATGGACATCCACCAGATTGACGAGATCTGCTGGATCAAGGACGCGTGCCCGGTTTCCGCGCACGGCGTCGGAGGGCGAGCTGCCAATAGCACCGATTGTAGCCAGAACCTCGATTCACTCTCCATCGAATGGACCTTTGCCGACGGCACGAAGGCGACCGACGTCGCACGCTGGCTCCCCAATTGCCACACAGACTTCAGCACGTATATCCACGGCACCAAGTGCGCGGCGCTGTTCGGCATCCATCACCAGGACCCGATACAGATCTACAAGGACCAGCGCATCGCCGATGACAACATTGCGTGGCGTGCCGACGCGGAGAAGATGACTCCGTGGCAGGCGGAGTGGGACGTGCTGCTGGATGACATCCGGCGGGACCGGCCGCACAACGAGGCCAAGCGCGCCGCGCTGTCGAATCTTACGGACATTATGGGCCGGGCCGCCGTGCATTCCGGGCAGCTCATCGCCTGGGACCAGGCGCTGGCGTCCAACTTCCAGTTCTTCGCGGGCATTGATACGCTGACTCCCGATAGCGACCCGCCGCTCAAGGCCGACGCCAACGGCCGGTATCCAGTGCCGGTGCCCGGCGTGTGGAAGGAGATATAGGGGCCGGGTTCCGGGTATCGGGTTCAGGGTTCCGGGTTCAGGGTTCCGGGTTCCGGGATGGGGCGGTCGTTGCGGGCAAGGCGCCCCGGATAGACGGGTGCTGACGGGCGCGGGTTGCGCGCGACGGTCTACCGAGACGTTGGTTCAGGGGGGATGAGCGGCAATGGATACCCAAGGTTCAATATGTCGGATTGGTGTGTTCTACGACGGTTCCTTCTTTTCGCATGCGCAAAGGTACTTCTACCATGACCGAAAGGTTGGCTGGCTGAGCTTCCAACCCTTTCATGGCTTCCTCGAGCAGTTCGTTAGGACAAGGGAGCAAGATTTCGCGAGCTACAAGGTTGTCTATGCAGCGTGGCATCAGGGGCTGTTCTCGTCAAAGGGTGCGACCGAAGACCAGTTACGCTTTGAGCGCAATCGCTACCACGACCTCCTGCATGCCGGCATCGAGGCGAAGTACTTACCGATGTCGCAAAGCCAGGGAGAGAAGGGGACCGATGTTGCCCTTGCAGTGGACGCTCTTCAGGTTGGGCTCGACGGGAAGATTGATATCGCGGTGCTAGTCTCCGGCGACGGTGATTTCGTCCCTCTCGTGCGCGCGCTTAACAAACAAGGGATTCGCGTTCTCGCTGCGTACTTCGAGTTCACTGACGGTAAGGGGAGAAAGTGCTTCATCAACGAGCGTTTGCTGAACTGCTGCAACTACTCCGTGGACGTCTCGACCCTCGATAAAAGCCGTGAGTTTCGGGGCACGTTCAAGACGTTGTTCCGCAGGACAGACGAGTGGAAAGACAAGAGTGGTCGCGGGCCGATGCTAACGGACGTCGCGGGCGGCGTGGCCGAAGTATAGCCTTTGCGGCTCGTGAAGGCAGGAAGGGCACGACTTCGGTATGGCGAGCATGAAGGATCCAAAGGGTGTTCTGGCCGGTGCGCGACATGCTGCGAGGACGGCCGGCACGTGGGCTGACTTGTCGAACGCGCTCTTCGACTCCGAGACAGGGCTGCTTGCCAAGGCCTATCCGACGCGCAAAGAGCGAGAGCGGTTCCTGAAGACCAACGAGTACAAAGCTATCCGCAAACTTCTGACGACAGCCATGCGCCGTTCCGGCCTGGTCCGTAGCGCTACGCCGCGGAAGAGCGGACGGTTCGTGGTACGCCTGCCAACGTCGCTTCACGAGAGCCTCGAACTTGAGGCGGCGGAGGAGGGGGTCAGCCTGAACCAGCTTGTCGTGTACAAACTGGCCGCGCAACTCCGTACGCCGCGGGAACTCAGAGGCAAGATACACTGGCACGGCGATCTGGAGAAGATGAGACGAGACTGACATGGCCCGATCACCCGATCTCTACACCTTCGAGTTCTTCTTCACGTAGTCTATCAGTTCGTCCACTTGGCAGAAGCACAGGCCCGTCACGGTATCCGCGCAGCCGTAGTACATGGCCATGCGGCCGGTGGGGGCGTCGGTGAGCGCCGCGCAGGGGAAGGCGACGTTCGGGACGTCGCCGGCCAGTTCGTAGGGGGCCTGCGGCGACATGATGTACGGCGCGGTGCGGTACATGACCTTCCAGGGCCGGTCTATGTCGAGGAGCGCCGCGCCCGCGCTGTAGACGAAGCCGTTGCAGCTCGTCAGCACGCCGTGGTAGATCATCAGCCAACCATGTTTCGTTTCGATAGGAATCGGGCCGGCGCCGACCTTGGTGCTCTGCCAGCCGCCGTTGGGCCGCATCACCCAGCGGTGGCAGCCCCAGTGAACCATGTCGGGGCTCTGGCTGATGAAGATGTCGCCGAAGGGCGTGTGGCCGTTATCGGAAGGGCGGTTGAGCATGAGGTACTTGCCGCCGATCTTGCGCGGGAAGAGCACGCCGTTGCGGTTGAAGGGCAGCAGGGAGTTCTCCATTTTGTGGAAGGTCTTGAAGTCCTTGGTCCAGCCCATGCCGATGGTCGGGCCGTGGTAGCCGTTGCACCACGTCACGTAAAACCGGTCCTCGATCCAGCCGACGCGCGGGTCGTAGCCGTATTCCCAGTGCAGGACCGCGGGGTCTTTGTCGTTGCTGACGAAGTGAATGCGTTCGGGGTCAATCTGCCACGAGTAGCCGTCTTTGCTGAAACCGACGTGAAGCTGCATGAAGCGGCGTTTGTCGTCGCAGCGGAAGACGCCGGCGAACGCGCCTTTGTACGGCACGACGGCGCTGTTGAAGATGCTGTTGGACATCGGGTTCAGGTCGCGCGGGATGACGGGGTTGCCGCTGTAGCGCCAGACAACGTCCTTGCAGCCGTTGGGCTTGTCTTCCCAGGGGATGGTGGGCAGCGCGGAACCGATGATGGTGGACGAACGGGAAGATGCTTTGCTCATGGCACTATCCTTTCGGAAAGAAGACACTCCACAGACCGGCTTTACGGCATCGCGGAGAACCTACTCCATAACGGCGCTGTTGCCAAGGGGAGGGCAGCGCCGCCCGTTAGGAGATTACGCGAACTCGAACTTGGGCTCCCTCTTGCTACCCAACAGCTTCCGCGGTATGCTGTAGAGCGAGGTGGTGGGAATGGGAAGAGTTGCTGCGTCAGTTAAGATTGAGAACCTTCTGGTGCCGGACAAGAAGATCCGTTGCGATGCCCTGGTTGACACGGGCGCATCGCACATGATCTTGCCGGCGGCGTGGCGGGAGCGTCTTGGAGACCTGGAGCAAGTCCGCACAGTGCGGTGTGAAACTGCCACGCAGGCCGCGGTCTCCGGCGCTGTCTGCGGTCCGGTCCGCATCCAGATCGAAGGCTTCGAGCCGATTTTCAGCGAGGTCGTATTCATAGACATGCAGCCGGAGAATGGGGAATATGAACCCCTCATCGGCTACATCGTTCTGGAGCAGAGCCAAGCTGCCCTTGACATGGTCGGCCACAGGCTGGTTCATGTGAAATACATGGATCTCAAGTAACACTCCATAGATTTCCCCTGGAAAATGGCATTGGTTCCATAAGAGTTGCAGCGCTGCGGAACGGCGCGTGTTCCAATGTTTCCGGGGAGGGTTGCATGAAAGAAGCGTTCAAAGCGGCAAAGGTCACGGACAAGGTGTATTGGGTCGGCGCGGTTGACTGGGCCGTGCGCGATTTCCACGGCTACCTGACCAACCGCGGCACCACCTACAACGCGTATCTCATCCTGGCCGACAAGATCGCGCTTGTGGACGCGGTGAAAGCGTCGTTCAAGGACGAGATGCTGGCCCGCATCGCGTCAATCGTTGACCCGAAGAAGATCGAGATCGTCATCTCCAACCACGCAGAGCCCGACCACACCGGCGCGCTCGGCGGGGTCATCGAGGCCATCAAGCCGCAGAAGGTCCTGGCTTCGATGATGGGCGTGAAAGCGCTGGACCAGCACTATCACGGCGCATGCCCGGCCGTGGCCGTGAGGGACGGTGAGAAGCTGAGCCTGGGCAACGTGGACCTCACGTTCGCCGAAACGCGCATGTGCCACTGGCCGGACAGCATGGTCTGCTACCTGCACCAGGAGCGGATGCTGATCTCGCAGGACGCCTTCGGCATGCACCTGGCATCGTACGAACGTTTCGACGACCAGCTCAGCCCCGCGCTGCTGGATGCCGAGGCCGCGAAGTATTACGCCAACATCCTGCTGCCGCTGTCGAGCTTCGTCGCCAAGACGATCGAGAAAGTCGCCGCGACGGGTTGGACGCTGGACACGATCGCGCCGGACCACGGCCCCATCTGGCGCAAGGACCCGCAGCGGATCGTTGCTTCGTACGCGCGCTGGAGCAGGCAGCCGCGAATCAACAAGGCGGTCGTGCTCTACGATACGATGTGGCAGAGCACCGACCTGATGGCGCGCGCTATCGGCGAAGGCCTGGCGGCCGGGGGCACCGCAACGAGGCTCATGCCGCTCAGCGGCACGCACCGCAGCGACATCGCCACAGAGGTACTCGACGCCGGCGCGCTCATCGTGGGCGCTCCGACCGTGAATAACGAAATCTTCCCGACGCTGGCCGACGCCATGACGTACCTTCGCGGGCTGGCTCCGAAAGGCCTCATCGGCGCGTCGTTCGGGTCGTATGGCTGGAGCGGCGAGGCGCCCAAGGACCTGCGCGCGATGCTGGAAGAGATGAAGGTCGAGCTGGTGGGGGAGCCGGTCAGAGTGGTCTACGCGCCGGCCGGCGAGGACCTCAAGCGCTGCTACGACCTGGGTCTCCAGGTGGCGGCCAGGTTGAAGGAGAAATACCCCCCGCCGGCGTCCAGCGCTGTGTGACAAGTGCTGGTGTAGTCAATGGAGCATGGAGGATTGCAGATGAGATCACGGAATGCGACGCTGTGGGTGGCGGTGCTGCTGGCTCTGCTGGCGCAGGCCGGCTACTCGGGCGAAGGCGCGCTGATAGATTCGATGGACGATGTGTCCTTCGCGCCACCGAAGGAGAAGGGCGCTCTTGACCTGGTCGAGGGCAAGGTCGGGAAGGCCGTCAAGTTCTCCTTCAGCGACCAGTGCAGCGGCGTCTGGTTCATGGGCAAGGCGCGCGGCAAGCCCGAATGGGACGCGGCGGCGGGCTTCTCGTTCTGGGTGAAAGGCGACGGCTCAAACCATCTCGGCGGCCTGCAGTTTGTCTGGAACGAAAACTACGACTTGCGCTACACGTATGCCTTCCCCATTGACAGCACGGACTGGAAGAAGATCACGGTCGCCTGGCGCGATCTGGTTCCCGCGCTGCCGCATCCGCAGGCCAGGCTGATTGACCCGAAGAACGGCAATGCGCCGTCAAAGCTCGGCAATGTCTGGATCGGGAAATGGTTCTTCTGGAAGGACTACGCGGCGCATTCCTACGCGGTTGACGAAATCCGCCTTGAGCCGGCGCTGGAGCTCGACGCCAACGAGTACAAACCCGACGGCGCGCCGCTCGCCCGCGTGCTGGCGAAGGTGAAGGCCAAGCAGCCCATCACCATCGTGACGATGGGCGATTCGCTGACCGACTACGCTCACTGGGCCAACAAGGCCACCAACTGGCCGACGATCCTGAAGAGCACGCTGAAGGAGAAATTCGGCGTCGAGGCCACGATCGTGAACCCCGCAGTGGGCGGTTCGCTGCTGCGCCATGGCCTGATCGTCATGCCGCGCTGGCTGAAAGAGGCGCCGGAACCCGATCTGGTCACGGTGTGCTACGGTTTCAACGATCACGATTCGAAGATGACGGGCGAGTTGTTCCTGGACGCGCAGAAGGACGCCGTGGACCGGATTCGCCGCGCCACGAAAGGCAAGGCCGACGTGCTGATCATCACGACCTGTCCCGCCGTCAGCAAGTGGGACTCGATGGCCGACATGGCCGAAGCCTGCCGCAAAGCCGCCGCGGAGAAGAACGCCGGCATCTGCGACATCTATGCGGCCTTCCACGAAGCGGGCAAGGAGAACAAGGAGCGGCTCTACTGCGACGACAAGACGCACATGGGCAAGCCGGGCCATGAGCTCATCGCGGCAAAGGTGGTCGAGGCGCTAGAGAAGGGCGGCAAGCAGTAGAGCGGCATTTGACGGGAAGGACGGTGGCACGTGGCGCACTGTGAACGATGCTTTATGCGTCGCTACGCGGAACGCAAGCCGGAGTCGTGGCTCGCGCGCCTGTGGCGCTGGCACACGGGCTGGTGCCAGGGCTGGAAGGCATATCAGGCGGAGCTCAAGACCAAAGAGCAGGCGCCCGAGCAGAGCAAGCCGGAATCCCCAAAATAGACTTGGCGGGGCGGGGTGAGGCGTCCAACGGCGGAGGGTGAAATGGCACGAATGGCGTTCGTCGTGTTACTGCTGGTCTGTTGCATGGCGCCGCCCGCGCGGGCTGGAGAGCCGGAACCTGTGACGCTGAGCGTGGATTTCGACAAGGAAATGGGGCCTGTCAGTCCGCGCACGGGGTTTCTGGGCGGGCTGAGGGACGAGTTTGCCGATGAGCTTATCCAGCCGCTGAATCCGTCGCTGTGGCGGATAGGACACCAGTTCCGCGGGCGCATCAAGAGCGGACTGACGGGCGCGATCGGCCGCGTCGAGAAACTCGGTGCGGCGTACAAGCTGGTCATGAGCGACCTGATCGGCTGCGGTCCGGCGAAGGGCAAGAAGTGGGAGGAGTTCGACTGGGCGAACTACGAAGCCGATGTAAAGAAGCTTGTGACCGAGACCGGCAAGGCCGCCGCGACGGTGATCTGGGAACCGGTCAACGAACCGGACATCAGCCACAAGCCGATTGAGAGGTACTACGAGCTGTACGGCCACGCGTTCAAGGCATTGCGCGAAGCGGAGAAGGACGCGCAGATCTGCGGGCCGGGCTTCGCGTTCCCCAGCTACGAAAAGTACCAGGCGTTCCTGAACTACTGCCGCGACAACAAGCTCGAATGCAACTACCTCGCCTGGCACTACACGGGCTGGGATCCGAACTGGCCGGAACAGGCCAAGTGGAAGCTCGGCAAGATGCGCGAGTTCCTCAAGGAATACCCGGAGCAGAAGATCAAGGAAATCCATTGCGACGAATGGGGCGCGGGGCCCAAGAAGCCGGGCCGCCTGCATCCGGGGCTCGCGGTGATCTGGTTTTATTACCTGGAGAATGTGTACCCGGTCGAGCGCGCCTGCCGCGCCAACTGGGGCGATGAAGACGATTACCTCGGCGGCATCGTGACGCCCAAGGGCGAGCCGTACCCCGTCTATCACGTCTACAGGCTGTACGCCGCGGCGAAGGGCCAGACGCGCGTCGAGAGCAGCGGCAACAGCAAGTCGCTCGCCTGCCTGGCCAGCAAGAGCGCGGACCGGCGCGAGATACTGCTTGGCAGCGTGGAGAAGAGCGCGCGCCCCGTGACGCTGGAACTGAAGGAACGCGCGATGCCGAAGTACAACGTGCAGGTGCGGCTGATACCGAACACGAACCTCGACAAGCCGCTGGTCGACGCGGAGATTCCAGCTTTCAAGGACTTCACGGTTGAACAGCAGGGCGAGACGTTGCGTATCAACCTGCCGAAGGTGGAGGAGAACCAGGCGTATCACGTCGTGCTCACGAAGTGACGGGTATCGGGTTCACTGCTCGTTTTCAGGCGCCTGTCCCTGTACTGCAATTCGCCAAATTGCAGGACGACCAGCGCCCTCCGTGGTTTATCTATAGAAGCCATGCTGACTCGCCTCGCCGCTTTGACGCTGTGCGCCTGCCTGTCCGGTAGCGCCGCTGAGCCGCTGCCCTGGTCTGACGACCTCACCGCCGAACTGCACGCGGCTGAGGGCGACGGGAAGCCCGTCGTCGTCCTGGTTCGCCACCCGGCCGACGTCGGTTCGCTCGACGCCGGCCACTGGCTGGCAGCTCGACCCGCCGGGTCGGGCCGCGATCCGGCGGATCGCGCCACAGCGCCAGACGCGGTGCTCACGACGCTCCTTGAGAAATGCCACCGCGTGATGCTTTGGCACGGCAGCGCGGCCTTGAAGGCCTTCCCTTTTGCGCCGAGGGGCGGCTTTCTGTTCCTGACGGCCAAAGGCGAGCCGATCGCGGTTGAGGAAGTGCCGCCGCTGCGCGCCGGCCTGAAACCGCTCCTGTCGCGAATCCTGGAGAAGCCCGAGCCGCTCGACGAGAAGGCGAAGGCCGCGCTGCCCAAGCCGGGGATCCTCCCCGATCCCGACCTGAAGCCCCTCCCCGCCGATCTGAAAGCGCAGTTCAAGGAGCTGTTGGCCGGCGTTGCGGCCGCGGAGAAGGACCCCAAGGCTGCGCAGACGGCGCGTGAACGCGTGAAAGCGCTGTTGGCGCGGCCCATGACGCAGGACGAATGCCTGCACGCCGCGGCGATGCTCAACTTCGTCATCATGGAGCTGGACTTCAACACAGAGCGGCAACAGTTGGTCGAGAAGATCCGCAAGGAAGCGCCTGTCGGCCGCGTCGCCGCCGATGCGTATCTTGACGTGGCCGACGAGGCCTACGCCAACGGCCTCCGGGACGAAGCGCTCAAGCTCTGGCAGGCCGCCGAGCAGACCGCGAGCGGTGGTGCCGCTTCCCCAGGCGAAAGCCCGACGCTATACCGCACCGCGCGAGCCATGCGCGCGCTGGCGGAAGGCCAGCCGAATCCCGCGCGCAAGAAATGGGAAGAGCGCCAGGTGCTGGATGTGGTCGTCCTGGCGCCGAACGTGCTCTCGTTCGCGAAGGCGATCTCCTGCTGGACGGACAAGACGTTCTTCCCGGTGCTCATGAAGGACGAACTCTACGCGCCGAAGTTCATTGCCGCGTTCAAGCCCGCGCAGATCGTCGTCGCGCCCGCGGAACCGCCCCTGCCTGAACTGCATCCGGAGCATATCTGGGGCGCCATGGCCAATAGCTGGGTGGAGTCGCACGCCCTCCCCGCTCGTCCGGCGGTGAGGCAGGAGGGGTGGGATGCGGATGCTCTGCGCGCGGCGTTGAAGGCGTCGGGCGTCCAGCCCTCTCTGGCGGCCGGGCGTTTCCAGGGATTCGAATTCCTGCCCCTGCCGCAGATCGGCCAGGGCAAAGACGCGCGCGCGGCCAAGCCCGGCGACCAACTGTCAAAAGACGCCGCCCTCGCGCTGGCGCGCCAGGTCTGCGCGGGTCTGGAACGCTGGGGTGTGGACGGGAGCACGGGCTGGGGCCATGTGACCCTGGCGGGGCAGTATCCCTACCGGTACGCGGGCACTCAAGACGGCTACAAGTTCGGCAACACCTACGCGCTCGACGACCTGCTCGGCCGCGACGAAGACTCCACGCGCAGCGCTGTCACGGGCCGCCTGCTGGGCGACGCCGCGCGCAGCGCCTACCAGGCCGCCTGTTCGCTGTTCCTGCAACCCGATTCGGCGCTCCTGTTCAACACCTACGGCCTGGACCCCAAGTCCATCTGGGGCGCGTACAGGATGGACTTCTCGGAAACGCAGTGGAAGGACCGCTTCGCCGTCACGCACCTCAAAGGTTCCGGCGCCTCGATCGAGACGTTCCGCGCGCAAGTCTTCCCCTGGAATCGCATGCAGCTCCTCACGATCAACTCGTCCGGCGGCACCGGCGACTGGTCCGTCGGCGGCGGAGGCGGCACGACGGACGATTTTCCCGTCGGCGGGCCTGTAGCCATCCACGTGACGCACTCCGGTTCGGCCGGCAACCCCTACGATCCCGACACTCTGGCCGGGCGCGCAGTCTGGGGCGGGGCGTTCTTCTACTTCGGCTCGGTGGCGGAGCCTTTCCTCTCCTCCTTCCAGCCGCCGCGGTACTACGCGCCACGAATCGCCGCCGGTGCGCCATTCAGCGCGGCCTTCCGCCAGCGGACGGGACAGTATTTCGGCTATCCCTGGCGCCTGATGATCATCGGCGACCCGCAGTTCTGTCTGCGCAAGACACCCGCGAGGCGCGTGCCCTACGAAGCGGCCAAAGGTCCGCTCGTCAAGGAAGGCGAAAAGGTCATTCCCCCCGCTGAATACCTGGCGAGCGTGCCAAAATGGCTCGCCGGCGACACGGCGGAAGCCGCGGCTCTCTGGCAGAAAGCGCAGAACAGCACTGCTGGACAAGCCAGCAGTGGCACAGTCCTTGAGGACCCCGCGTTGCGCTACGCGGCTCGCGTCCATGCGCGGCAGCATACCGGCGCGCAGATGGACAAGGCCCTGGCCGCTGACGATCTGGCCACGCTCCAGGAGCACGTCGCTGCGCTGCTCAGCACCAACCCCGCGCGCAGCTTCGTCCAGCGCTGGTGCGACCAACTGGCGACGCTGGCCGCCAAGAAGAAGGAGGAACTCCCCTTCGTCGCGTGGCTGGAGAAGCAGTCAACGGAGGCCAAGCCCGAGAACTTCCGGGGCGTCTTCCTCGCGCGTCTGAACCAGGCCAGGCTCGCGGCCCTGAAACGCAAGGAGCAGTGGACGGCCGATGACAGGGCCGAAGCGCTGCGCTGCTTCGCGGAGGCGGTCAGGACCAAGGCCGAGACGAAGGTGCTGGTGGCGCGGCTTGAGGAGCTGATTGATCTCTGCGGCAAGAAGCTTTCGCGCGCCGCGGCCGATGCCGTCCCTGTGGATGTGAAGGCGCTCTTTCCGGCCGACAGCCCCGAGAGCAAGCGCCTGCAGCAGGCACTCAAGGAACTGGAGAACAAGAGCGCGCCGGCAAAGTAGTGAAACCGCGGATGCACGCAGAAGAACGCGGCCATTGGTTCTTGACCAAGAGCCAGGAGCCAAGAGCTAAGAGCCAAGAGCCAATAGCCAAGAGCTAAGAGCCAGCAGCTTTCTCCTCCGTATCGCGTGCTCGGAAGGCGACGACGAAGACCACGAGGACCACCGCCATGCCGACCGCCGGCACAGTCCAGATGCGCGGCCAGTTGGCGACCTTGCCAACGGTATAGGCGTCCTGCACAGCGCTGCTGACCCACGCGCCCAGCAACGTGCCGAGGCCCATCACCCAGCCCAGGAAGCTCTGCATGCTGCCGCGCACGTCCGGGGTGCAGATGCGGTCAACGTAGATCATCGTCGCGGCGAGGGCGAAGGCGAAGCATGCGCCGTGGAGGATCTGCGCAGCGACCACCGGCCCTCGTTGCGGATACATGGCAAAGATGGTGAAGCGCGCCAGCCAGCATACCAGGCCCAGGGTGATGATGCCCTTGGCGCCCAGGCGGCGGTAGAGCCAGGCCAGCAGGAACATCATCCCGATCTCGAAAACCTGCCCCACGCTCATGACCGTCGAGATCCACTCATCCGGTACGCCGACCGTGGGCATGAAGTTGCTGGTCTTGAAATAGTAGAACGAGGCGAAGATCATCATGACAAACGAGAGCACGCTGAGCACCGCGAACGACGGGTCTTTGAGCATGGCCAGCACCTTGCCCAGCGCGAACTTCTCGGCCGCGTCGCGTTTGGGCGGCGTGTCCGGCAGCGTCAGGCAGTAGAACGCGTTGACGAACGCGATGAGGCCCGCGAGGTACAGGCTGTCGCCGAGCGACCGGTCAACGCCGTACGCCTGCATGGCCTTCATCCAGGCTGTGAGCAGCCAGCCTGCTCCGATATAGCCCAAGGTGCCGCCGACGCGGACGATGGGAAAGTCGCGCCGGGCGTCGGCGAGATGGTGGAACGACAAGGCGTTGGCCAGCGCCATCGTCGGGACGAAGAACATCGCCACCAGGAACGACAGCCAGATCAGCGGCGTGCAGTCGCGCACGGTGCCCGCCGCGATCAGCAGGCCGCCGGTCAGGAAATAACACACGCTCAAGACCTTCTGCCCGGGGAACCACCGGTCCACGCTCTGCCCGGCGATGAGCGGCAGGATGACTGGCGCCACGCAGCCGGCCAGAAGCACAAAGCCCTGCTGCGTCGGGGTAAGGCCGAGAGTCTCCAGGTACCTGCCGAGCACAGGAGCGTACGCGCCCTGGATGGCAAACTGCAGGAACATCTGCCCGAACAGGCGCGTCCGGACGAAGGGGATGGCTCTTCCGTCTTCCATAGCCGATTCCTTGAGGAACGCGGGAGGCTAACCGATTTTCCCACCGGATGCAAACAGCAGGAAACAGCCGCCCGTGGCAGGCGCGCCCTGGCACTCGCTACCGGCGGCAAGACGCGGTACATTGAAGTGGCGTGGCCGCGACCCTATACTACGGCCGTGCTGTTTGAGGAGGACTGACGCGTATGCAGCGGAGTGGCATCGCAGCGTGTGCCTGGCTGGGCGTGTTGACCTTCGCGGCCTGGGGAGTGGACGACAACAAGGCCAAGCTGTTCAAGACGTTCTACCTGGACGGCGACGCGGTCACGTACGTCCTCACCATGCGCGCGGACCGCACCTTCGACCTTTATGGGCCGAACGGCCAGCATGTTTCCGGGACGATCCGCGCGGACGACGAACACGTCACCTTGACCGCAGGCCAGACCAAGCGCTTCTTCCATTACGAGCACAAAGGCCACGATATGAAGCTGTGGCGCCGCGAGGACGACCGGCCGGTCAAAGGCTCCCTGATGGGCGAGCTGCCGCCCACCAGCGACTTCGAGACGCAGATCCTGTACCTTTGCGAGGCGAACTGGAAGAAGAAGGGCCGGCCGGAGTTCAAGCCGCCGCCGAAGGCCCCGGCCCAAGAACCTGCCACAACAGTCCAGGAGCCGGTCGTCCGGAGTCAAACGCCGGCGGCAGGCGTCCCGCCGGCTCAACCCCCCGCCACCAAGCCCCAGGGTTCGTTCGCCGACCTGGCCGGTACGTACTTCCTCGACGGGAAGACAAAAGACTGCCTGGTGCTCACGGCGGACGGGTGCTTCGGGTATGTCACCGGAGATGGGACCGTCCAGAACGGCACATTGCTGCGGACCGACGATGAGCTGACCTTCATCGGCCCGGAGCATAAACGGTACTTCACGGCGCGCCCCGTCGCAGGCGGCGTCGAGCTGACCCGCCGGCCCGCGGACGTCATCAAACCCAGTGACATACTTGGGCGTATGCCGCCGCAGGAACGCCAGCCCGCCCTGTGGTTGAAGAGGGTTGAGGCACCCGCCGCCACCCCAAAGAAAGACAACCCGCCGGAACCAATTGCGGGTCCGCCCCTTCCGCCCGCCCCGCCCCCCGAGCCTGCGAAGGTCGCCAAGGTAACGCCACCCCAACCGGCAGCGGTGCCCGTGAAAAGCGTGGAGGCCCTCGTGGGCACGTTCGTGCACAAGCCCAACCCTTTCCTGTCGGAAACGCTGGTCGTCAAGGCCGACGGCTCGTTTAGCTACAAGGACTCCAACGGCGCCGCGGCGGAGGGCAAGGTGACGTTCGAGGGCGAGGTGATGACCTTGACGTCGGGCGAGGTCATCCGGCGTTTCACGGCCGCGCTGGATGGCGGAGGGCTGTCTCTGGCCTGCGCCAAGGACGATGCGCCGAAGTTCCGGAACGATCTGGCCACGATGTCCCCGACCGTGTTGAAGACTGCCAGATATGAGAAGAAATGAGGCGGACAGGGCGCCATGGCACCCTCCATATTCCGCGTTTCGCGTTTTACGGCATTGACAAACGCCGGAAAAGCACTGACAACTGACAGACGACACGTGGCAAATGACTGATGACATCACACTCAACCTTCTGGCCATCGCCTTTCTGATCCTGGCCAACGCGCTCTTCGTGGCGGCGGAGTTCGCCCTGGTGCGCGTCCGGCGCACGCGCATGGAGGAGTTGGTATCCCAGGGCAACGCCAGCGCCAAGATCGTCAGGGAAGCCATTGACCACATCAACGATTACATCTCCGCCGCCCAGGTGGGGATAACGGCGGCAAGCCTGGCGCTGGGCGCGATCGCCGAGCCGTTCTTCGCCCACGGTATCGAGCGCGTGCTGCGGCGCCTCGGCCCCTCGGCGCCGCCCGAGGCCTTCGTGCATGCCGTGGCCATCGTCGCCGTCGTCATGGCGCTGTTCCTGTTGACCTTTGCGCACGTGGTGGCCGGCGAACAATTGCCGAAAGTCGTGGCCCTGCAGTTCCCCGAGAAATCCGCGCTGTACCTGGTCCGGCCGATGCGCTGGTTCATGAAGGTTTTCTGGCCCGCGGTCTGGCTGCTGAACACGGCCACCATGAAGGCCGCCCGCCTCTTCGGCCTCAAGCCGGCGCTGCCTCACGCCGGCGCGCTGTCCGAAGAGGAACTGCTCATGCTGGTGGCCGAGAGCCGGAAAGCGGGGCTGCTGAGCGAGGAAGAACAGCGCATGCTGCAGCAGGTCTTCAAGTTCTACAGCAAGACCGTGCGCCAGATCATGATCCCCCGGCCCGACATCGTCGCGCTCGACCTGCGCGCCGACGCGGAACAGATGCAGGCTGCCTTCCGGCAGGGCTATTCACGCTTGCCCGTCTACGACGGCTCGTTGAACAACATCAAAGGCATCGTCTACATGAAGGACCTGATCTACACGCTGCAGGACCCCAAGCTGATCAAGCTGGTGGACCTGTTGCGTGAGGCGGTGTACGTGCCCGAAAGCAAGGGCGTGGCGGCACTCCTGCATGAACTGCAAAGGAACCGCATGCACATGGCCATCGTCGTGGATGAGTTCGGCGACACCGCCGGCCTGGTGACGATGGAGGACATCGTCGAGGAGATCGTGGGCGAGATCCAGGACGAGTACGATTACGAGCCGGCGCAGGTCGAGCACACGCCGGACGGGTCCGTGGCATTCGATGGCAAGGTCTCACTGGACCGCTTCCGCGAGGTGTACGCCGACTACCTTATGCCGGAAGGCACCTTCGAAACCGTGGCAGGCCTGGTCCTGGGAGTGGCCGGCCGCGTGCCGCGCGAGGGGGACGTCGTACGGCACGGCGGCCTGGTCTTCAAGGTGACCAAGCGGGACGGGCGGCGCCTGCGCAGGATCTCCGTGCGGCGCGAAACCTCTGTCACCGCTACGAGCACCCCGGAGGGGAAAACGCCGGCCCCCGACCCGCCGGTCGCTCCACCAGCCGCGGGGGCGGCCAAGCCGGCCGGCGGCTCCGCCTTTGGCGCGGAACGGGGCGCAGTGCACGAAACCGGACAGCGCGGCGACCAACCGCCGCCGGCCTCCGGTGGAGCCGGGTCGTGACCGCCGGGAATCCCGGCATGCCGGCCTTCGCAGGACCGCTGTGTTGCGGCTTTCGGGTACGCTTGGGGACAATAGCAGGACCGCCCAGGGCGGAACGCCCCGGCGCCACCTTGGCACGCTCTCGGCTTGCCTGCGAGCGTATTATCGGTCCTTTCCGCCCCTGCGTTCAGTCCGTAAGGGGGCCGTGGGGCCCGCCCGCCCCTCCAGTAGGGGGTGCACTACCCGGCAGGCCCCCTGATTTTTTTGGGGATTTTTTGAAGATTTTTCACTTTGGGTACTTGACAGTTTGGGCATCCCTGTTAAAAATCCCTGCACCGTCAAAAGCAGTACCGGCTGGCTGTGCTCAAGTAAAGGAGGGCGGTCGGGGTTTTGTGATTTTGTCCAGAGTTCTCAGGCCAATCAGCGGCGCGGGCCGTTGTGGGAGCCTGGGAGGGTTGAGAACGCACGGGGAGGGAATGATGGTTCGCATCCGAGGATTCCTGGCAGCGCTCATAGCCGCCTTGGTGATGGTTGTTCCCAGTTCAGTCCTGGCTGGGGAGGCGACGCAGGCCGAGATTGACGCGCTGAAGAAAGACATCGAGCAACTGCGCAAGCAGTTGTCGAGTTCGTCCGCGGCGATGCCGAAGTCTCCCGTGGATGAGGCCGTAAGGGGGAAGTACGGCCCGAACGCCACCGTCACGACCAAGAACGGCAAGCTGACCATTAGCGGCTTGGTGCAGGTGTGGTACTACAGCATCCAGAACGACAACAAGGGGATGTTCGACCAGCTCAACGGGACTGGCATTGTTGACACCAACGAGGCGAGCGACAATGACAGCTTCCGGATCCGCCGCACCGAGATCAAGTTCACGATGGACATCCACGAGAACGTGACCGCGGTGGTGAAGATTGACCCCGCCCGCGAAGCGACCAGCTTCCCGAGCATGCCGGACAACAAGGGCAGCGGGGGGACGGTCTTCAAGCGCTACAACGACGTGGCTCCCGAATACGACGCCGTCAATGGTCCGAGCCTTGGCAGCACGGCGGCGGTCAGCGGGGTGCAGACGGGCTCTGGCGCAGTGCCGCGCTTGCTGCAGGATGCGTACATCAAGTACCACGGCGTTGTCCCACATCACGACTTCCTGATCGGCCAGTACAAGCCGCAGCTCGGTGAGGAAGGCCCGCGGGATAGCGCGGAGCTTGATTTCGTTGAGCGCTCCCTGATTGGCCAGATCAACGATTCGCGCGATCTGGGCATCACGGCTCACGGGTTCTGGTGGGATGACAGGCTGCAGTACTGGCTCGGCGCCTTCGATGGCGCTGGCAACTACTTCGGCTCGGCCGGGCAGGCTCAGAACCGGTCCGACGACAACGACTATAAGGATTTCCTGGCTGCCGTCATGGTGCGCCCGCTGTGGAAGAACGAGACGTGGGGCAGCATCGAGCTGGGTTACTCCTTCATCGGTGGGAAGCACGGCGAGTCTGGTGGACGCGATCCGATTGCCACCCCGCTCAACGGCCTGAACCGCTGCGAAACCGCTGCCATGAAGCATGTCGCGTACGGCAGCTATATGCCGGGCGGCCCGGTCAAGGGCTGGTGGATTCGGGGCGAGTGGATGTACATGAAGGATCGGAATGCTCCGGGTACGGTGGTTGACATCCTGGCCAATGGCGGGACGGAGATTGGGAATACCGGCGATGGCACTGGTCTGGCGCAGAGCAATGGCACGCCGATCCACACCATGGGCTGGTACATCGCGACTGGCTACAAGCTCAGCGACAGCATCTTTGCGGATAGCTGCCCGAGCTGGCTGAAGCCTTGGGAATTCGCGTTCCGGTATCAGGCTTTGGGCAACGTCCTGGTTGCCGACCAGAACCTCAATAGCCGGACCGACATCTTCCAGACCAAGATCTTGACGGCCGGCATCAACTACTACATCAAGGGCCACAACGCCAAGATCCAGGCGAACTACAACATCGTGAATGAGCCAGAAGGCACTCGTCTCCAGGAATCCTACGGGTTCCGCGAAGTCCGGAACGACAACTTCATGCTCAACTTCCAGGTTGCGTTCTAAAGTCTGACCTGCCCCGGGCGCCGTAGTACGTGCCCGGCTAACACAGAAGAAACCGGACGGGCCCGCGACCGTCCGGTTTTTTTTTGCACGCTGGTGTATACGAAGCGTGAGGTCGGTTTTGCGAAAAGGGGAATCCCATGGTCAGCCGCATTCGGTTCGTTGCCGTTCTGGCACTGCTCTGCCTGCCGCTGGGCGCTGCTCTGGCGGGCGAGATGGTCCTGCATACCTTCGAGAAGATCGTCCTCACTGAGCAGTTTTTCTGCGAAGGCGCCAACTACGGCGACTTCAACCAGGACGGCAAGATGGACATCGTGGCCGGGCCATACTGGTACGAAGGCCCCGACTTCAAGGTCAAGCACGAGTACTACCCCGCCAAGCCCCTGAAAAAGGAGAACTACTCGGAGAACTTCTTCACCTGGGTCTATGACTTCAACGGCGACAAGTACCCCGACATTCTGGTCGTCGGCATGCCTGGCTTGCCCGGCTACTGGTATGAGAACCCCAAGGGCAAGGATGGCATGTGGGTGAAGCACAAGATTTTCGACGTCGTTGACAGTGAATCCCCGGGCTTCGGCGACATCAACGGCGACGGCAAGCCGGAACTCATCTGCACGTTCGCCGGCCAGTTGGGCTGGGCCGCGGCCGATTGGGCCGACGCGGCGAAGCCCTGGAAGTTCCACGCCGTCTCTGCCAAGGGGAAGTGGCACAAGTATTCGCACGGCCTGGGGTGGGGAGACGTCAACGGCGACGGCAAGATGGACATGCTTGAGGGGGAGGAGAAAGCCTGGTGGGAACAGCAGGCCGACCCCGCCGCCATGTGGGTCAAGCATCCCCAGGACTTCGGGAGCGGCGCGCAGATCCTGGTCTACGACGTCAACGGCGACGGCCTGAACGACGTGATCACCAGCCTCTCCGCGCACCAGTACGGCCTGGCCTGGTTCGAGCAGGTAAAGGCGGACAACCAGATCACGTTCAAGAAGCACCTGATCATGGGCAGCAAGCCGGAAGAGAACAAGTACGGCGTGAAGTTTTCGCAGCCCCACGCCCTTGACCTCGTGGACATGGATGGCGACGGCGTCAAGGACTTCGTCGTCGGCAAGCGCCATTGGGCGCACGGCCCCCAGGGCGATCCGGAGTCGCAGGCGCCGGCCGTGCTCTACTGGTTCCGCACCGTCCGCTCCAAGGATGGCGTGGAGTTCGTCCCGTACCTGATAGACAACGACTCCGGCGTCGGCACCCAGGTCGTCACGGGCGACGTGAACGGCGACGGTCTGCCGGACGTGGTGGTTGGCAACAAGCGCGGCTGCTTCGTCTTCATCCACAAGACGCAGAAGGTGAGCCAGGAAGAGTGGGAGAAGGCTCAGCCCAAGCTGCTCAAACCCTAGCTGCATTATGAGCCCGGCATCGCTGCGCGTTTGCCGGGCTTCTTGGGCTTGACCTTGCTGCGGCCCTCGACTTGCACCGTGGTCGTCCCGACTTTGCCAATCGAGGTCACGGTGATCGTGTAGGTTCCCGGCGCGGCGAACCTATGGCTCATGCTCGCGCCTGTCTTGCCGCGGGTGCCGTCCCCGAAATCCCACGTCGCATTGTCGTCGCCGCCCTGTTGGGTGAGGTACGACTTGAGTGGCCGCTTGCCCGTTGCCGGCGACGCGGATACTGCGATTGCGGGCTGCTCAACCACGGTGAAGGAGCCCGTGTACAAGGTGCGGATGCCGGCCTCGTCATCGGTATGCAGCGTTTCCGCGCCGGGATAGATGACGGAGTACATCGTGGGGAGGTCGTTCACGCCGATACTGCCTACGATGCCCGCGGGATTCCTGTCCGCGTGGTCAAGACCCAGCGCGTGGCCCAGTTCGTGGAGGACGACGCCGTCCAGATCGGCTTCCCGCTTGCCGTTCACCGCCGGGCCAACGCCCTTGATCTGCCCACGCAGCCAGGTGTAGTTCGCTGC
Source organism: Planctomycetota bacterium (assembly GCA_026692735.1). Classification (GTDB taxonomy): domain Bacteria; phylum Planctomycetota; class SZUA-567; order H5-PLA8; family H5-PLA8; genus JAPLOD01. Next base: position 2,491 of record JAPLOD010000687.1, on the reverse strand, counting down.
ATTCACGATGATCGTCGCGTTGGTTATCTTGTACTGCCCGTTGCTGGTGAACGCGGTGTAGGCCAGGAAGAGCGGGTCAGGGATGTCGGTGCCCGTGCTGTCGAACGTCGCCGTGATTCCGCCAGGACCTTCACTGAACTGCAGCGCGCCGCCGGTTGCATCCGACCATGCCTGCGTGCACGCCCGCATGGCATCGCGCAGCATTGGCGGGGCATCACCCGCGACGCTCCACACGACGTGACCTCCGGGAAGGGCCCCACAATCCCAGACATAGGGAACGTTTGTCGGCGCCATGAAGGGCTGAAACCCCGCCGCTGGTCTTGGCAGGACGAAAACGAGCAGGCTGGCGGCGGTAACGCTGGTCACAACAATGGGCAGCAGGCTTGCACGCGGTCTCATACTGGTTCTCCTCTCGTCGCACCTCATGGAGAGCACAGGGTGCACATGGCGGGCCTGCTAGAGGACAATCGCGCAACTCTCGGTAACTTAACCAGTTGCAGCTAATCCTCCCGTAAAAAGTGGAGGTGTCGCAGTCCGGTCGGTCTCACACACCGTCCGGCGCGCCGGACGGTTGTATTCGCCCCGGGCGCGGCTAGCATCATCCGAGATGAGTTCGTCAACCGTTCCTGCGCGTGTCCTGGTGAAGGAGGCCAACTGGCTTGGCGACATTGTCATGAGCCTGCCGGCGCTGCGCGCTGTGCGCGCGGCGTTTCCCGAAGCGCGCCTGGCCGTGCTCATCAAACAGGAACTGGCCAGCTTCTTCGACGGCGCCGCATGGATCAACGAGATCATCCCTTACCGCGTGCGCAAGGGGCTCCTCCACGGCCTCGCCGACCGCGGCCGCATCGCCCGGGAGCTGCGCGGCCGGAAGTTCGGCCTCGCAGTCCTCTTGCCGAACAGCTTCGATGCCGCGCTCTGGCCCTTTCTCGCGCGCATCCCGCGCCGCGCCGGTTACGCGCGCGACGCCCGCGGACTGCTGCTGACCGACAAAACGCGGCCGACCTCGGAGATTCTGGAGACGCACCAGGTCCACTACTACCTGCACATGCTGCGCGAAACGCTCGGCGTGCACGGATCGCCGGACGCCTTTGCGCCGGACGTGCACGAGCCGAGCAGGAAGAGGATGCGCGCGTTCCTCGCCCGGCGCCGGAAACGCCCCGACGGGCCGCTCATTGCCCTGGCCGTGGCGGCGGCGTTCGGCCCGGCGAAGGAGTGGCCGGCCCGCAGCTTCGCCCGCCTGGTTGATCTGCTGGCTGAACGGCATGGCGCCGAATGCGTTCTGGTCGGCGCGCCCAATGAGCGCCGCAAGGCGGAAGAGGTCATTGCCGCATCCCAGGCGGGAGCGGTTGTTGCGGCGGGCGAGACGTCAGTGGGGGAAGCGCTGGCGCTGCTGTCGTTGTGCGCGGGCTTCGCGGGCAACGATTCCGGTTCCATGCACGTGGCGGGCGCGCTGGGCATACCGACCGTAGGCATCTTCGGCAGCACGCGCGCAGACCGCACCGGCCCCCTCGGCGCCCGCACAAGGGTTATCCATAAGCACCTCCCCTGCAGCCCGTGCCTGAAGCGCACGTGCCGTTATGGTCACTATGACTGCCTGCGACTCATAGAGCCCGAGGAGGTCCTGGCAGCCCTGCGCGAGCTGAAGGCGGTGTAACCGAGTCCGATGAACACAGGGCTGTTTCCCATGTACTTCCCTGCTGTTCTCTGCGCTCTCCGCGTCTCCGCGGTGAATAATGCGGGCTAGAACTCCGGCGGGCGCGGCGGCTTCACCGCCTCCCCTTTCGCCGGCGGGCCCGGCAGCGCGTCGCCTTTGAAGCCCTCCTGCAAGACCTTGCCGAGCTGCGGACGCCGGATCTGGGCCACCGTGCCGTCCTGCGTCAGGATCGTGATGGGGCCGGGCAGCTTCTCGGAACTGTGGGCCAGGACCTTGTTCGCAGCGTCCTGCTTGCCCCGGTACACGATAGTGCCCAGGTCCCCAAGGTTGCCGAGGTACTTGGGCGGCATATCCTGCAGCGCCGCCGGGTACTTCCCGCCATTCTCCTGTGCGTACAGTCTCAGGCTGCGCCCGAGTTCCTCCGCCACCTGCTGCTGTCTGCCGGCCGCGCGCGGTCCTGGCCCTCCTCCTCCACGGTTCGCCATGCGGTTGGCCTGCCATGCGACGGGCGCCATCATCAGCAGGGAGATGCCGCCGGCCGGCGAGTAGCCTTCGGCGGCGACGCCGTCCGCATTGGTGCTGAACGCGAAGACCGTGCCCCCGAGGGTCTGGAACAGCAGGTCGGAGGTCGGCAGCGAGCTCACATCCACCTGCGGCGTCCGTGCCGCGATCTGCGCGACGGGGATCAGTAGGTCGTACGCCGCGACGGCCAGCGCGCCCGTGTCGAGATACAGGAGGGCCTGCGGCACGCCCTTGATTCCCCTGCGCGCCGCCCTGAAATCGGGCTCGGCGGCCAGGCTTCTGTTCAGCACGGCCAGCGCCGCTTCCGCTTCCGTC
>JAPLOD010000686.1 GCA_026692735.1 Planctomycetota bacterium | reverse complement strand
ACTGCTGGTGCAGCCGGTGCTGATGGCGCCGCTGCGCCGCGAGTGGGAAGAGGTAAAGAAGAAGGCGCTGGCGAAGCTGCAGCGCCGCGACGAATCGAAAGGCAAGGAGCACGCGAAGCACGACAAGGAACTGCTGAAACTGCTGGAAGACTTCGCGCACAGGCTGTCGCTGGTGAAGGTGCTCGACCCGGCCTGCGGTAGCGGCAACTTCCTGTATGTGTCGCTGCGGATGCTCAAGGACCTGGAAAAGGAAGTCGTCACGCTGGCGGCAAAGTGCGGCCACAACCTGTTTCGCTTCGTCGGGCCGGAGCAACTCTACGGCATCGAGATCAACCCATACGCGGCGGAACTGGCGCGGCTGGTGGTGTGGATCGGCCACATCCAGTGGGACAAGGACAACGGCCTCTACCGGCCGGAAGTGCCGATCCTTAAGCCGCTGGAAAACATCAAGGAGATGGACGCGATTCTCGATTGCGGATTGGGGATTGCGGATTGCGGATTGGCGAAGGGGCGGACGAAGCGGCGCACTGCTGGGCAAGGCAGCAGTGGCACACGGGCGAAGGAACCCCGCTGGCCCGAGTGCGACGTGATCGTGGGCAATCCGCCGTTCCTCGGCGGGAAGCTGATGCGGCGGCTTCTTGGCGACGAGTACATGGGCGCGCTCTTCAAGATGTACGAGGATCGCGTGCCGCACGAAGCGGACCTGTGCTGCTATTGGTTTGAGAAGGCGCGCGCACATATCAAAGCGGGGAAATGCAAGCGGGCAGGATTGCTGGCGACTCAGGGCATTCGCGGCGGCAAGAACAGAGAGGTGTTGAAGCGGATCAAGGAGACCGGAAATATCTTCTTCGCCATCAGCGACCGCCAGTGGTGGGATCCCCACGGTGCCAACGTTCATATTTCAATGGTGGGGTTTGATGACGGCACGGAGAAGGAACGCGTGCTGGACGGCCAGACGGCCAGCGCAGTTGACGCGAACTTGTCGAGGGTTGCCGACACCAGCAGCGCCGCGCGCCTCAAAGAGAATCTCGACATTGCTTTCATGGGAGACACAAAGGGCGGCGCGTTTGATATCCAAGGCGAACAGGCGTTCAAGTGGCTGGACCAGCCCAACCCGCACGGTCGCCCGAACAGCGACGTGCTGGTGCCATGGGTGAACGGCAAGGATATCACGTCGCGTCCACGCGGCTGCTGGATTGTGGACTTCGGTCTCGGCCTCCCAAAAGCTGAGGCGGCGATGTTCGAGCAACCGTTTGCCCATGTGAAGACACAAGTGAAACCGGAGCGCGACAGCAACAACCGAGAAGTCTACAAGCGCCTTTGGTGGCAACACGTGGAGGCACGGCCTGCCATGCGCAATGCGCTGGCGCCCCTGCCACGGTTCATCGCGACAACGACAGTTTCCAAGCACCGGTTGTTGTTCTGGTTGTCGGCGCCGACCTCGCCTGACCATCAACTCATCGTCTTTGCCCGTGCCGACGACTACTTCTTCGGCGTCCTGCACTCGCGCCTGCATGAAGTCTGGGCGTTGAAACTGGGTACACGGCTGGAGACGCGCCCGCGCTACACGCCGACAACGTGTTTCGAGACGTTCCCCCTGCCAAAGCCAACGGCGGAGCAAGAGCAGGCGATAGCGGCAGCGGCGAAAGAACTGGACACGCTGCGCACCAACTGGCTCAACCCGCCGGAATGGACCAAAGAAGAAGTGCTCGAATTCCCCGGTTCCGTCAACGGCCCGTGGGCGAGGTACATTCATTGCGGATTGGGGATTGCGGATTGCGGATTGGCCAACGAGCGCAGGGAGAAATCATCAATCCGAAATCCGCAATCCGAAATCGGCACCGTTCGCTACCCGCGCACCGTGCCCCTGGACGCCGACTGCGCCGCCAAGCTCGCCAAGCGCACGCTCACGAACCTCTACAACGAACGCCCCACGTGGCTCGATCTGGCCCACAAGAAACTCGACGCAGCGGTATGCGCCGCCTACGGCTGGCCCGCCGATATGTCCGATGAAGAGATATTGAAACGGCTGCTGGAACTGAACCTGGAGCGGGCAATCGAGAAGTAAGGGGTGCAACTTCCGGCACCGGCCGGCCTCCCACCGTTCAGCAAGAAGCGGCTGTGCTCCGTATCCTGTATCCCGTATTCCGTATCCTGTGTCCTGTATCCTGTAGTCTGTGGCCTGTAGCCCGTATTCCCTCGCCGCTCATTCTTCACTTTTCATTTTGCACTTTGCATTCGCCTCGAACCACTTCGTCCATTCCTCGATCTCCCGCGCCGTCAGTCCCGTGCCGAACTTCCGCGGGTCCTCTCCGCCCAGCGGATCGGCGGCGCGCTTGATCGCCATCCGCATCCGCCGCAGAAAATCCCGGCAGCCTATCTGGTGCCCCTGTGCCCGCCGTACCTCGCGCGTGATGAACTTATCGTTGCTGACCACCGTGATCTCGCCCGGACGCCGGGCGTTCTCCACCAGCTCGATGATGCACCGGTCCGCGTTCTCCCGCGGATCGGCGTAGATCAGCACCACTGTCCCCAGAGCTTCCCGCTGCATGCGCGGCCGGTGCGCGGCTTTCTCCGAACCGTCGAAGACCGCGACAATCTCCTCCAGCCGCTCGGCGCGCGCGAAACGCGACAGCATCCCGACCAGCAGCGCCTTCGCCGCCTGGAACCCCTCCCGTTCCAGCGTCTCCTCCAGCCGCCGCTCGCCAAAGATCAGGTTGCACGCATCAATCACGTACTTCATGTTTCAAGCGGTAGTCGGCCTGGCTGTGGGCGGGGAACTCGAGCTCCGAATCCGGGATTTCGAGTTTCGGGTTTGGCGTCTGCCGCGCTACACTGCATTCCCTTTCCTGACAGGGAGGTCCGCATGGTTGCGTTGTGGATTGCTCTCGGCGCGCTGCTGCTGGCAGCCGGAATGGGCGACTGCGTTGCGGCCGACGCCGGCGCTGGACCGCGGACGTTTCACGTTGATGCTACGCGCGGCGATGACGCGCGTGATGGACTCACGCCCGAAACGGCCTGGCGTTCGCTTGGCATGGTGAACCGCGCGCCCCTGCGGCCCGGCGACAAGGTGCTGTTCCGGCGCGGCGAGGTGTGGCGCGGGCAACTCGTGCCGCGAAACGGCGACGCGACCGGGGTTGTCTTCTACGGCGCTTTTGGCGAAGGCGCGAAGCCGCTGCTCCTCGGTTCGGTGGCCATGAACCGCCCTGAGGACTGGCAGCCGGCCGGCGCGGATCTCTGGGCCACGGCGCCTCTGCGCTTCGAACCGGGCGCAGTGCAGGCCGACTTGCAGCAAGGCAAGTGGTGGCTGTACCACGAGGGCGGCGCGGCGTGCAGCCTCAGCCCGATCCCACCCGACGGCGAAGGGCATCCCGGATACCGGTTGGAGTGCAAGCAGTCGGGCACCGAGGCGCACCACATCCAGTTGAGCGTGCCGGGGCTGAGCGTCCGCGACGGCCAGTACTACCTGCTGACGTTGCGCGCGCGCTGCACCCAGGCCATGACGCTGCGCCGCGTGGCGCTGATGAAGGAAAGCGCGCCTTGGACGGGATACGCCGCGTCGGATGCGGCTCTCGCCATCGGCACGGAGTGGGGCGAGCATACGGTCCGCTTTCACGCGTCCCAGACGGCCAAGGACGCGCGTCTGACGCTGTTCCTTGGCGGCGCGCTGCCGGCGGGCGCGACGCTGCTGCTCCAGCCCGGGAAACTCGTGGAAGCCAAATGCAGCCAGCCCATGCCGCTTTCCGCCGATGTCGGCAACATCGTCTTTGATCAGGGCAAGGCCACCGGCCTGAAGAAGTGGAGTGTCGCGGACCTGCGCCAGGACGGCGACTACTTCTACGACGCTCGCGCCTGGCAGGTGACGCTCCGCTCGAACGCCAACCCCGCGACGCTGTACCGCAGCATCGAGCTGGCGTTGAGCCGGCACATCATTGACCAGAGCGCCCGCGGGTACGTGACCTACGAAGACCTGGCGTTGAGCTGCGGGGCGGCTCACGGAATCGGTGGCGGCGGCACCCACCATATCGCCGTCCGCAACTGCGACATCTCGTACATTGGCGGAGGCCACCAGTTCACGCCGCCGGGCGGGAAGCCCGTTCGTTACGGCAATGGGGTTGAGTTCTGGTCGGGCGCGCGCGAATGCCTCGTTGAAGGCTGCCGCCTGTGGGAAATCTACGATGCCGCGTTGACCAACCAGGGAGATGGCGTGAATGTCCAGGAGAACATCACGTATCGGCGCAACGTGATCTGGAACAGCGAATACTCGTTCGAGTTCTGGAACCGCGGACCGACCAGCCGCACGCGGAACATCCGCTTCGAGCACAATACGTGCGTCAACGCGGGCCATGGCTGGGGCTACCGCCAGCGCCCCGATCCCAACGGACGGCACCTGATGTTCTACGACAACAGCTCGGCGACCGAAGGGGTCTTCGTGCGCTACAACATATTCTGCAACGCCAAAGACAGTTGCCTGCGCCTAAGCGGACGCGACTGGACCTCCGCGTTGACGATGGACTACAACTGCTGGTTCCAGTCGCAGGGGCCGTTGCTCCTGTGGGGCAAGGAGACGGTGCCGGCCGACAAGTTTGCGGCGTTTCAGCAGGCGCGCGGCTTTGACGCGCACTCGATCGTTGCCGATCCGAAGTTCGCCGGCCCTGCCCGCAATGACTACCGCCTTGCGCCGGATAGTCCCGCCCGCGCGCTCTCGGACCAGGGCGCGCCTGCCGGGGCGCTGCCGTAGCCGGGCCTGCCTCATCACCGGGAAACCCGAAATGCGAAACTCGAGGGAGACAGCAAAGCGCAACGCTTAACTCGTTTCGAGTCTCGGATTTCCGGATTTCGTGTTTTGCATTCCGCGCCCTCCCGCATAACAATCAGGGTTTCCGCATTTGAGGAGGGTTTCCCATGGGCAAGGAAGTGCGCATTGGCGTCATCGGCGTCGGCATGATTGGCAAGAGCCACATCAGCACGTACCAGAAAATCCCGGACGCGCGCCTGGTCGCCGTCTGCGACGTGGACAAGGAAGAAGCGCAGAAGGTCGCCGCGCAGTACAAGATTCCCAAGGTTCTCACCGATTTCCGCAAGCTGCTCAAGATGCCCGGCCTCGACGCCGTGGACGTCTGCTTGCACAACAACCTGCACTCGCCTGTCACCATCGCCGCGCTCGAAGCGGGCAAGCACGTCTACTGCGAGAAGCCGATGGCCGGCTCGTACTGCGACTCCAAGGCCATGTACGACGCCGCCAGGCGCACCGGTATGAAGCTGCACATCCAGCTCTCCACGCTGTACTCGTCCGAACACAAGACCGCGAAACGCCTGATCAAGGAAGGCCGCCTGGGCAAGCTGTACTATGCCCGGTCCTATGGCTTCCGGCGCCGCGGTCGCCCGTGGGTTGATGGCTACGGCACGCCGCCGTTCGTGCAGAAGAAAGCCGCCGCCGGCGGAGCGCTCTTTGACATGGGCATCTACCACATGGCGCAGATTCTCGACCTGCTGGGCAACCCGAAGGTGCTGACCGTGAGCGGCGCGACGCACCAGGAACTGCCGATGTACGAGGACCGCGCGAAGAAAGCCGGGTACGACGTTGAGGAATTCGGCGTGGGCTTCGTGCGGCTGGCCGGCGGCATCTCGCTGGATGTCGAGGAGAGCTGGGCCCTGCACCACGACGGCTCCGAAGCCAGCAAGGTGTGCGGGTCCAAGGGCGGCGTCAAGCTTTCGCCGTTCACGTTCTTCACGAGCGCCGGCGACGTTGAGATCAGCGCGACGGCCGACCTGAGTGGTGCGGACTTCCGCTGGCACGCCTGCAACCCGATGTACAACGCCTACGACGGCTCGCAACAGCACTGGATCGCCGCGCTCCAGAACCGCGTCCCGCTTCTCGACACGGCCGGCATCGCGCTTAACGTGTCCCTGATCAGCGAAGGCATTTACCGCTCCCAGGAACTGAAGCGCGAGCTGACCGCCGCCGAGATCGGCAAAGCGTCGAAATCCTCGGCGCTGAAAGTCTGACGAAGCGCGCGCGGGCTGCCGGCGAGACGCCGGCGGTACGAGTAATCGAGCCCCGAGCCTTGCCCGCATCCCTGCGGCCTTCACAGATCGTCGCCATCAGCCTCCGTCCTCGGCGGGGCAGGGGCCTGCTGCGATTGCTGCGGGGCGGGCGACGGTTGCTGCTGGACTGGCTCCAGGTCGTCTGCGGTCTGCGTGCGGCCTAACGACCAGCAGACTGCCGCGCCTGCCGCTGCCGCGAGGCCCCCGCAGATGAGCCACCCGATGATGATGGCCGCCACTCGTGAGGTGCCGTAACGCTTGTCGAGCGTGTCGCCAAGGTCGTGGTACCAGGCGCCTTTCATCATGAGTGTCGCGGCCTTTATGGCCTGGGTGGGCTCGGCGAACGCGGCGAACGTGCCCCTGAAAAGGCCGTTAAGCGACTCGCATTCCTCGATGGTCCCGACGCCGGAGTGGATGTTGATCGTCATGCCGGCGGAGACCATGGACGCGAACGTCACGAGTTCGGGGTCCTTGGCGGCGGCCTGCGCCTTGTCGGCAGCAGCCCTGATCTCGGTGCAGTTTCTCAGCTTCTCCGCGTCGCACAGCAGCGCGTACGCACACAGGTCGCGGCTGACGACCGAGCTTTGCGCTGCGATCATGCCGAGCCAGCGCCGAGAAGGAACAGCGGCAGGCAGACGCACGCCAGTATAACCGGGTTCGAGCGGCTCATGACGCTCCCCTCGTGCGCGCCCCCGCAACCGGACGCGCGGCTACTTCTTCCCCACGCAGAACACGTTCCGCTGCCCCTTCAGGAATATGCAGCCGTCCGACACGGCCGCGGATGCCGAACTCGTCTCGCCGAGGTCGCTCTTGCCCAGCAGCTCGAACTTCGCCCCGGCCTTGATGACCCACGACGGCCCCGAACCGGCGAAGTAGATGCGCCCGTCGGGAGTCGCGAACGGGCTGGGGTTGAAATCGCCGCCGAGCCGCTCGGCCCAGACTTCCTTGCCGGTCGCGAGCTCCCAGCAGCGCAGCGACGCCGACACGCGGTAGATGTGCTCGCCCACGATCAGCGGCGAACCGAAGCCGTTGATCGGCGTGCCGGTCTTCCACTTCAGGTTCGTCTTGGTCACGTCGCCCGTGCCGCTCACATCCACGCAGACTCCGACGTTGCCGCGGCCTTCGTCCGTGTACGCCAGACCGTTGCTGAAGGCGGCGCTGGGCACGTCGCCTTTCCCGGCGCACCACCAGATGACCTCGCCGTTGTCCGGGTTCACGCCCTGCAGAGCTTCGTGGGCAGAAGATCGGGCTGCTGGAAATGGCCACGTCGAACTCGCGCGGCAGGATGTCCTTTTGCCAGACGATCTTGCCGTTGTAGTCCAGCGCCGCCACCGTGGCCGACCCGAAAACGACGATGACGCGTTCGCCGTCCGTGACGGGCGTGGCACAGCAGTAGCCGCCGCGGAGGTCCGTGAGGATCCACGGGCCGGGCGGGATGACGGTGTCCCAGAGCTGTTTGCCGTCGCTCTTCTGGTAACACGTGACGTGCTGCTCAAGCGGCTTGGAGAGCGCCGTGGTGACGAAGACGCGGTCCTTGCACACGATCGGCGATGACTGCGACTCGCTGCATTTCGGCAGCGGCGCCTTCCACACGATATTCTCGTTGTTCTTCCCGCCCCAAGTGAGCGGCAGGTCCTTATCGGGACAGATTCCCTGGCCCGACGGCCCGCGCCACTGTGGCCAGTCGCTGGCCGTGGCGGCGGTAACGCAGGACAGCGCCGCAAGGGAAACGCAGAGGACTCTGAAGCGCATGGGTGCCTCCAATCGCCGGGTTTCGGGTATCGGGTATCGGAACTGCAGTACCACGGGATCCTCGATACCCGGGACCCTGAACCCGGACCCCGGAACCCTGAACCCTGAACCCTATCCCCTTCTCGACGCCACCAGCAGCGCGAACGCGCGCTCAACCGCGTCCCGCAATGCAGGCGCAGCGATCCGCGTTCGGGCTTCGTCCCGCGTGACCCACGCGAAGCCGGCGTGGACCTCGCGGTCAACCTCGACGTTCACCAGCGCGCCGCTTAGCGTGACCGTAGAGCCGATGTGTACGCGATACAGCTCGTTTTCGCCAGTCCGCTCGACGGAACTCCACGCCCCCAGCGGCCTGTCTACGGCGACATCCATGTCCGTGGCCTCGCGGAAGCAGCGCACCAGTCCCAACTCCGGCGCCTCGCCGAATTCCAGCGTGCCGCCCGGCAGTTCCCATTCCCCCGCCACGCTACGCAGCAGGAGTAGCTTGCCTTCAGCGGAGAACAGGGCACCGCACACGAAGAGTACCATCTGCCGGCCTGGCGTATTCATCTGCGTGCTACTCGGTGACATCAACCCAGCCGCCGCGGAAGGATGCAACCGCCTTGTCGAAGGCCGCCTTGTTGGCTTCGACCGTGGCGCGTGGACCGACAAGTGTGACGCACAGGTAGCATCCCCATTCGTGGATGAGCGCGCCGATCATCTTGTGGTTCTGCTTTGGCGAGGCGGTGCCTGTTGGCGGGGCGGGGGTGTACGTGCCTTCGAAATCGGTTATCGTGGCCGTCTGCTTGTAGGTCATAGCGGTAGCGATTTCCCGCCTGTTCTTGACAGCTTCCTTTCCGCCGAACTGTGCGGACCAGTTGGCCGTGATGGCCGCAGGACTATATGGGAAGACCCCCCCGCCAGTGTAATCAATCGAAACGACCAGTTCGGCGTTTTCAGCGCAGCGCTTCTGCCCCGGCACGCAGAACTGCACCATCCGCTGGGCGTTCGCGGGCGTCTCCTTCTTCCATGCCCTTGGCACGCGCATCCCGTAGCCCGCGTCACCCCCGAAGGAGACGTCCTGAGTGTCGCTCGACTCCGTCTTGGCGTCAGGAGCGGGCTTTTGCCGTTGGACCTGCTGGTCTTTGCATCCCGCAAGAACCAGAACCACGGCAACAGGCATGGCGAATGGCGCCAATACGCGCTTCATTGGGGATCTCCCACCTGCTGGTGCCAAGACAGCGGCCGCGAGCGTCGCGTCACAGTATAACCGTTTGCCGCGCGCGGCCAAGGCGTTACCATAATGAGTTTCGCAGGGGTGCGAAATTCGGAGTGTAAGCGGCGTGAACGAAAAGAGGCAGATGCGAGGAGAAGAACGGGCGACGAGCGCCGCGGCCAATAGCCAAGAGCCAAGAGCCAGTAGCCAAGCCGCCATCCGCATCCGCGGGGCGCGCGAACACAACCTCAAGAACATCAACGTTGACATCCCTCGCGACAGACTGGTCGTGATCACGGGCCTGTCCGGGTCGGGCAAGTCCACGCTGGCGTTCGACACGATCTACGCCGAAGGCCAGCGCCGCTACGTCGAATCGCTCTCCGCCTACGCGCGGCAGTTCCTGGAGATGATGGAGAAGCCGGACATCGAGAGCATCGAAGGCCTGACGCCGACGATCGCCATCGAACAGCGCACCGGCGCCGCCAACCCGCGCTCGACCGTCGCCACGACGACCGAAATCTACGATTACCTGCGCGTGCTCTTCGCGCGCATCGGCACGCCGCACTGCCACGTCTGCGGGCGGGTCATCGAGAGTCAGTCGGCCGAGAAGATCGTGGACCAGATTCTGCAGATGCCCGAAGGCACGCGCCTGAACATCCTCGCGCCGCTCGTGCGCGGCATGAAGGGCGAACACCGCGAGATCTTCGCCGCGGCGCGCCGCGAAGGCTTCGCGCGGCTGCGCGTGGACGGCAAGATCGTGGACGCGCGCGAGATCGAGGCGGTGCCGAAGACCTTCAAGCACAACATCGAGGCCGTGGTGGACCGCCTCGTCCTCAAGGCCGGCCTGCGCTCGCGGCTGACGGATTCCGTCGAGCTGGCGCTGAAGGTCGGCGAAGGGATGGTGATCGCCGGCGAGCTGCAAGGCGGCGAAGGAGGCGGGGGCAAGGACTACCTCTTCAGCGAGAAGTACGCCTGCCCGGAGCACGGCTCGGCCCTCGAGGAACTCTCGCCGCGCATGTTCTCCTTCAACAGTCCCTACGGCGCATGTCCCACGTGCGCCGGGCTGGGGACGAAGATGGAGGTGGACGTTGACCTGCTGGTGCCCGACAAGAAGCTCAGCGTTGAAGAGGGCATCATCCAGCCGCTCTGGCGCCTCGGCCACGCCTACGCCATCTGGTATAGCCGCGCCATCCGCCGTTTCTGCCGCGCCGCGGGCGTCATCACCATGACGCCGGTCGAGCAGCTCCCGAAGGACTTCTTCAAGGCGCTGCTGTACGGCGTCACGCCCAAACAGGAACGCGAATGGAACGTGAGCTGGGACGGCCTGGCGGTCGCCCTGACCGAACGCTTCCATGCCACGGAGAACGAGAACATCAAGGCGCGCATTCACGAGCTCATGTCCGACATGGGCTGTCCCGACTGCAAGGGCGCCCGCCTCAGGCCCGAGGTCCTCGCGGTGCGCGTCGGCGACCGGAATATCCGCGAGATCGTGGCCCTGACCATCGCCGCCGCCATGCGCTTCTTCGCCACGCTCCCGCTCTCCGGCGAGAAAGCCGTCATCGCCGCGCCGGTGCTCAAGGAGGTCCGCGAACGGCTCGGCTTCCTCAACGACGTCGGCCTCGGCTACATCACGCTCGACCGCACCAGCGGCACGCTCAGCGGCGGCGAAGCGCAGCGCATCCGCCTGGCCAGCCAGGTCGGCTCAAAACTGGTCGGCGTGACCTACGTCCTGGATGAGCCCACCATCGGGTTGCACCAGCGCGACAACGACCGCCTCCTCGACACGCTCATCAAGCTGCGCGACCTGGGCAACACCGTCATCGTCGTGGAGCACGATGAGGAGGTCATGTCGCGCGCCGATCACCTGATTGACATGGGCCCGGGCGCGGGCGAACACGGCGGCGAAGTCGTCGCGACGGGCAGCATCGCCGACCTCGGCCGTTGCGAGCGCTCGCTCACCGGCAGATACCTCACGCGCCAGCTTGAGATCCCGTTGCCCAAGACGCGCCGGCCTGTAGGGCGGCTTGCCAGGCCGTCTCACGAGCAGGCTGCAGGGGAAGCAGGCACGGGGCGCGGCTTCGTCCGCGTCAAGGGCGCGCGCGAGAATAACCTGAAGGCGATTGACGTTGACATCCCGCTGGGACGGTTCGTCTGCGTCACGGGCGTCTCCGGCAGCGGCAAGTCGTCGCTGGTCAATGAGGTCGTCTACAAGAACCTGGCCCGCCAGTTGAGCAAGGCCCACGTCAAAGGGGGAGCCTGCGACCGCATCTGGGCCGTCGGCGGCGAGCTCGACAAGACCATTGACATTGACCAGAGCCCCATCGGCCGCACGCCGCGCAGCAATCCGGCCACCTATACGGGCGTCTTCGATGAGGTCCGCAAGCTCTTCGCCTCGTTGCCCGAGGCGAGGATCCGCGGCTACAACCTGGGCCGTTTCAGCTTCAACGTGAAGGGCGGGCGCTGCGAGGAATGCCAGGGCCAGGGGCAGAAGCTGATCGAGATGCATTTCCTGGCGGACGTGTACGTGCGGTGCGAGCAGTGCAAGGGCCGGCGTTTCAACCGCGAGACGCTGGAGGTCAAGTACAAGGACCTCTCCATTGCCGATGTGCTGGCCCTCTCCGTTGACTCCGCCTTGGCCCTCTTCAGGAACCATCCCAAGATCAAAGAGGGCCTGCAGACGCTGCACGACGTGGGCCTGGGCTATATTCGCCTGGGCCAAAGCAGCACGACGCTCTCGGGCGGCGAAGCGCAGCGCATCAAGCTGGCGTTCGAGCTCGCGAAGAAAGCCACTGGCCACACGCTGTACGTGCTGGACGAGCCGACCACTGGGCTGCATTTCCACGACATCGCGAAACTGCTCGACGTGCTGCAGCGCCTGGTGGACGTGGGCAACACGGTCATCGTCATCGAACACAACCTCGATGTCGTCAAACAGGCCGATTGGATCATTGACCTGGGTCCGGAAGGTGGGGAGGCAGGCGGCAGGGTGCTTGCGGTGGGTACGCCGGAACAGGTCTGCGAACAACATAACAGCTTTACGGGCCAGTACTTAAAGATGGTTCTCGGCGCGAGGGTGCTCGCTGCGTCAAACGCAACGTGATATAGCCGCGCGCCTTATAGCGCCACGGGTGATTTTACGCTGTAACCCCTTGACAGTTTCCATTTTGCTGGATAATGAACTGTTGCCAGGGAGGGCCAAGCTCAACCCAAGGTCTTTCTACTCAAGGTATTATGGGGGACGTCGCATTCGGCAAGCTCTCCTGCGGTGCGCGTTGACCGCGCGCCGATGCGCTCACGCTCCAAGGCTTGAGGACCTCGCTGGAGAGAGAAGAGAACAGCCATGCCCGACGCACTCCCCGCCAAAGTCGCCGCCCTTATCCAGTCCATGGACCACCGTTACGGCAAGGTCGAACGCCCTCCTGTGGCGCCACCTGCGTCTTCCGCGGACGCTGCTGCCATCATGGCTGTCTCCGCGAAGAACGCGCAAGTCGTGGCGGGCGTGGTGCTGGGCCTGCATGGTCCGCCCGCTGAAGGCGTGGAAGCCGCGCGGAGGCTGATGCTGCATTTCGTTGATTGGAATGAGGTGCGTGTCTCGCGGCCGGCGGCGCTGGTGACTGTTCTGGGACGCCAGCCCCGGGCCGCGGCGCGGATCGCGCTGCTGCAGCGTTTTCTGGAAACGTACTTCCTGCGGCAGCGCAGCATGAACCTGGATTATCTCTTCACGCTGAAGTCGCAGGAAGTCCGGCGGTTCTTGAGCGATCTGGAAGTCTTCGACCGCGAGCAGCTTGCCGCCGTGATGCTGACGGGCTTCAAGTATCCCGTCTTCCCTCCCGCGGACGTGCTGCGCGATGTCGCCGAAGGCCTGGGTCTCATTCGGGCCAGGACCACGACGTTGCAGATGGCGAAGAGATTCGAGACGACGCTGGAGGAGGAGACGATGTACCCCCTCTACTCGCACCTGTATTCGCTCGCCCAGGACCCGGAACGCGACGCCATCCTGGCCAAGAACAGGAAGGGCAGGAAGTAGGCGCTGTTGGCCGTTCAGAGCCCAGCGCGTGGACCCCGCCTTTTCCTACGCCCGTTTGCATCCGGCGCCTCCATAAGGTACGCTGTGTTCGTGCGGGGTGCCCGGCGGCCGCGGCGAAGTTCGCTTGATGCCAGCCTTCGGACTGGCGTTGCTGCGCTTTGTCGAGGAAAGTCCGGCCTCCACTGGACAGGGCCATGGGCAACGCCCATCGGGGGACTGTAGCGCGACCGTCCCGGTCGCGACGCGATCCAGAAGCTCGCGTTACGGGAACCTCAGGGAAAGTGCCACAGAAAACATACCGCCGCGCGGCGCAAGCCGTGCGGTAAGGGTGAAATGGCGGGGTAAGAGCCCACCGCTCCGACAGCGATGCCGGAGGCACGGTAAACCCGGCCCGGAGCAAGCCCGAATAGGCGGAGAGGCGTGTGTCCGCGCCGTTATGATCCGCGGGTTGGGTGCTTGAGGCCGCCGGCGACGGCGGTCCTAGAGAAATGGCCGCCCGGAGCGTAACGCGAGCCTCTGGTTCGCGCTCCGTCTCCGAACAAGAGCCGGCTTACGGGCGCCCCGCACACAACTTCGGCTCTTGGCCGTTGGCTATTGGCTATTGGCAGTTGCGCGCGAGACCAATAGCCAGCAGCTAATGGCCAATAGCTGATGGCCAATAGCCGGAGCGCCAGCCATGAGCTACCGCAATCCCCAATCCCCCAAGTGCCACGGCCCGCGCGTCCTCACAGGCTACGCGCTCTACGGATCGGAGATCGTGATCCTGGAAAACGAGTTGCTCCGCGTCGTCATCAATGTCGGCCGCGGAGCGATGATCCCCGAGTTCCTTTACAAGCCGGCCGACCTGGATGTGCTCTTCAAGAACCCGAGCGGTTTGCGGCCGATGGGCACGTTTGCGGTGAGCAGCTACGATGTGCAGCCGCTGACGGATCACCATCCCGGCGGCTGGTATGAGTGTTTCCCGAGCGGCAGCGCTCCCGTGAAGCACAAAGGCGCGTCGCTCGGCTTCCACGGCGAAGTCTGGGGGTTGCCGTTTGAGCTCAACGCCGTCCACGAAGACAACGACGCCTGCTGCGCCACGATGACGGCCTTCACCATCCGCACGCCGTGGAAACTCGTGAAGACGTTCTCCCTGAAGAAAGACGATCCGACGCTGTACGTCGAGGAAACCGCGACGAATCTCGGCGCCGTGGACCTGGCTGTGCACTGGGGCCAGCATCCCATGTTCGGCGCGCCGTTCCTCGACGAACGCTGCGTCATCGAGATCTCCGGCGCGACGGTCCTTGATACGCGCGAAAACCCCATGACGCCGCGCCGCTGGCCATGGGATTCGGAAGGCGCCGACCTCTCCAAAGTCCGCGGCCCGCAGTCGCACAAGGGGAAGATGGTGTACGTCACTGATCTGACCGACGGCAGGTACCGCGTCGTCAGCCCCACCTGGAAGCTCGCCTTCGAACTGCGCTGGGACAAACAGCAGTTCCCGTTCTGCTGGCTCTACGAAAACGCCGGCGAGCTTGGCGCGTCGTGGTTCGGCCGCGCGTACACGCTGGCGCTCGAACCCTTCACCGGCCTCCCCAAAGCGCTCGAAGAGGGCAAAGGCATCATCCCCATCGCGGCGGGAAAGAGCGAGACGGTGCGCTTTGAGGCGCGGATTGCCCGTTGTCAGTAGTCAGTTGTCCGTAGTCAGTGGTCCGTAGCCTGTGGTTGGTGGAGCCTGGAATTCGGAAAGCGAAAACCGAAGCCGGCCTGCAGCCAGGCACCATTGCGCGGCCGCAGGCATGAGGTAGAATACGCACACGTGGCTGGGGTGGGAACATGACGTATCATGGTGTTGCGGTCCCGATGGACAGGGTTGAGGTCTTCTGCCGCAAGTGGAAGATTGCGGAGTTCTGTTTGTTCGGTTCCATCCTGCGGGACGACTTCGGCCCGGCGAGCGACGTTGATGTGCTCGTGACTTTCCAGCCCGACGCCGCGTGGAGCCTGCTGGACCACGCGCGTCTGGAGCTTGAACTGGAGGCGATGCTGGGCCGGCGCGTGCAGGTGCTGACCCGCTCCGCCGTGGAGAACAGCGCCAACGCCATTCGGCGCGAAGCCATCCTGTCAACCGCCCGGGCCATTTACCGTGCAGCCTGACAACTACCCAAACACGCCATGTAAAAACCACTGCTCATCATCGCGCCGCTGGAAAATCCAATACCGTCCGCCCGCCGACGTTTCGACGAGGTAATAATCCCGTCGCGCGTACGCTTCTTTCCACCAGCCGGTCTCGATCCGTTCCGGTCCCGACGCCTCTTTGATCAGGTGCTTCTCGCCGCGCCATTCGAACCGCAGTGGCCGCAGACTGTGGCGCGGCCAGTACACTGCGATGGGCAGCGGCTCGAGCAGCAGTTGCAGCGGCCGCGAACCCGCCGGCTCCTGCGAGACAATGGATGCACTGCGGGACAAGCCCGCAGTGGCACACGGTTCCTCCAACGTCGCCCACTTCACCGCGTCTTCCGGCTGCGGGTCTTCCACCAGAGCCGGGCGCAGCACGCTTTCTTTCCCGAGGCGCGTGTGGATGCGGTCCAGCGTCATGGCCAGGCTTTCCGGCGTGCGCAAAGCCTGATGGAACAGCGCCAGTTGTTCTGCATCGAGCGGCTCGCTGGACATCACCCGCACGGTCACCGCGCAGATGCCGTCCTCCGAGTGCAACTCAATGCTCCCGCTCCCGTCATTCCGAATTTTGCATTTTGAATTTTGAATTGTTTCCAGCCGCGTGCGCAGCAGTTGCAGCAGATGCTTGAGCGAAGCGCTCGGCTTGTGCAGCGTCACGGCGGCGCAGAGCGGCTCGCCCATCTCCTGGTACAGCCAGCATTCGACTGCGCGCGCGCCGCGGCAGCGCTGGTGCATGTCCGCGGCGAGCTGGGAGACGAGTTGCTCGATGACGGGATCGAGCCGTTCCAGGTCCTTGACCAGATATTCGAAGGCCGTGGTGGCGTGGAACTCCGGCGCCGGCCGCAGCAGTGCCAGCAGTTCGGGCACGGCGCCCAACGCCTGGTCGAGGCGTTCAAGCAACTGCGGCCCGAAGCGGCTGGGCAAGGTGGAGCGCGGTTGCTTGAGCACATCGGCGATCCGGTACAGGCCCAGCTTGTTCAGCCACGCCACGGCGTCATTGTCCAGCCGCAGGGCGGGGAGGGGGAGCGGGGCAAGCGCAGTGCGAAGCGAAGCGGGCTCCTGGCTCTTAGCTCCTGGCTCTTGGATCTCCGTCGTGGGCTTTTTGCCAAGAGCCAGGAGCCAGGAGCCAAGAGCGCCTTCCTCCTCCACAACCTCGCCGTTCGCTCCGTAATGCGCCAGCGCCCAGGCCGCGCCGATTGTCGGCGCTATCGCCGCGCGCGCCTTGAGATTCTTTCGCGCCAGGCCTTGCAGCGCTTGCCGCACGATATTCTTCTCGCCGTGGAAGACCTGCGTGCAGCCGGTAATGTCCGCCAGCAGTGCTTGCGGCCGGCCAGTGGTTGTAGGGGCAGCCCCATGTGGCTGCCCTGCGCTGGGGCGCCCACACGGGGGTGCCCCTACAGTGTTCTCCAATCCTGTCAGCGGCGAGAAGCGCCCCGCCCACAACGCCAGTTTCTCCAGCGCTTCGCGATCGGCGTTGTAGTCCGCTTCATACAGGAGCAGATCGGGAGCCAGAGCGGTGGCGTCCGCGAGCAACATGCCGCGCTTGACGCCGCGCTTGTTCGCCTCGACTGAACAGACCACCAGCCGCGGGCCGTGGGCCGAGCGCTCAAAAAGCGCGACGGCCTTCCCGCGTGTTTCCGGTTTGACGGTGTACAGGCGTTGCAGCGGCCAGCGCGGCAGGTACAGGCACAGGAAGCGTTTCATTCGTCAATGTCCAGTGTGACGGAACCAGTCGCGTTGCTTTCTCGAACGTGCAGGAGAACCACTCGCAGCGCGCGCCTGGTAGACGGGACGCTCCAGTCCCGCCGCCCACTGCCTTCCACCAGCAGTCTCACCGCCGCCCAGCACGGTCTGCGGATGGCCTCTTTCGGCCGTAGCACGAAACCGAGCCCGCCGCCGCGTTCAGCCGCCAGTTGCAGCCGCCGATAGGTCATGTTGTCCAGACTGGCAGTGCGTAGCGCAAATTTTCCAGGTGACGCGGGGTAAGCCGGAACGCCTGCCCTGCAAAGGAAACTCGCCCCTACATCCGGGCACCGCAAAAGCTGACCGAAGGCCCAAGCCGCGTTGTGCGGTTGAATGCGGATCACAATCAGCTTCCCGATATCCAGGCCGCGCTGCGCAGCGGCAGGCGGATAGAAGGAGCCGGCCGTATCCACCACTGCCCAGGCCGCCTTGGTTTCAATCGCCTTTCGAGCCAGTTGCAGTGCAAAAGTCAGAGCGCCGGAAGCTTCATCGCCCAGAAGTTCAACCAGAGAACCCAGCGGCAATCCGCCACCCGGCAGGATAGCGTCTAACGCCTTAAAGCCACTAGAGATAAACGAGCGCGGTTTATCGCTGATGGAGCTGCGTTCGATTCCGCGGATTTCCGAGCGGAGCTGGCGCAAGGTTTCAGATTTTGAGACGATCATAATACGGCCCCCACATACTCTTAATATAAACCAAAGTTTTGCGTCGTCAAGAGAATACCTAACTAAATTATAAGATAGGTATTTATATGGGTTTAGAGTAAGGCGTTGAGCGAGCTGGCGGACGAGCGCCGAGAATTCCAGCGTTGCAGAATCGGTCCGATCGGCTACAAGCTGCAATACCCGGTTTCAGGACCAACGCGTTGCGAAACCCAGTGTGCAGAAGCCTCGTCGCCGCACTGCTCGCTCTTCTGGCGAGCGCGTTCGCGTTGGCTGCGGAGCCGCCCGCCGGCCAGGTGGAAAAGCCGCCTTGGGCTCAAGGCGAAAAGCCATCCGCCATCCGCGGTCGTCTCGTCATGGAGAGACTAACCAGCGCCCAATCCATGCTCTATCCGCACGACGACGGTGTGGCGTGTGTGCTTCGCACCGATACGAAAGAATACTATCTGATCCCGCCGTTCGGCCACGACCTCGGCAGGTGCGTTGGTCTCGACGTAGAGATTAGAGGCTGGGCAGGGACACGCACAGACCCATCGGGCACCTCCGTCCTTCTTCTCCTCCAGCCCGCGCAGGCGCCCCAGGCGCTGGTCCCGGCCTGGTGGTCGTTGCCGTTCATCCTGCTGTTGGCATGTATCGCGCTGATTCCACTGCTCAGCAAGCATTTCTGGGAGCGCCGCCACCACCAGATCGCGCTCGGCCTGGGACTGGTGATGGTGCTGGTCTACGTCTTCGCTCTTCAGCGCTATGGTACCCACCGCATGGTGGAGACCGCGCTGGACTACTTCAGGTTCATCGCTCTCATCGGCAGCCTCTATGTTGTGACCGGCGGCATCCTGGTTGACATCTCCGGCCGCGGCCGGCCCTGGTTGAACACGCTGCTGCTGCTCGCCGGCGCGCTCATCGCCAATGTCATCGGCACGACCGGCGCGTCCGCGCTGCTGATCCGGCCCTACCTGCGCGTCAACAAGGACCGCATCCGGCCCTTCCACGTGGTCTTCTTCATCTTCATCGTCAGCAACTGCGGCGGCGTCCTGACGCCCATCGGCGACCCGCCGCTGTTCCTGGGCTATCTGAAGGGCGTTCCTTTTCTCTGGACGTTGAAGCACTGCTTGCCGGCATGGGCGCTTGTCGTCGGCGCGCTGTGTGCGGTGTTCTTCGTTTTCGACTGCCTGGCCCCCAAGTCCGGCGCGGCGGAGAAAACGACGTTCAGGTTTTCCGGCAGCGGGAACGTCGTGTGCCTGGCGTGGGTGCTCTTCGGCGTGTTCCTCGACAAAGTGCTGCCGCCGCAGTTCGCGGCGTATCCCGCAGGCGCGCTGCTGATGGTGATGGCCGCGTACACGGCCTACAGCATCTCCCGGCCGGAGAACCTCGCGCGCAACGAATTCACCTTCGGCCCGATCAAGGAGGTTGCGTACCTCTTCGCGGGCATCTTCGCGACGATGGTCCCGGCGCTGGACTACCTGGCGGTGAACGCGGAACAGCTTGGCATCACCACGCCCGGCGGCTTCTACTTCGCGTCGGGCGCGCTCTCCAGCTTCCTCGACAACGCGCCGACCTATCTGAATTTTCTCTCCGCGGCGCACGGCCTGGCGGGCATTCCTCTGGCCCCCGCGAACATGCCCGGGTTCATCTCCTGTTACGCGGAGTACCTGCTGGCGGTGTCGCTGGGCTCCGTCTTCTTTGGCGCGTGCACCTACATCGGCAACGGCCCGAATTTCATGGTCAAGGCCATCGCCGACGCCGCGGGCGTCGAGACGCCGAGTTTCCTCGGCTACATCTTCAAGTACACGCTGTGGATTCTCCTGCCCCTCTACGGCGTGGTGTGGGTGATCTTTTTCTCCGGGCTGCTGCGCTAGGCCGCGGTCCGGCTGCTGCCTGCGCCCACGCGCTCAGCCTATTTTTGACTCAAGCCCGCCGCGCGTCTGCACGATAACGTTCGTAACCAGGATCGCGGTGCAGCCAGGCAATCTGCTGAAGCGTGTCACGGTAGTGGAGGCCGGAGCGTAAGGCGGAGGGCGCTGCGGGCGGTTATGAAAGGGGAAAGGCCGTGAGCAACGAGAGCGGGTTGGCGCCCGGTTCACCGGGCCTTGGTTCGCAGAGCGCAGCCAGTGCCGTGGGTCAGACGGCCAATATCGGCCGCTCCACGTCCATGGGCAGTGGCGCGGCGAAAGTCTTTCGCGAGTTCAAATGGGGGCTCTTGACCCTTTTCCTGCTTATGGTGGTCGTGATCGGGCTCGTGTACGACGGCGGCCGCAAGAGGAAATCCGCTACGGCCGACAACACTCCCAAGAGCGACGACCGCAACCCCACCGCCTTGCTCGAACCCGGACCTGAAACCGGAGCGCCGCCTGTGCCGCTGACGCCTTCCGGTGGCGGCACGTCCGTGGCTGGTGGCGGGACAACCTCCGGCTCGGCCACGCCGCTGCTCAAGGGCGGCCCGCCGATAATCGAAGGTCCGGCCCCCCTTCCGGGAGGACATCAACCGCCCAGGCCGGCGGACAACCGTTCTGCCACGGACGGGCATCTGGCCGGCGGACCCGTGCCCCCTGGCACTGATAAGGGCGCGCCCGTGCCGCAGACGTACATTGTCAAGAGCGGCGACACCTTGACCTCGATTGCGAACACGCTTCTGCCCGGCAAGGGCAACCTGGGGCTGAGGAATACATCGTGCAGAACGGCGACACGCTGGAACGCATCGCGCGGAAGCTGTTCAACGACGGCCGCAAGTGGCGCGAGCTGTACGAGTGGAACCGCGACCAGATTCCTGACCCCGGCCGCTTGCGGGTAGGACAGGTGCTCAAGATCAAGCAGGCGGGCGCCCGCACTACGGCGGGCACGCTGCCCGCGGCGGGTGCGCCGCGAGCGGACGCAGACAGCAAAGAGGCGCCGCGGCAGGCTGAGACGTCGCCGGCGGCAAGCGCCTCGGCGGAGGGCGGCGGGGGAGCGCAGATCATGAGCAGCACTTCTCCGGCTAATCTGCCCTGACCAACAAGCCTCCATAGAGGAGGGCCGATGAGTGGCCTTCCTCCCTCCACAGGGCGGTCCGTCAAGCAGGAATGTGTTTGACGGGCCGCCCGTCTTTTAACACGAAGCTGCACGATGCGTGGCATTGACAGGTTTCGCCAAACACTATAGTATAAGGCCTTCGTATTCATCGCGCGAAGAGGGGGGCGGGCGCATGGCCGTAAGCCAACAGGACATAGCCGACGTTCTCGGTCTATCTCGTACCACGGTCACCAAGATTCTGAACCGCGATCCGAAATACTCCGCGAGCGAGGCGACGCGGGAGCTGGTCTTCAGCACCGCCGAAAAGATGGGCTACGATTTCACGACGATCCGGCGCCCCTTCAAGCGCGAGTACGGCCGCACGGAGATCAACGCCAAGTGCGACATCGAGATCGTCACTGAGGATAGCCAGCTCTTCGACAAGGGCCAGGCTATTGCCAGGAACATCGGCGTCGGCGGCGCCCTCTTGACGCACCTGCAACTGCCGCGCAACTGCCTGCCGCTCTCGAAGTTCGTCATCCGCTGCCGCTTCGTGGACATGCCGGTTCTGGCCGACCTGACGGGCGAATGCCAGGTGGTGCGCATCTCCGATTCAGCGGAGCAGGGCTACCCCGAATTGGGCGTGCGCTTTGTCAATGCGACGGTCACCGACCGCAAGGCGCTGAAGGATTTCGTGGATGTGCGCATGGCTGAGCAGCAGGCTGCGCGCCTGGCCAGCACCGGCGCCAAGCCCAGCGGGGAGCCGGTCTCGGTGGCGCAGAGCTCCTGATTGTTCGCCCCGGTATCTTGCGCTGGATTCGTATTCCTCAAGCGTCTTACTTCAGTAGCGGGGATACGACGGCGTTGCCGGCGTGTCCAGGCGCGAGCCGGAGCGAATCCCGGCTCGCGGCAAGCGCGTTCGGCAACCGAGGACCTCTGATGCGCGGCTCGTGGTATCTGCCCCCTGTTCTCTTCGTTGTTGGCCTTGTCGCCGGTCACGCCGCGGCCGGCGAGGACGCCGCGAAGCACGCCTTCAACACCCTGGGCGGGCCGGCCGTGTTGCCGGAGACCGAACGCGGCTACGAGCAGTACTATGACGGCGCGTGCGCGGCGGCGGCCGAATCCTTCTCGAAAGCCGTGGCAAAGAACCCCGCTGAGGCCGCCGCGCTGTACGGCCTGGGCGTTCACGTTGTGAGCATGAATGAGTACCAGAAGGGCCTCGAATACTCCTGCCAGGCGTTCACCGCGGCCGGGAACGGCCCGTGGGCGGAGTTGTACCTCCAGGGCGTGGCCGGGCTGCTGCCGTATTGCCACGACCCGGCTCCGTTCCTGGCTCTGGTGAAGCGCGCCGAAGACTCCGGGGAGCTGCGCCCGCGCCTCAAGGACCTGGTGCGCGCCCAGCATGCCCGCTGGCTGGTCGAGCGCGGACAGTTCGCGGCGGCCGCCGATGCCTGCAAGCCGCTGCAGTACGTGACGCGCTGGGCGCTGGCCGGACCGTTCGACAACCGCGATAACGCCGGCTTTGCAGTGGCCTATGAGCCTGAACGCGGCGTCAGTTTTGAAAAGCCCATGCCCGGCCGCAATCGCCAGGTGAGCTGGTTCCGGCCCGCGCTCGACCCCTGCGACGGCCGCATGCACATGGCGGAGCTCTTCGAGCCGAAGACGCACGTGCTCGCGTACGCGGTCTGTTTCGTGAAAGCGCCGGACGCCGGCTTCCGCGTGCTGCGGGTGGGCTGTGCGGGCGCGTGCGCGGTCTGGGTCAACGACGCGCTCGTCGGCTCCGTGGAACAGTACAACGATTTCGGCCAGGGCAAGCTGGCCGTCCCGGTCTACCTGCATCAGGGATGGAACCAGGTGCTGGTGAAGACCGGCGTCGTGGAGGGCATTGAGTGGGCGTTCTGCGTGCGCTTCTGCGCGCCTTCGGGGGGGACCGCGGCGGGACTGCTTTTCGATGAGTCCGCCGAAGCCCTGGCAGCCTGCACTCAGGGAAAGCAAGGCCGCGCCGCCGGTGGAGCGGCGAGCGCCACGCCCGCCGGGAAGCCGCCCGAGTGCGACCTGGGGTTGCTCCCTGTTCTGCAGGAAGCGCTGCAGAAGAACCCCGAGGACGTCTCCCTGCTGGGCGCGTGCGGCATACTGCTCGACGCCCATAAGTTCGGCGACAAGGAGAACCCGCCCGGAGCCAGGCAACTGGCGCGGGCCGCGGCGCTGGCGCCGCGCTGTCCGTATCTGCGTCTGGCGCTCGCGTCCCTCTCCGAGGACAGCAACGAGGCCCGCCAGGCGGCCGAAGCCGTGTGGGCGGCGCATCCCGACATGCCCGCGGCATTGGACCAACTGGCTCTCCTGGCCGAAGAGAGCGGCCTGTACCTCATCGCGTCCGATTACGCGCGGCAGGAACTGGCCAGGTTCGGGACGGACAAGATGGGCCTGGCCGCGTTGACGCTGGCCAATGCGCTCGCCGGGCAGAACCCGGCCGGGCCTTCTTCCCGGCGCGGCGCGCGGACGTTCGCGGCCCGAGAGGGTGTCGGACAGAACAACAGCCGCGGCGAAGCGTGGCTGCTGGCGCGCGCGTTCGTTGAGCGCCATCCGTATCGGGCCGAAGGGTGGCAGCGGCTGGTGGAGCTTGAGCCGTCGCAGAGCGCGCGGCGGACCACGCTGCAGAAGGCGCTGTCCTGCTGTGGCGGCGATCCTCAGGTGCGGCAGTTGTGGACTGAGGAACTGGTCGCGCAGGACAACGACCGCGGGGCCGCGGAATTCGCTGCCGCGGGGCTGCCCGGCCAGCCGTTCAGCGTGGCGGCGGTGCTGGCCGTGGCCAGGCAGTTCGCGCGTGCCGGAGACGAGCAGCGCGCGACGCAGCTTCTTGAGGACGCGCGCCGCTGGGCGCCGGAGAACCCCGACCTGCTGGGCGCGCTGGCGCTCGCCTGGCATCACGCCGGCCGCCCGCCGCAGGCGGTGGAACTCTACCGTGAAGTCCTGCGGATCAAGCCGAATTCGCCGCAGGTGAAGGACTACCTGGCCGCGCTGGACACGGCTCCCGGCTCGGAACAGAGGTTCTTCGCGCCCTACGATATCGCCCTGAAGGACCTTCCTGCGCCGAAGCAGGACGCCTATCCCGCCGACAACATCGTCAACATCCTGAACCAGGAAGTCGTGCGCGTGAACGACAACGGCAGTTGCAGCCGCATGGTCCACCGCATCGGGAGACTGCTGCGTCCCGCCGGGCTGCAGGAGTTGAGCCAGCACGTCATCTACTACGAACCCAGCCGGCAGGTCGTGGACATCCTCAAGGCCGCCGTGATCACGCCGGACGGACGCGAGCTGGCGCGCGCCGAGGTCCATGACCGTACGACCTCCGCCGCCATGGGCGTGCAGACGCGGATCTACGATGAGCAGCATCTCAAGCAGGTCGTGTTCCAGGACCTGGCGCCGGGCGCGACCGTGGACCTGCAGTACACCATCCGCGATACCGGCGACAACATCTACGGCGATTACTTCGCGGGCGTTTTCTACCTCAGCGACGATCAGCCGACCATCAAGAGCCAGTACGTGCTGGATTTTCCCAAAAGCCTGAACATCCAGACCAGGACCTTCAACGCGACGATCCGCCCCGAACGCCTGGACGCGAAGGATCCCCGGCGCGAGGTGCTCAAGTGGGAGCTGAACGACACACCGGGCGTGCAGCAGGAGCGCGGCATGCCGCCGGTGGTTGACCAACTGGTGCTCCTGCAGGTGACCACGATGCGTTCGTGGCAGGAAGTGGGACAGTGGTACTGGAATCTCGCCCAGGACCAGCTCGCCAGCAACGCCGAGATGCGCCAGGAGGTCGCGGCTTTGACCCGCGACTGCAAGACCCCGACCGACAAGCTGCGCGTTATCCACGATTGGGTCATCCGCAATATCCGTTACCTGGGCATTGAGTTCGGCCGCAACGGCTACAGGCCGCACAGGGTCGTCGAAACCTTCAAGGCACGCTACGGCGACTGCAAGGACACCGCCGCCCTGCTCGCCGCGCTGCTGAAGATCGCGGGCATGGACTGCAGTCTCGTGCTGCTCCGCACCGTCAATGCCGGCGCCGTGCCCCCCGATTCGCTGCCGCTGCCGAACCTGTTCAACCACTGTATCGCGTACGTGCCGCAGTGTCAGGGGCGGGACTACTGGGTTGACGGCACCACGGATTTCCACCGCCTCACTGAAGTGCCCTACGTGGATCAGACCGCGCAGGTGCTGGTGGTTGACCAGGCCGGCGGCAAGTTCATGCGCATTCCCGCCGGCACGCCCGCGGAAAACCTCGTGGAGCAGCAGTTCACCGCCCGTGTGGAACGCAACGGTTCCGGCACGCTCACCATCCGCGACGTCCGCCACGGGCAGTTCGCGGCCGGATACCGCGAGCTGGCGGAGACGCCGGGCCAGTATGAGCGCTACATGAAGGAATTTGCCGCCAAGCGCTTCAACGGCGCCGAAGTGGAGAAGCTGGAACTGGCCCCGCCGGGCGATCAGGGACCGATGTGGATGAACGCCAGCCTGAAAGTGCCGGTGCTGACGACGCAGAGCGGCGAGCGAAAAGCCCTGCCCGCGGCGCTCGATCCCCTGGGCCTGTCGCGGTATGCGTCCGAGACCAAGCGCCGCTACGACCTGGAGCTGCACTTCCCGTGGTCGCGCCAGACCCGGATCGTGTACGAACTGGACAAGGGGCTCAAGGTCGCGTCGCTGCCCGACGAAGCCGCCATTACGGCGCCGTTCGCCACGTACTCGCGCAAGCTCAGCCGCAAGGACGACACGCTGACCATCCAGGAGGATTTCGTCCTCACGCAGCAGCGCGTTCCCGTCGGGGAGTACGAGGCCTTCAAGACCTTCTGCAACCGCATTGATTCGTTGATGGACCAGAAGATTCTCCTGGACACGAAATGAGGGTGAACAGGAGGAGATAGAACTTTCATTCTCCGCGTCTCATTTTCTGCTTTCCAATCCCCGTTCCCTGCTCTCTAATCGCGTTCGTGCGCTTCGTCGTCCTTCATCACACGGACTGGCTCGGCCATGCCGACCACTACGACCTGCTCCTGCAACTCGATGCGGGCACCAGCGACGACGACCCGGTGCTGAAGGCCTTTGCGACGCCGGCCGACGAATTCCCGCTGGTGTCTCGCGACCCGGCGGATCGCGTCGCGACCCAGAGCGTCACGCTGCACAGGTTGCCGGATCATCGGCGCATCTACCTGTGGTACGAAGGTCCTGTCTCCGGCAACCGCGGGCGCGTCACGCGCGTTGACGAGGGGGAACTGACACTTCTCCGGCCGCCGGACGCCGCCGTGCGGGAGATTCAGACGCTTCTGGCAGGGGGAAAACTTTCCGGGTCGTTCCGCCTGACACTCGTGGGGGAGGGGGTGTATTCATTTGCAGGATCAACGCCGCCGCGTAGATAGGAGAATGCCGAAGGGGGCGGCACAACGAGGATTGCACATTGTTCAGCGACCTGATTGACCTGCACTGCCACTCCACCGCCTCCGATGGGCGCCTGACCCCCGCGCAACTGGTTGAGCACGCAAAGCAACTGGGGTTGAAGGCTCTTGCGCTGACAGACCACGATACCATCGTCGGTCTGGGCATGTTCCACACCGCCGGCCGGACGCACGGGATCGAGACGGTCTCGGGCGTCGAGATTTCCGTGGACTACCCCACGGGCGCCATGCACATGCTCGGGCTGTTCATTGACCCGCAGAACCAAAGCTTTCGCGCGTTCCTGAAGCAGTTGTCCGACGGCCGCATGGCTCGGAATCCCCAGATCATCAGCAAGCTCAACCAACTGGGCTTCGCCATCACGCTGGAGGAAGTCGAGGCCGAGGCGCGCCTGGCCAGCGACGGCAGCATCATCGGCTCGGGCACCAAGAGTGTGGGCCGGCCGCACATCGCCGCGGTGATGATCAAGAAGGGGTACGTGCCGCACAAGCAGGCGGCCTTCGACACGTATCTGGCCAAGGGCCGCCCCGCGTACGAGCCGCGCTTTGTGGCCGACCCCGAGGAGTCCATTGCACAGATCCATTCCGCCGCGGGTCTGGCAATCCTGGCTCACCCGCCGTATCTGCTGGCCAAGAGCCACGAGGAGACCGAAGCGGTCGTGGCGGAGCTCAAGGGCAAAGGGCTGGACGGCATTGAGGTGTATTTCAGCACTCATACGCCCGAGCAGACCGCACTGTGCGCCCGCCTGGCGAAACAATACGACCTGGCCGTCTCGGGCGGCAGCGATTTCCACGGCGAGGCGGGCCGCGGCGGCATGATGATAGAGCTCGGCTCGGGCGTCAACGGCACGCTGCGTGTCACGTACGATGTGCTGGAGCAGCTCAGAGCCCGCAAAACGCAGCGGCGCACGCAGCAGCCCCGGCGGTGACGCCCTCCGTTCAGCCTGTTGTTCCGGCGTCTCTCCACGGTTACAATGGTGTTCGCTATGGGATGGAAACGAAGCGATCACCACGCCCGCACACGGCCTGACACGCCCGTCGTTCCTGCCGCCGGCACCGGCAAACCGGGCGCGGTGCGCAGTCTGTACCCTACGGTGGCGCTGGTGGGCCGCCCCAATGTCGGCAAGTCCAGCCTCTTTAACGCTCTGCTTAAGCGCGAGATCGCGATCACCGATGGCCGTCCGGGCACCACGCGAGACCGCGTGCTGCACCCGGTCGTCTTCGAAGGCAAGCCCTGCGACCTGATGGACACCGGCGGGCTGGGCGTCGTTGACAGGCGGGACCTGTCCGCGGCCATCGAGGACCAGATTCAGAAGGCCGTTCACGCCGCCACGGTGCTGGTGCTGGTTGTGGATTGCCAGGAGGGCCTGACGCCGATGGACCGTGAGGTGGCGGCGCGCCTGCGACAGCTCAACCGTCCCTTGCTGGTGGCCGCGAACAAGAGCGAAGGCAAGACGGCGCAGCTCACGGTCGGAGAGTTCTCCGCGCTGGGCATCGAGCCGATCGTAGCCACGTCCGCCGTGCACCGGCTGGGGTTGGACGACCTGGAGGAAGCCATCGCGGCGCACCTCCCTGCGCCCGCCGATGCCGCGGCGGACGGGGACGCTCAGACGTGGGAGAACCTTCCCCGGCTGGCAGTGGTCGGCCGCCGCAATGTCGGCAAAAGCAGCTTCTGCAACGCTCTGGCGCGTGAAGACCGGACCATCGTGTCGCCGGTTCCCGGGACGACTCGGGACTCCGTGGACGTGCTCGTGGAGAAAGACGGGCAGCGCTTCTGCCTTGTGGACACGGCCGGGCTGCGCCGCACGAAGGAGCCCGAAGGGCCGGTTGAGTTCTTCGCGCAGGTACGGACCGAGCGCGCTATCCGCCGCTGCGACGTGGTGCTGCTGATGCTGGCCGCGCGCGATGGCGTGAGCACCACCGACCGCAAGACCGCCGACCTCATTCTCGACGAGAACAAGCCGTGCCTGATCGTGGTGAACAAGTGGGATGAGCACAAGGGCGTCCGCACGGGCGACTACGTGAAGTACCTCGAAGGGCGCCTGCCCACGCTGCGCCACGCGCCGGTCGCCTTCACCAGCGCCATCACCGGCACGCGCTGCTGGCAGACGCTCGACGTGGCGCTCGATCTGTACCGCCAGGCCAACACGCGGGTGCCGACGCCGGCCTTGAACAAGGCCATTGAGCGCGCCGAATACGAGCACGAGCCGCCCACGTGCAAGGGCCGCAAGCCGCGGCTTCTGTACGGGGTGCAGGTCGCCATTCGTCCGCCGACGTTCGTCATTCACTGCCGGCACGCTGACAAGATAGATAAGAAGTACCAGCGCTTCCTCTCCGCGCGCCTGCGGGAAGTGCTTGATCTGAGCGAAGTCCCAGTGCGGCTTTTCCTGCGCGAAGCATCACGATGAGGAGACGGTCTCTTACTGCTGCGCCGTTTGTTCCTTGAACCCTTTCAGCCCGCCATAGTATCCGCGCTTCACCCATAGGCAGGCGCGCCGTCCCAGCAGCGTCCGGACGCACCAGTTCGTGCCACGCAAGCAGACGCGCTTCGCGAACATCAGCATATAGGGCAGCGCGCTCAGCAGCCCGGCCTGCTCCTTGATGATGGCTATTGCCTCGACGCTGGCGCGGCACAGATGCCGCTCAGCGGTGCCCCCGCTGACAAAGTACGCGAGCGGCTCGGCGACTTTCGTGAACCTCAGGCGCGCGAGGAACAGCCGCAAGGCGAAGTCGAGGTCCGAGGCGTACGTGTAGTCCAGCGCATACAGGCCGTGCTTCTCGTAGGTCTCTTTGCTGACGAACATGCCGGGGTGGGACAGCGTCATGCCGCGCGTCAGACGCAGCGTCGCCGTCACGGGCCCCTCCATGTGGATGTCGTCCGCGACGAACACGTAATCGGTGAACACAACGTCGCTGTGTTCCTTGTTGACCGCGCTCACGACCCGTTCCGCGGCCTGAGGGGCGTAGTAGTCGTCGGCGTTGAGGATGGCGATATACGCGCCGCCGGCCAGGGCGACGCCCTTGTTCATCGCGTCGAATATGCCCGCGTCCGGTTCGCTGAGCCAATAGGCCAGTTGGTCGTCGTACCGCTGCACGATCTCCAGTGTGCCGTCGGTCGAGCCGCCATCAATGATGATGTGTTCGATGTTCGGATATGTCTGCCCGAGCACGCTGCGAAGAGTGCGCTCCAGCGTCGCCTGGCCGTTGTACACCACGGTGACTATCGAGAGCAGCGGCGTACCGGGCTGCGAGCTCCTGGCGAATGCGCCGCGGGCGCGCAGGCCGCCTTCGCGGCGCGCGGGATGCGCTGGCCTCTCACGGTACTCCTGCAGCGTTGGCGCGCGCACTCGCTACGGCTCCAGTGGAATCTCGTTGCTTCTCGGATGGTACCGGTTTTAGCCTGCGCCGCCCACGAAGAGTTCGATTTTTTATTGCATTCGCGGCGCTGGACTGCCGATTCATCTAAGACCTAACTGACGCACGTACTCGCGGTCCAAGCGGGGGGAAAGGCAGGAATGGTGGCGCACCGGGCACAATGAGCCGGTGCGTCATCGCCTGCCGTTCTGCTGTGAATTTCGCCGTTTCAAACTACAATGAGCGCATGAACGGGGACGCGGACGGCATTATCGCAGCGCTGGCGGCTAAACGCCCTGAGGAGCTGTCCGATGGCGAGTGGCAGGCGCTGGGCTTCCACAACATTGGCGCCGCGAAAGCCGGATGGACGGCCTTATGCCAGCGCCCCACTCTGAAGCCGCTCCTTGCCGGCCAAAGCCGCGACGTGCTGTGGAATCTCGCGCAGTCCTGCGATCCCGGACAGGCGTTCTTCGGCCTGCAGCGCTGGCTGGAAGCCGGCGGCGCCGAT